>JAKEIC010000077.1 GCA_022614695.1 Planctomycetales bacterium | reverse complement strand
TCGGCTCGTGGCGCCGGTCGGCGTCCACGAAGGCGCGGAGCGCCACGATGGGCGCGCCCTTCCGGGGGAGGACCAGGAGCTTCATCCCGTTCGGGAGGGCGAAGCGCCGGACCGGGAGCGCGGGCGCGTCGGCACCGGCGCCGCCGGCCGACTGGAGGGGCGAGCGGAAGTGGCCGCGGAACCCGGCCTGGCCGGGACGCGCCGAGCGCCGGGCCCCGCCCCCGGCGCCGGCCCCGCCCCCGGCGCCGCCCTTCGGGCCGTCCTCGGGCGGGAGGGCCCAGCCCGTGATCCGGTTCTTGGGCACGAGGAACTCCGCGGCCACCCGCCTCACGTCGGCCGCCGCGACCGCCTCGATCCTCGGCACGTACGTCTCGACGTAACGCCAGTCGGCGATCGTGTCGTACTTGCCGAGCGCCGAGGCGCGGTTGTGCGCGGTCTCCTTCTCGAAAACGAACGAGGCGACGATCAGGTTCTTCGCCCGCGACAACTCCGCCTCGGAGACGGGCTCCTTCCCGAGCCGCTCCATCTCCTCGGCGACCACAGCCTCGATCCGGGCCCGGTCCGCCTCCGCCTTCGGCTCGACGCTCACGAAGAAGGCCCCGGGCAGACGCCGCGAGTCGTTCCACGCCGAGACGTCCGTCGCGAGCTTCTCGCCGTCCACGAGCCGGCGGTATAGCCGGGAGGACTTCCCGCCGACCAGGACCTGACGGGTCACGTCGAGGACGTAGTCCTCCGGGTCCCCCGTGCGCACGGTCGGGTAGCCCACGGTGAACCGCGGGACCTCGAGCGGCTGGCGCACCTCGACGCGCCGGTCGCCGGGCGGGGCGGCCCGCTTCGCCGGGAGCGGGTCGGCGGGGTTCCCGGGCGCGATCCCGCCGAACCTCTCGGCCACCAGCGAGAGCACGCGCTCCGTCCTCACGTCGCCCGCGACGACCACGGTGGCGTTCGCGGGCCAGTAGTGGCGGTCGTAGTAGGTCTTGACCACGTCCTGGTCCACGCGGTCCGTCACGTCCTGGAGCGTCCCGAGGACGTGGTGGCGGTAGGGAAGGCCGGCGAAGAGCGTCTCCTCGATCTTCCGCTCGAGCTTCCCGTCGGGGCTGTCGAGGTTGATCTTCAGCTCCTCGAGCACGACCTTCTTCTCGGCCTGGAATTCCTTCGGGTCGAACGCGCACTTCCGCATCCGGTTCGCCTCGATCTCGAGAGCCACCTCCCAGCGGTCCGAGGCGAAGTCGAAGTAGTAGGCGGTGTAGTCCTGGGACGTGAAGGCGTTGTTCGCGCCGCCGTTCCGGAGAGTGATGTCGTCTATCTCGCCCTTCTTCAGCTTGTCGGTCCCCTTGAACATCAGGTGCTCGAGATAGTGCGAGAGCCCGGTCGCGCCGTCCTTCTCGTTGGCGGAGCCCACGCGGTACCAGACCATCGCGGTCACGACGGGGACGTCGTGCATCTCCTGGACGAGGATCCGGAGGCCGTTCCCGAGCTTCGCCTCGGTGACCCCGTCGGAAGACGACGGCTTCGTGAGCACGGAGACCTCCTTCCACTTCGGGTCCGGGGCGGGCGCAGCCGGGGCCGGCGCGGAGGCGGGGGCCGTCGCCGGGGGTGCGGTCGTCCCCGGGCGCGCGTCCCCGCCGCCCGAGGCGGAGGGGGCCCCGCCTCCCTGGCAACCCACGAGTACGGCGACGGACGCCGCCGCCATGAGGCTCCGGGTGGTCACGTTCATCGGTCCCTCCTGCGATGTCTGCGGCGCGGCCGTCCTCCGGCTCCGTGCCGCCTCCGTCGGTCTCCCCGCCCGTGCCCGGGTCCGCGGCTCTTGCCCCCTCCGCTCCCTCCGGCGCTCCCGCGCCCGAACGGGGGCCTCCGGGCCCAGCTTCCCTGCGCGCGGGACGGGGCGGCGTCTCCCGGCTTGGCTCCTCGCCGCGTCGCCGCGTCCCCGTGTCGCCGCGTCGAATCGTCCTTCCGGCGCTCCGGCCACGGCGGCTCCATGGCGCGCGCCGGCGGCGCCGTGCTCTCGACGAGGGTCCACTCCTCCTCGGGCGCGAGGATCCGGAACCGCCCGGGCTTCAGGTTCCCGAGCGGCAGCCCGCCGATCCCGACCCGCGTGAGCCGCACGACCCGGTGGCCGAGCCGCGCGAGCACCCGGCGCACCTCGCGGTTCCTTCCCTCGCGGATCGTGACGAGGAGGATGGTCTTCTGCCGCTCGCGGTGGACCACCCGGACCCGCGCGGGGCCGGTGCGCCCCTCGGCGAGCCACACCCCGTGCTCGATCTGCGCGACGTCGGCCTCCGGGACCTCGCCCTTCACCCGGACGCGGTAGGTCTTCGGGACCCCGTAGCGCGGGTGGGCGATGCGGTTGGCGAGGTCGCCGTCGTTGGTGAAGAGCAGGAGCCCGGACGACTCGGCGTCGAGCCGCCCGACCGCGAAGAGCCTCCGGCCGTCCTTCGGGAGGAAGTCCACCGCGCGCGGGGCATTCCCCGGGGCGTCGGTGCAGATCACTCCGCGCGGCTTGTGGAAGGCGTAGACGACCCGCCGCGCGGGCCGGACCCGCACGCCGTCACAGCGGACGTCCCGCTCCTCGGGGTCCACGGTGACGCCGAGGTCCCGCACGGGGAACCCGTCCACCGTGACCCGCCCCTCGGCGATCAGCTCGTCGCAGGCCCGGCGCGAGCCGTAGCCCGCCGAGGCGAGCAGCCGGTTGAGTCTCGTGGTCGCCATGGGGATCCCGCGGGGGCGCCATTCAAGCGACTGGCCCGCCCCGGCGCCAGCCGGAAGGAGGGGAATTGGCCAGCCCCGGCGCGCTCGCGCAGAGGAGCGTCGCCTCCCCGCGCGGGCGCACCCGGTACCGGCCCGCGGCGTGCGGGACCAGCACGGTCTCCCCGCGCCGGAGGGGCTCCTCCCCGAAGGCGCCCGCCAGCACGCACTCCCCGGCGACGGACGTGAGGACGTGGGGACCGAGCGGTCCGGGGTCCTCCTCGCGCTCGGCGGGCCCCGGCCACCGACGCAGCGTGAACTTCTCGCACGCGACGAGCAGCTCGTCGCCGGGCCCGAGCCGCGCGGGGGGGCGCTTGTCGAGGCAGGGCGTCACGAAATCCACCGACCGGAGCCCCTTCCCGCGCTGGAGCGGCCGCGGCTTCCCGTCCCCCCCGACGCGTCCCCAGTCGTCGAGGCGATAGGTCACGTCGGCCGCCTGCTGGATCTCGTAGAGGAGGATCCCCGCCCCGATCGCGTGGACGCTCCCGGGCGGGACGTAGACCGCGTCCCCCGCCGCCGCCGCGATCCTGTGGATCGCCTCGGACGCGCGGCCGGCCTCGAGCAGCTCGCCGAACCGGGCCCGCGTGATGCCCGGTTCGAGCCCTCGCCAAAGGGAGGCGCCGGACTCGGCGTGGAGGACCACCCACGCCTCGGCCTTCCCGGACGGGTCGCCGAGGGCCGCGGCCGTCTCGTCGTCGGGATGGACCTGGATCGAGAGCGCCTCGGTCGCGTCTATGAACTTCACGAGGAGCGGGAAGCACGGCGGGGCGAGGCGCCCGGGGCCGTAGAGCGCCGCCGGCTCCGCGCGCGCCAGGTCGCGGAGGGTCCGGCCCCGCCACGGGCCCGACGCGATCCGCGAGACGTCGTCCCCCACGTCCGAGACCTCCCACGACTCGCCGACGCGCGCGCCGGGCGGGAGCGGGCGGCCGAGCACCTCGGCGAGCCGGCGGCCGCCCCAGAGCTTCTCCTTGAGGATCGGCTCGAGGCGGAAGGGGGCGAGGGGGCTCACCGGGCCCCCTTCCTCCGCGGGGCGCGGCGTCGGGGCCCGTGGTCGAGCGCCCGCCGGAGCGCGCCCCGCGCGCGCGCGAGCCGGGCCCGGGCCTGGGCCGCGCCGCAGGCGGCGCGCGCCATCACGACGGCGACCTTGGCCGACCCGCCGGCCGCCGCGAGCAGGCGGTCGGCCTCGGCGGGCGGCGCTCCGGCGAGGTCCCCGAGGATCCTCCGCGCCCGGTCCCGGAGCTTCGCGCAGGCCGGGGTCAGGTCCACCATGAAGTTCCCGTGGACCTTCCCGAGGCGGACCATCGCCGCCGTGGTGATCGCCGAGCAGACGAGTTTCGCCGCGGTGGCGGCCTTCAAGCGCGTGGAACCGGCGATCGCCTCCGGGCCGGTCCACGGCGCGATCACCAGGTCGGCGGTCCCGCGCGGGGCGCCCGCCGAGGTCACCAGCGCCGTGAACGCCCGGCGGCGCCTCGCCTCCGCCAGCGCCCCCAGCACGAAGGGGGTCCGACCGCTCGCCGAGAGGCCCACGACGACGTCGCCGGGCCCCGTGCCGCGGGACGCCACGGCCGCCGCCCCGTCCTCGGCCGAGTCCTCGGCGCCCTCGACGGCCCGGAGCAGCGCTCCGGGCCCCCCCGCGAGGATCGCGACCACGCGCTCCGGATCGGTCCCGAACGTCGGCGGGCACTCGGCCGCGTCGGCGGCGCCCACGCGCCCGCTCGACCCCGCGCCCACGTAGAGGAGGCGGCCTCGCCCGGCGAGCGCCCCGGCGACGCGGTCGGCCACGCGCGCGATCGCCCGCGCCTCGGCGGCGACGGCCGCCGGCACCTTCGCCTCCTCGGCGAGGAGCCGCGCGACCACCTCGCGCGTGGGCAGGAGGTCGAGGTCCGCGGTCGCGGGGTTCACCCGCTCGGTGACCGGGAGCGCCGTTCGTCCCGCCGCCATGCGCGGGTGATGGTAGCGGCCCGCCGGAGCCCCGTCAGCCGGGGCGCTAGGACGCGGGCTTCTTCCCGCGCCCGGGGGCGGGCTTTTGGGCGAGGCCGGTCCGGAGGCACTGGGTGCAGATCTTCACGCGGACGACCCGCCCCCCGACGACCGCGCGGATCTTCTGGACGTTGGGCTCGAAGGTGCGCTTGTTGTGGCCCGTGATGCGCCGGCCGACGCCGCCCTTCCTCTTCGCGAGCCCGCGGCGGGTGTACATCATCCCGGAGCGCGTCTTCTTCCCGCAGTACTGGCACTCGCGAGCCATGCGTCCCTCCGCCCTCCCGGGGCGGGGGATTATCGCGACCGAGCGGCCGGGCGCAAGCGCGTTGACCCCTTCCCCAGGCTCCGGTAACCTGCCCGATCCTCGGGGTGCCCAAGCGCTCGACTCTTCGGGCCGCGGGCGCCCGTTCCCTCATGGGCCTCCTCGACCGGCTCACCAGCAAACGAGAGCTCCTCGACGAGCTCGCCGAGCTCCGGCGTCAGGTCCGGGTCCTCAAGAAGGAGGGCACCGGGCAGCAGGGCGCGCTCCGCAGCATCGCCGGCCTCGAGGAGAAGGTCATCCAACTCAACGAGCAGGATCGGATCGAGTACTTGAACTCGGCGCTCGCCAAGGCCCTCGGCGTCCCGCGCGAGAACCTGGTCGGCCAGCACCTCTCCGCGGTGGACCAGTTCCCCTGGGGACCGGGGCTCCTCCGCGAGCTGGTCTCCGAGGCGCGCGGGAACGGGCGGCCGGTCTCCCGCGAGCGGACGTGGCCCGACCCGGCCCAGGGGAAGGACCTCACCTACCGGGTGAAGGTGAACGTCGAGAACGGGAAGCCGCAGATCCTGATCGAGGACCTGACCGACCTCCGCGACCTCGAGCAGACCTTCCAGCGCTTCGTCGCGCCCGCCGTGATCGCGAAGATGAAGGAGCTCAAGCGCGACTATTTCAAGGCCGAGCGAAAGGCGATGACCGTGCTGTTCGGGGACCTCCGCGGCTTCACCTCGACCTCGGAGAAGATGCCTCCGGAGGCCGTGCGGGACATCATCAACGAGTACCTGGGGCTCATGATTGAAATGATCGAGAAGCACGAGGCGACTCTCGACAAGGTGGTCGGCGACGAGGTGATGGCGATCTTCGGGGCGCCGATCCCGAACGAGAACCACGCGCTCGACTCGCTGCGCGTCGCGATCGAGATGCAGCGCGGCCACAAGAAGCTCACGGAGAAGTGGGCGGCGGAAGGGAAGCCCGCGCCGCAACTCGGGATCGGCATCAACACCGGCGAGATGATGGTCGGCACCATCGGCACGGACAAGCGCATGCAATACACCGTCCTCGGCCACCACGTGAACCTCGCCCACCGCCTCTGCGAGGCCGCCGAACCCGGCCAGATCCTCATCAGCCAGCACACCTTCGACGCGATCCTCGGCCGGAGCCAGGACATCAAGAAGGAGATGAAGTTCGAGGTCGTGGGACGCATCAAGGCGAAGGGGATCAGCCAACCGGTCGAGGTCATTCAGGTCATACCGTAGGAGTTCACGGGGTAAGGGAGGACGCTATGGGCGCGAGGTGGATGGCCCTCGTCGGCGGGATAGCCTGCGCAGTCCTGCCCGCAGTCGCGGGACCAGCACGGGCGCAGGAGGACCCGCCCGAGCCGGAGGCCCGTGATCTCCGGGGCTTCGAGCGGGGCGGAGCGCCGGGGAGGAACTTGCGGCTCCCGTTCGATCTTGGCCGCGCGGGGTTCGGGGCGGTCGCCGGGATCCTCGCGGCACCTCTGGAGGACGAGCCGCGCATCACGCTCGACGTGAAGGAGAAGCCTCTCGTCGAGGCGATCGCGTTCCTCAAGGAGAAGTCGGGGCGGAACATCCTGCTGGGGAAGGACGCGCAGAGGACGCCGCTCGCGGACGTCTGGCCGCCGATCCTCGTGACCGTGAAGCTCGAGGATGTCCACTGGGAAGACGCGTTGCGCATCGTGGCGGATGCCGCGGGCTGCGTCTCCGAGAAGTCCGGCGCCGTCTGGACGGTCTCACGACCGGCCGTCGTGGATCTCGACTTCGAGAAGGCCGACCTTCGGGATGTCGTTCAGGCGATCGCCGCGGCCGTGGGCGCGAACGTCGTCGTCGGGAGCGACGTGCCGAGGCCGCTGCCCGTCTCGGTGCGACTCCGGAGGACCCCCTGGAGGAAGGCCCTGGACTCGGTGGTGAAGGCTGTCGAGATGACCCTCGTGAAGGAGCCGGACGCGGACATCTGGGTCATCCGGAACCCGGAGGGGCTCAAGAAGCATCTCGAGACGCGGGTCATCCGGCTCCGCAGCGCGGGTCCCACCCGCACCGACCGGCAGGACGTCCGGGAGAGGCTCTGGGACAAGGACGTGAAGTTCCCGCTGGCCCGTGCCGTCGAGGCTTGCCTGACTCGGGACAAGAGCGGGAAGCCCCTCGGCGGGGTGGACTACGATGTCGTCACGAATTCGCTGATCGTCTCCGACGTTCCGGACCGCCTTGACCTGATCGAGAGGATCATCGAGGCCTTCGAGGCGGCGGCTCGGCTCCCCGACGAACCCGCGGAGCGCGGCGCCCTGGAGCAGCAGCTCCGCGAAGCCCAGCGGGCTCGCTTCCTCGAAGCAGCAGCAGGTCGCCTCAAGGAGGCGGAGGAGCTCCTCCGGAAGGCGGAGGAGGCGCGAGGGAATTGAGGCGACGCCGGTACGAGGCGACGCCGATCAGCGCCGCCGCCGCAGACGGTTCGCGTCGAAGGTGCGGCTCGGGCGCTCGCGGGGAGCCTCGCGGGCCGGCTTCGCCTGGGGGGGGGCGCCCGGGGCCTCGAAGAGGTCGTCCTCGGACTTGGGGCCGCCGTCCGGGTTGAAGACCAGGGTCTTCTTCCCGAGGATCTGCGTCTCGATGTCCTCGACCAGCTCCGCGGGGCTCTGGTAGCGGATCTCGCGCTCCTTCGCCATCATCTTCATGATGAAGTAGGAGAGGTGCGACGTCACGTTCTTGCTGAGGGCCTGGGGGTTCTCCAGCTCGTCCAGGACGTGCTTCGCCATCACCTCCATGCTCTCGCCGCCGGAGAAGGGGACCTTCCCCACGACCAGGTGGTAGAGAGTCGCCCCGAGCGAGTAGATGTCGCTCCGGATGTCGAGGTCCACCTTGCCGCTCGCCTGCTCGGGCGAGATGTACTGGACCGTCCCGCACGTGGTCCCGTCCTGGTCGGTCGAGTCCTCGCCGCCGAGCGGCTTCGCGAAGCCGAGGTCGCAGAGGACGATCCTCCCCTGGGGCGTCACCAGGATGTTCTCGGGCTTGATGTCGCGATGGAGGATGCCCTGCTTCTGGCAGTAGTCGAGGGCCTTCGCGACGTGGACGATCACGTAGAGAGCGCGGTCCTCGTCGAGCGGCCCGTCGCGATCGAGGATCGCCTGCACCGACTCCCCGCGGACCACCTCCATGGCGAGGTAGTGGAGGCCTCCCGACTCGCCCTGGTCGTAGCCCTTCACGATGTTCGCGTGGTCGAACTTGGTGAGCAGCTCGGCCTCGCGGCGGAAGCGCGCCACTTCGACGGGCTTCCCGTTGTGGACCGGCATCAGGACCTTGAGCGCGACCGTCCCGCCGCCGGCGAGCTTCTCCGCCTCGTAGACGATCGCCATCCCGCCGCGGCCGAGCTTCCCGGTCACGTGGTAGCCCTCGACCGGCTCGCGGCCCGAGCCGTCCGGGAGCCCATCGAGTTTCTGGAACTTGATGAGGGCCTTGGCGGTGTCGAGGGGGAGCGAGCCTTGCCGGACGAAGATCTCGAAGAGCTTGACCTGCTTCCCCTGGTCGGCCAGCGTCTTCTGCTGGTCCAGTCCCTTCTGGATCGTGACCGGGTCCATGAGGCCCATCTTCAGGGCCTCGACCGCCAGGAGCATCTCTTCCTTCGTGGCCAATCGAAGGTCTTTCATGGGCACCGTAGCAGACGGCGAATGCACAAGTCAACACGCTCGACACGGCGAAAGCCGCCGGAGCGTTGGACGTCCAGCGGGCGAGATTGGACGATTCAGGCGTGCCCGCTTGGCGCCGCCTCGCGTTTCCCGGAGCCGTCGCGGCCGCGGTCGGGGTCCACCTGGCTCTCGCGGAGTCGTCGCAACGGACACGGTCCCCGACCGTTGACGAGCCGGGGCACCTGGTGGCGGGGCTCGCGGCGTGGCGAGGCGACTTCCGCGGCGTGCCCGAGCACCCGCCCCTCGCGTTCCTCCTCGGGACCCTCCCGCTCGGGGACCGCCCGATCCCTGCGGACGACGAACCCTGGAGGGCGGGGAAGGGCTGGCGCGCGGGACCCGTCGTGCTCGCCGCGTCGGGCGACCCTCACGGGAGTATGGTCGCGGCGCGGCGGGCCGGCCTCGCGTGGGGAGCGGCGCTCGTGGTCCTCGTCGCGCTCTGGGCGCGCGCGTGGTACGGAACCCAGGCGGGCCTCGCGGGGGCGGTGCTCGCGGCGTTCTCGCCCGCCGTCCTCGCGCACGGGCCGCTCCTCACGACCGACGTGCCCGCGGCGGTGGCGCAGTCGCTCGCGCTGCTCGGCGGGGCGCGGATGCTCGCGCGGCCCTCCGCGGGATCCCTCTCCGCAGCGGCGACGGCGCTCGGGCTCGCGCTCTCGACGAAGTTCTCGGCGGTCCTTCTCGGGCCGGCGCTGGTCCTGCTCGCGGCGTGGCGGGCGTGGCGCCGAGCGCCGGTCGTCCACGGCACCGGCTCCCCGGTCCCCGCGCGGCTCCGGGGGGAGAGCCCCGC
Organism: Planctomycetales bacterium; assembly: GCA_022614695.1. GTDB lineage: Bacteria > Planctomycetota > JAKEIC01 > JAKEIC01 > JAKEIC01 > JAKEIC01. The sequence goes on along the minus strand of JAKEIC010000077.1, from coordinate 47,981 downwards.
CGCGCGGCTCGCGGCGTCCGCACTCCTCCTTGCGCTCGCCGCCCTCCTGGCGCTCCCGGTGGTCTGGGCCGCGTACGGCTTCCGGTTCCGGGCCGGGCCCGAGCCCGGGCTCGACCTCGCCTGGCCGGCGGCAGTCCCCGGAGGGCTCGCGGGCGGCGCGCTCGGCCTCGCGCGGGACCTGCGGCTCCTCCCCGAGGCGTGGCTCTACGGGCTCGGGAGCATGCTCGGAAAGGTCCCGGGCCGGAAGACGTTCCTCCTCGGCGAGGCGCGGCTCGGCGGGCAGCCGCTCTACTTCCCGGTCGCGTTCCTCGTGAAGAGCACGCTCGCCACGCTCGCGCTGCTCGCGCTCTCGGGGCTCTGGCGCCGGAGGCTCCGCTCCCCGGACGGGCGCGAGCGGACGGCGCTCGCGTGGATCCTCGTCTACGGGGCCGCGGCGATCGCCTCCGGCCTCAACATCGGCGAGCGCCACCTCCTCCCGATCTACCCGGCCCTCTTCGTCCTCGCGTCGCGGGTCGTGAACCTCACGTCCCCCTGCGTCCCACGAACAATGGGGTCTGACCCCAATTCTTCGCCGCGGGTGGCAAGCCTGGGGCTCGCGGCCATCCTCGCGGCCCACGCGGGCACCGCGCTCTCCGTCCACCCGCACCACCTCGCCTACTTCAACGCCCTCGCCGGGGGACCGGAGGGCGGCCGCCGGGCGCTCCTCGACTCGAACCTCGACTGGGGACAGGACCTCCCCGCGCTCGCCGAGTGGGCCCGGCGCGAGGGGGTCCCCGAGATCGCCCTCTACTACTTCGGGACCGCGGACCCGTCCTGGTACGGGATCCGCTGGCGGCCGCTCCTCGTCGAGGGCCCCGACGGCCGCACGCGGCTCGCCGACGCCCCGGTCCGCGCGATCAGCGCGACAGCGTGGGGCGGGAGCCTCCACGAGACCCCGGACGTGACCGAGGCGCTGGCCCCGCTCCGGGCGCGGGAGCCGGACGCGGCGATCGGCCACTCGATCCTGGTGTTCCGGGAGCGCTGAGCGGCTCGGGAGGAGTCGTTCACCGGCCCTTCTGGCTCCCCCGGACGGCGGCCTCGACCCCCTTCAGGAGCCTCTCGGCCTCCGCCCGGCGGGGCCAGTCGGGGGGCGCGAGCTCGAGCGCCCGCGCGAGGTCCGCCGCGGCCCCTTCGAGGTCGCCCCCCAAGCGTCGGGCGAATGCCCGGAGCATGTAGCCGTCGAGGAGCCGCGGGTTCCGCCGGAGCCCCTCGTCGAGATCGGCGATCGCCCCCTCCACATCCCCTCGGGTCCCCCGCGCGTTCCCGCGATTGATCCAGGTCTTGGCCTCGCTCGGATCGAGCCGGAGGGCCTCGTCCGCGTCGGCGATCGCCCCGTCCACGTCCCCCAACCTGAGGCGCGCGAGGCTGCGGTTGTTCCAGGCCGCCGCGTAGAGGGGTTCCAGCCGGACGGCCTCGCTCGCGTCCTCGAGAGCGCCCCGCAGGTCTCCGCTCTCCCCCCGCATGAGCCCGCGGTTGTGCCAGGCGTGCCCGTAGCTCGGGTCGAGCCGCAGGGCCTGCTCGACGTCCGCCCGGGCCCCCTCGCGATCCCCCAGTGCGAACCGGAAGGCGGCCCGGTTGTTCCAGGCGAGCACCAGCCCGGGGTCGAGCCTCAGGGCCTCGTCATAGTCGGCCCGGGCCCCCGCCAAGTCTCCGGCCTCCTGTCTCAGGTTGGCCCGGTTGCCGTAGGCCCAGCCGAAGGGGATCCCGTCGGCGAGCGCGACACCGTACTCGCGGATTGCCGCCTCCCGATCGCCGGAGGGGTCGTGGTGCTCCACGTAGCCCCGGAGGAGAGCGGCCTCCCAGCCGGGCTCGCCCCGCAGGACCTCGCGGGCGGCGCGCCAGTCACGGGCCACCGCGAAGACGGCCGCATCGGCGAGGTTGCCGGCCCGACCACCGAGGGAGGCGGAGGCGCTGAGGACGCGGAGCGAATCGGCCGTTCGCAGGGCGAAGAAGGCCTCGAGCCCTTCGTAGAATCGGGCGAGCTTCGCCTCCGGAGCGCCCGCCGGGATTCCCCTCCACTCCTCGAGGGCTTCCGACGCGCGCCCCACGGCCCAGAGGACGAGACCCCGCTCGAGGCGCCAGGCGAGGCCCCTCGCGTGGTCCGGGGAAGAGGCGATCGCCGCCTCGAGGAGTCGCGCCGCCTCGGTCGGGTCCGAATGCCGGACCGCCATGGCCCGAGCGGCGAGCCCCTCGGCCCGGGGAGGCGCACCGGTCGCCGGGGGGGACCGCGGGGCATCGGGAGCCGGCGGCGGGACCGGACCGGGCCCCTCGCGCGCCGGCCAGCCGCCCCAGAGGGCGGCGGCCATGACCAACCCGGAGAGCACGAGGGCCCGCACGAGCGCCGGTCCCCGCGGCGGCCGGGCGAGCGGCCGCTCGCCGCGCAGCACCCGGTCGAGGTCGTCCCGCAGCGCCCAGCCATCGCGGTAGCGGTCGGAGGCGTCCTTCGCGAGGCAGACGCGGATCACACGATCGAGCCCCGCGGGCAGATCCTCGCGGAGGCGGCCGATCGGCGTCGGGTCCTTCGCGACGACCGCCTCGACGAGCAGCTCCGAGGAGGAGCCCTCGAAGGGCAGGCGTCCGGCGAGCATCTCGTAGAGGATGCACCCGAGGCTCCACACATCGGTCGCCGGTCCCAGCCGGTCCCGCTCGCCCCGCGCCTGCTCGGGCGACATGTAGTCCGGCGTCCCGATGGCGAAGCCCGTCCGCGTCAGCCGCGATCCGGTGCTCGCGAGACGGGCGAGGCCGAAGTCGGTGAGGAAAGGACGTTCAGAGTTCAGCGTCCGGGGTTCGGAGTTCGGCTCTTCGCTCCCAACTCTGGACTCTGAACTCTGGACTCTGGACGGGGCCGCGACGACCTTCCTCCCGATCAGGATGTTCGCCGACTTCAGGTCCCGGTGGAGGATGCCCCGGGCGTGCGCGTGGCCGAGCGCGTCGGCCACGTCCCGGGCGATCTCGACGGCCCGACGCCACGGGAGCGACTCCTCCGTGAGCGTGGCCCACAGGGAGCGACCCTCGACGTATTCCATCGCGAACCAGGCCCGCGCCCCTTCCTCCCCGACGTCCAGGACCCGGACGATCCCCGGGTGGTCGAGCGTGCGCGCGAGCGCGATCTCGCGCTGGAACCTCCGGATCTCGTCGGGAGTCGCGCCCTCGCCCGCGAGGATCACCTTGACCGCGGCGACCGCGCCGGTCCGCGAGTGGCGAGCCCGGTAGACCGCCCCGTACCCCCCGCGGCCGATCTCCTCGAGGATCTCCCAGGGGCCGAAACGCGTGGACGCGGGCCCATCGGACACCGGCAACGGGCTCGATTCGGTCATCCCGGCCCCCATGGTATCGAGCTCCTACCGACCCTTCGCGCGCTCCTCGCGGAGCTTCTCCTCGCACTCTGCCAGCCATGCGGTCACCTGGGCTCGCTGCGAATCGCTCGCCGCGAGCCGGAGGAAACCACGGAAGGCATCCGCGGCACCGGCCCAGTCCCGCCGGGCCCGCCGGACACGCCCCAGCATCCCCAAAGGCAACGGGTCGTCAGGTCGCGCACGGTGGGCGACTTCGAGATCCTCCTCCGCCCCCGCGTCGTCTCCCAGTCGGGCCCGGAGTGAGCCCCGGTTGTGCCTGGCATCCACGTGGTCAGGCCGCACCCGGATGAGGGCGTCGTAGTCCCTCAGGCTACCCTGCAGGTCGCCGCTCTGCTCCCGGGCATAGGCCCGATTGAACAGGGCGTGCTCAAAGCCCGGATCCAGATCGAGAGCCGCGTCAAAGTCCCGGAGTGCGCCAGCCAGGTCGCCCGACAGGCCTCTCACGGTCCCGCGGGTGAGGAGCGCCCCCGGGAACCGCGGGCGCAGCTTCAGCGCAGCCTCGGCGTCCTCGAGAGCGCCGACGTGGTCCCCGAGTCTCCCTCTCGCATTTGCCCGGACTTCAAGGGCCTCTGGGGACGCTGGCTGGACGCGCAGGGTCTCGTCCGCGTCCTCGATCGCGCCCCGGGGGTCTCCGGTTCGGTTGCGGCACACGGCGCGCATCTGATGGACCCACGGGATGTGGAGGCCTTCCGCGAGGACTACGCCGTACTCTCGCACGGCGGCCGCCGGATCTCCCGTCGGATCCATGGTCTCGAGGTATCCTCGCGCCATCGCGGCCTCCCAGCCGGGAAGTCCCCGCAGCAATGCACGCGCAGAAGCCCACTCTCGATGCAGGAGCTCGAGGATGGCCCGGGCGATCGTGGACTCTCGGCCCGACCCGTCCTGGATCGCTTCGAGCTGGGCGTCGAAATCGAACCCCTCCGGATGGCCCAGGGCCTGGATCGCCATGTAGAAGTTCGCTCGCGACCACGCGGCGGCAGTGGCCGGGACGCCTTGCCACTCGGCCCGGCCCCCGGGACCATCTCCGGCAGCCCAGAGCAAGAGCCCTCTCTCGATCCTACACTCGTGCTGGTCTCTCTCGAGCGCGAGGGCCTCTCCGAGAAGCCGCGCCGCCTCCCGAGGATCCGTGGCCCGGAGAGCTCGCGCCCGGCCCGCGAGCGACTCCGCTCTCGACGGGGCCCCAGGCGGCCCGTGCCCTTCGGCAACCAGCTCGGGCTCGCCCGACTCCCGGGCGAGCCAGCCAGCCCAGCACGCGACTGCCGCCACGAAGGCCGCGGCCGCGACTCTCCACCCCCACCGTGCCGGGGGCCGCGCCTGCGGACGCTCGCCCCGGAGCACGCGGTCCAGGTCGTCGCGGAGCGCGCCCGCGTCGCGGTAGCGGCGCGAGGGGCGCTTGGCGAGGCAGACGCGCACGACCCGCTCGAGCGCGGGCGGGGCGTCGGGGCGGACCCGGCGGAGCGGGACCGGCTCGCGGAGCACGACGGCCTCGATCGTGTGCTCGGCCGAGGTGCCCTCGAACGGGAGCCTCCCCGCGAGCATCTCGTAGAGGACGCAGCCCACGCCCCACACGTCGGTCGGGGGCCCGAGCTTCTCCCGCTCGCCCTGCGCCTGCTCGGGGGACATGTACTCCGGCGTCCCGAGCGCCATGCCGGTCCGCGTGAGGCGCGACGCGCTCGACGAGAGCCGGGCAAGGCCGAAGTCGGCTAGGAACGCGCTTCGCGCGTTCCTAGGGGCCCCATTGGCAACATCCTCGTCGCCCCACTTGCGGCCGACGAGGATGTTGCCAGGCTTCACGTCCCGGTGAAGCACCCCCCGCGCGTGGGCGTGGGCGAGGGCGTCGGCGACGTCGCGGGCGATCTCGACGGCGCGGCGCCAGGGGAGGGTCTCCTCGGCGAGGAGCCTGTAGAGCGGCCGGCCCTCGACAAGCTCCATCGCGTACCAGAGGCGCGTGCCCTCGTCCCCCACGTCGAGCACCTTCACGATCCCCGGGTGGTCGAGGGTGCGCGCCAGCGCGATCTCGCGCTGGAACCGCCGGATCTCCTCCGGAGTCGCCCCGTCGCCCGCGAGGACGAGCTTCACGGCGGCCGGCGCTCCCGTGCGCGAGTGGCGAGCCCGGTAGACGGCCCCGTACCCCCCGCGGCCGATCTCCTCCAGGATCTCCCAGGGCCCGAGATGGCGCGGAGGACCGCTCATCCGAACAGGACCACCTCCACCTCGGCGCCGGCCGCCAGGGTCGCGACCCCGACCGGGATCTCGATCCAGCCGTCGGCGAGCGAGAGGCTCGAGATCGTGCCCGACTCCTTCCAGGCCGGCACGGCGCGGGGGAGCCGGGGCTGCGCGCCCGACTCGGCCGCGAGCCGCACGGAGAAGTAGTGGTGCTTGTCGGGGGGCGACTTGACCGAGTCGGAGAGGACCGCCCGGACGCGCGTGGGCGCCCAGTCGGGGAGCCGCGCCATCCGTCGCAGCGCGGGCACGAGGAAGACGTAGGCCATCTGGAGGCATGAGGTCGGGTTCCCGGGGAGGCCCAGGACGAGCTGGCCTCGGACCCGGGCCCCGAGGGTCGGCCGCCCCGGCTTGACCGCGAGGCCGTGGAACAGCACCTCGGCGAGCCGCCCGAGGACCCGGCCGACGAGGTCCCGCTCCCCGACGGACGTGCCGCCGGTCACGACGGTCAGGTCGGCCCCCGATCCGCCCCCGAGCGCGGCCTCGACGGCGTCCTCGCGGTCGGGGAGGGTCCCGCCCGCGAGCGGCGTCCCCCCGTGCGCGCGGACGAGCGCCGCGAGCGCGGGTCCGTTGGCGTCGTGGACCTGGCCGGGGCCGAGCGACGCGCCCGGCGGCCTCACCTCGTCCCCGCTCCCCCAGATCGCGACCCGCGGCCGGCGGTAGACGCGGAGCGCCGCGGCCCCTGCCGCCGCGGCGGCCCCGACCCGCGCGGGCGTGAGCGCATCGCCCTGGCCGACGACCAGGTCCCCCTCCTGGAAGTCGGCCCCGGCCGGCGACACGTTGGCGCCGGCCGGGATCGCCCGGAGGACGAGCACCGTGCCTCCGTCGCGGTGGGTCTCCTCGACGGGGACCACCGTGTCGGCCCCCGGCGGGAGCGGGGCCCCGGTCGCGATCTGGACGCACTCGCCCGCTCGGACCGGCGGCGGCGTCTCGCCGGCGTGCACCGCCCCGGCGAGGACGAGTCGCCAGGGCCAGTCCGCGGGGAGACCTCCGGCCGCGCGCACCGCGTAGCCGTCCATCACGGCTCGCGCGAAGCGCGGCACCGGATCCTCGGCGAGGAGCTCCGCGGCGGCCACCCGGCCGGCCGCGTCCGCGATCGGGACCTCCTCGGCCTCCTCCACCGGGCGGACCGCCGTGAGGAGCCGCGCCGCCGCCTCGGCGACCGGCATCAGCGCGCCGAACGGGCGCATCGGACCATGGTCGTGTCCCACGGGGACCCCTACTTCCGCGGGGCACCCGCCGGAGCGGGTGCGTTCACCGCGTTCGCGACCACGCCGTCCACGAGGTAGCGCGCCACCTGCTCGGCGATCGCGAGGGCGACACGCTCCTGCGCCTCGACCGTGCTCGCCGCGATGTGCGGCGTGACGATCACCTTCGGGTGCGAGAGGAGCCTCGAGGCGGGCGGCGGCGGCTCGACCGGGAAGACGTCCACCGCCGCGCCCGCGAGCGTCCCGCCGTCGAGGGCGGCGAGCAGCGCCCCCTCGTCCACCACGTCCCCGCGCGCGCAGTTCACGAGGTAGGCGCCCCGCTTCATCTTCCGGAAGGCGTCGGCGTTCATCATCCCCTGGGTCCTGGGCGTCGAGGGGACGTGCAGCGTGACGGCGTCCGCGCGCGCGAGCAGCTCCGCGAGCGGGACGATCGGGAGCCCGTACTTCGCCGAGGCCTCCGGGCCGGCCGAGGGGTGCGACGCGATGGGGGTCATCCCGAGGGCGCGAGCGATCGCGGCGACCTCGCGGCCGATCTTGCCGGGCCCCACGATGCCGAGGGTCTTCCCCGCGGCCTCGCGACCCTCGAACTTGGACTTCTCCCACTTCCCCGCCGACGTCGAGGCGTGAGCGGCCGGGATCCGGCGCAGCAGCGCGAGCAGGAGCGCGATCGCGTGCTCGGCGACCGATCGCGTGTTCCCGCCCGGCACGTTCATCACGAGGACGCCCTTCGCCGTCGCCGCCGGCACGTCCACGTTGTCCACGCCCGAGCCGGCGCGGCCGACGACTCGGAGGGAGTCCGCGCCCTCGAAGACCGCGGCGGTCACCTTCGTGCGGCTCCGGACCAACAGCCCCTCGGCCCCCGCGAGGAACTTCGCAAGCTCCTCGGCCGAGATCCCGGGCCGGTAGTCCCCCGCGATCCCGCGGCTCGCCAGCACCTCCACGCAGGGGGGAGCCAGGTCGTCCGAGATCAGGACTCGCCGGCTCGCAGGCATGCGCGCGGCCTAGACGGGGACCAAGGCTTCCAGATCGGGGAAGCGGTCGCGCAGGTGATTCTCGATCCCGGACGTGAGCGTCATCGTCGAGGACGAGCAGCCGGAGCAGGCGCCCACCAGGTGGATGAGGACGTTGTTGCCCTCGACCCCCACGAGTTCGCAGTCGCCCCCGTCCGCCTGCAGGAAGTGCCGGATCTCGTCCAGGGCTTCCAGAACCTGCTGCTTGTCGAGCGCCACAGGCACCTCCTGTTCGTTCCTGCGAGTCCAGGCTCGATTCTAGCCGCGGCGTTTCGCGCGGCCAAGGCCCCGGGAAGATCTCCGGCGCTCCGTGGCAAGAGAGTGGACAGACGGGGGTAAACAGCGTATCCAGGACCTCGTCCGATCCCGGACGCGCGGGTATGGAATGCACGCACCTGCCGCTGTGGCAACCAGTTCCGTCAGCGTGTGGGGGGGCTCGAGGCGGCGTTCGACGGCCCGACATTTGCCCGAGTTGACTCTGCTCCCCCGTCGGAGAGACCCATGAACGGCCGAGTGCTCGCGGCGGCTCCCGCCATCCTTGCTCTGCTCGCTGGTGCGGCCTCGGCCCACGGCGGGATACACCCGACGCCCTGGCCGACGCCGAGCCCCAACCCATACCCCTCGCCGACCTACTACCCTCCCGCCTACCCGACTCCCTCTCCCAATCCGAGCACCCAGACGGGAGAGCCCTCGACGACCACGCCGACGACGCCGACGGGCCCGACCGGGCCGACGGGGCCGACGGGCCCGACGGCCCCGGCGCGGTCCGGGGGAGGGCTGGTGCCGCCGGGAGGCGTCAAGGACCCGGGCGGCCTGGGACCGACGGGGCCCACGGCCCCGAGGCGTCCCGGGAACTCCCGCGCGAGCCCCGCCGAGACGCGATGGGAGGAATGGTGGTTCCTGAACAGGCACGCCTACGCGCGCGTCGAGAGGAAGGGCGTGGCGGAGAAGACCGGGCCCGGAGGTCCGACCCCGTTCCTCGCCACGCCGCTAGGGGCGTTCCTGCTCCAGGAGCTGCGAGGGCCGGCCGGCATCGTGCGCGCGGCCGCCGCCCTCGCGATCGGGAAGGCGGGGGAACCGACCCTCGCGCCCCTCCTCCTGCCGCTCCTCGAGGACCCCGACCCCGAGGTGCGCGAATCGGCGCTCCTGGCGATGGGGCTCTCGAGGGCGTCGGCCGTCGTGCCGCAGATCCTGGCGGTCGCCCAGGACCGCGTGCGGCGCGAGCCTAGGCTGCGCGCCGCAGCGGCGCTGGCGGCCGGGCTCTCGGGGGACCGGGCCGCGGCCGCGGGGCTGGCGGCCCTCCTGGAGCGGACGGGGGAGGAAGCCGAGGTGCGGGGAGCCGCGGCCCTCGCCCTGGGGCTCCTGAGGGACCCCGCAGGGGCTCCGGCCCTCCTCCGCGCGGCGGCGCGCGAGGGCGAGGAGGCCTCGGTCCGGGCCTACGCGATCGCGGGGATCGGCCACGCGGGGCGGGACGGGGCGGCGAGTCTCGGGGGCGAGGCGCGCCTCGCCGAGGCGCGCGCGCTCCTCGCGAGGCTGCTCTCGGCCGACCGCGCCGAGGACGTCCGACGCGCGGCCGTGCTGGCGCTCGGGGCCATCGGCGACGCCCGAGACCTCGGGACGGTCCGCCGGGCGGTCGCCTCGGACCGCGACCGGATGGTCGAGCGCTTCGGTCGCCTCGCCGCGGCGCGGCTCGCCCGCGGGCCGGCGGGCGCCGCCCCGGCCCCCGAGGCGGCGGAGGTGCGGGCCGAGTGCGTGAAGGCGCTCTCGACGCTCGGCAACCACGAGGGGCGTGGGTTCGCCGCGATGGCCCTCGGGGTCCTCGGCGACCCCGCGGCCGGGACCCCTCTGCGCCAGTCGCTCCTTTCCGAGGAGGACCCGAGCCTGCGCGGCGCGGCCGCGATCGCGCTCGGGCTGCTGCGCGAGAAGACGGCGATCGGGGACCTCCTCCGGCTCGCCGAGTCCCCCGGGGAGCCCACGCTCCGCGCGATGGCGGCCGTGGCGCTCGGGCTGGGCGGAGAGGCGACGTCACTTCCGAGGCTTCAGAAGCTCCTCGAGTCCTCGACGCTCCCCGAGGTCCGGGCCGCCGCCGCCCTCGCCCTGGGGCTCTCCGGCGCCCGCGGGACCGCCGCGGGCCTCCTGCCCGTCCTCGAGGAGAAGAACTCCTACCTCCGCCTCTCGACGATCCTCGCGATCGGCGCGCTCCGGGACGAGGCGGCGGTGGGTCCCCTGATCACCCGCTTCAAGGCCGAGACCGACCCCGAGACGCGGGCCCTCATCCTCGTGGCGCTGGGCCACATCGCCGACCGCTCCGACCGGCCGGTCCTCCCCTCGGTGGCCGAGTGGATGAACTACCTCGTCCACACGCCGGCGGTGGACACGGCGATCCGGCTGTACTAGCGCGGCCCGCGGCGGGCCTCGCTACTCGAGGCTCTTCCGGATCTTCTCGTAGCTCTCGAAGCGGAACCGCGCGACCTGCCCGCTCTCAACCGCCCCGCGGACGGCGCATTGCGGCTCGTGGAGGTGGGTGCAGGGCGTGAAGTGGCAGCCCGGCGCGAGCGCGGCGATGTCGGGGAAGTAGAGGCCCACGTCGTCCGCGTCGAGCCCGGCCAGGGCGAACTCGCGGATCCCGGGCGTGTCCACCACCTCCATCCCCCCCGCGAGCCGCAGGAGGTGCGCGCTCGAGGTCGTGTGGCGGCCCTTCCCCGTGATCGGGTTCACGTCCGAGACGATCACCTCGAGGTCGGGGTCGAGCGCCGCCATGAGGGAGCTCTTCCCCACCCCCGAGTGGCCGCCGAGGACCGTGCGCCGGCCGGCGAGCTGCGCCCGCAGCTCGGCGATCCCGGTCCCCTCGAGGGCGCTCGTGCGGAGGATCGGGATCCCTAGCGCCCGCCACGCGGCCTCCTCGGGGCCCGGATCGGGCGCGAGGTCGGCCTTGTTCAGGACGAGGAGGGACGGGATCTCGGAGACGGCGGCCCCGACGAGGTAGCGGTCCACGAGCCCGGGCCGGAGGTCGGGCTCGCGGAGCGAGGCGACGATCGCCACCTGGTCCACGTTGGCGGCCAGGACCTGGAGCCGCGGGAGGGGCTTCCCCTCGTCCTGCGGGTGGACGCGGAAGAGGCGGCTCTTGCGCGGCTCGACGCCCTCGATCGCGCCGTCACCCGGGGCGTCCTCGGTGAACCGGACCGAGTCGCCGACCACGGCCGGCGGGTCGGTCCCGGGGTCGGGTGGGAGGAGGGTCCGCCGGATGACGCACCGGAGCGTCCGCCCCTCGTCCGAGCGCACCTGGCAGACCCCCTTCATGAGCATGAGGACCGTCCCGCGCGGGAGGCGGGAGAGGTCGGGCGGCGCGATCGCCTCTTCCTTGGCCCCGCGAGGCGCGGCGCGGGTCGCGGCCGACTCGTCGCGCTCCTCGCGGCTGCGGCGCTGCCAGTCCTTCTCGCGGGAGGGGCGCTTGCGCCGGGGACCCGGGGACCCGGGGTGCGGGCTCAGCACGGGAGATTCGAGGGAACCGGGGAGGACACCCGCACGTTCACGGCCGGGATTCTACGCGATGCGTGATGGCTCGGTGACCCGCTCGTGACCCCGCCCCGCGAGACTCGCGCGTGCGGGGCCGCAGACGGGTGGGGAGAGAGGCCCAAAGGGGGGGACCTCTCTCACCGTCGCGGCCCCGCGCATTTTTTCCTAGACCACCCGGAAGTGGAGGAGGTCCTCCACCGACCCGGTCCTCTCCTCGGGGGGCTTCCAGACGGCCTCGACGCGGGCGCCGACCTTCGCCTGGTCGAGCTTCTTCACGCCGAGCCGGTGGAGGAAGACGCCCGTCGCGCCCTCGAGCGCGACGAGGCCGAGGACGACCGGCTTGCGGAGGGGCTTCCGGTCGCGGTCCTCGGAGACGACGGCCACGGCCTTCACGATCCCACGGGCGGGCACGTCCACCGTCTCGTTGAGCCTCGCGAAGCAGCGCTCGCAGAAGTAGCGGGCGGGGACGTAGGTGACGGCGCAGGCGTTGCACCGGCTCCCGAGGAGGGCGGCCCGCTCCTTCATCGCGCGGAGCGCCGCGTCCCCCGCCGGCCCTGCCGTATAGAGGTGCTCGACGGGGATGTCCCCGGGCCACGCGCGGAGGTCCTGGTTCGTCTCGACGTGTGGGATCACGCGCCCGCCCCTTCCTCGAGCCGCGCGAAGTGGCGGATGTCGGTGATCGCCCCCTCCCGGCTCCGGGTCCCCTTCCAGACGGCCCGGACCCGCATCCCGACCTTCACCGTCTTCGGGTCGAGGTCGGGGTCGAGGAGGTGGAGGATCCCGCAGCCCTTGCTCGCCCCCTCGATCTCGATCACGGCCGGGATGAGGGGCTTCTCGAGCTTCTTCATGTCCCACGTGACGTAGGTGACCGAGAACGTGTTGACGGTCCCGCGGTCGGTGAGCGGCACCTCGTCCACGAGCGCCGAGAAGCAGCGCTCGCAGAAGGAGCGCACCGGGACGACGGTCCGGTCGCACTTCGGGCAGCGGGAGCCGAGGATCACGCCGCGCCGGAGGCCCGCGAGGTAGCGCCCGATGGCGACCCCCGCGTCCCAAGCGTAGCGGGTGAAGAGCCGGTCCCGGACCGTGATCACGCGGCCCGAGGAGAAGTCCTCGGCGCGGAGGGCGGTCCCGGGGGTCTGGGAGGGCTGGCTCATGTCTTCGGCTTCTCCGACCCGACGACGAGGACGGTCCCGACCTGCATCAGGTCGCCCCAGGCCTGCGCGACGCCGCGCTTCGGCGGGCCGGGGATCTGGCGCTTCCCGGCCTCGCCGCGGCACTGCCAGAAGAGCTCGCAGACCTTCATCATGCCCGCGGCCGCGATCGGGTTCCCGACGCCGAGGAGCCCGCCCGAGGGGCACGTGGGGAGGTTCCCGGTGCGGGCCGTGACGCCGTCGGCCGTGAGCCGCGGCGCCTCGCCCTTCCCGCAGAGGAGCAGCCCCTCCATGTGGTGCAGCTCCTTGTAGGCGAAGGGGTCGTAGGGCTCGGCGAAGTTGATCTCCTTCGAGGGCTCGCGGATGCCGGCCATCCCGTAAGCCATCCGGGCCGCCTTCTCGACGTACTCGGGGTAGTAGAGGTCCCGGTTCGTCCAGTAGGCGGTGTCGAGGTTCCACCCGACTCCCTGGATCCAGACGGGCTTGTCGGTGAGCTTCTCGGCGACGCCCTCGGCCGCGAGGATCACGGCGGCGGCGCCGTCCGAGGTCGGGGAGACCATCAGCCGGTGCACCGGCCAGGCCATGATCTCGCTCTGGAGGACCTGCTCCACCGTGAGCTTCTCGCCGAGCTGGGCCGAGGGGTGGTCGAGGGCGTTCCCCTTGTTCTTCACCGAGACGCGCGCGATGTCCTCGAGCTTGATCCCGTGGACCGACATGTATCGGTTCATCTCGAGCGCGAAGATCCAGAGGAGGTTCGGGCCGAGGGGCCGCTCGGTGGTGTGGTCGAAGATGGAGATGAAGGCCCCCTGCGGGTGGGGCTGGCACGAGGACATCTTCTCCTCGCACACGACGAGGCATGTGTCGAAGAGGCCCGAGGCGACGTGGAGGAAGCCGTGGATGGGGGCGAAGACCCCGGTCCCTCCGCCGACGTAGCAGCGCATGTAGGGCTTCCCGAAGCCCCCCGAGCCGTCGAGGAGGAACTCGCCCTTCATGTGGAAGCCGTCGAAGGCGTCGGGGGCCGTCCCGTGGACGACGCAGCCGAGGTCCTGGCGCTTCATCCCGCACGACTCGAGCGCGAGCCGCGAGGCCTCGAACGTGAGCTCCTTCGCCGTCTCGTGCGCGCGGCGCACGAACTTGGTCATCCCGGCCCCGACGATGGCGACGCGTCTCATGGTCAGGCCGCGAGCACGGCGACGGCGCCGCTCGTCGAGGGGACCCCGCGCCAGGACTGGACCACCGCCGTCCGGGTTCGGGCGAGCTGGCGCTTCCCCGCCTCGCCCCGGATCTGGAGGACGGCCTCGACAACGCGGTAGAGGCCCGAGGCCTCGAGGAGGTTCCCCATCCCGAGGGCGCCGCCGGAGGCGTTCACGGGGAACTCCCCGCCGCGCGCGAAGGCGCCGGCCCGGGCGCGCTCGGCCGCGCGGCCGCCGCCGAGCCCGAGCGCCTCGAGGTGCTGGAGCTCCTTGTACGAGAACGAGTCGTCCACCTCGGCGAAGTCCACCCCGCGCGCCGGGTCGGAGATGCCCGCGGTCTTCCAGGCGAGCGCGGCCGACTGCCGGCAGTAGTCGGCCTCTACCCAAGATCGGGTCTCGATCGTCGGGCTCTCGGAGGACCAGCCGACGCCGCGGACCCAGACGGGCTTCCGGGACTTCCGCGCGCGATCTTCGCCGCCGAGGACGAGCACGACCGAGCCGTCGGCGTGCGCCGCGATATCGAGCGAGCGGAGGGGCCGGAAGGGGCTCGTCGAGGCGGCCACCTCGTCGGGTCGCACAGCCGCGCCGTGGGCGGCGATCGGGTTCTCGAGGGCGTTCCCCCGGTTCTTGACGACCACCGCGGCCGCCGCGTCGAGGGGGGCGACGCCGGCCGCGCCGCAGGCCGAGAACTCGAGAGCCGCGAGGGCGTACGGGTGGGGGACGAGCGGCCGCGTGAAGACCGGGTCGAGGGCGTAGTGGAGGACCTTCGGGAGGTCAAGGCAGTTGCTCGCCTTGCTGTGGGCCTGGACGGCGACGAGGTCCATGACGCCGCCCCGGATCTTCATCCAGGCGACCGCCAGCCCGTACAGCCCGTCCCCCGTCACCGTGTGCACGGGCTTCTGGACGGCCCCCATCTGGTCCGGCGTGTACTCGTCGAAGATGCTCGTCCCCTCGAGGAGGTCCTCGGCGCAGGTGACGAAGCCCTGGATCTCGTCGTGGGAGACGCCCGCGTCCCGGTAGGCCCGGACCGCCGCCTCGTAGGTCATCTCGCGGTACGACTGCTCGGGCGAGGCGGCCCGCGCGGGAACCCACCCCGCTCCGATGATCGCGACTCCGCCGCCGGCCATGACGCGCTGAGCCTCCGGGTGTCCGGCCGAGCCACCCCCGCCCGGCCGAAGGGAGCGGCATTCTAGCGCGGGCGAGTTCCCTTACCAGGTTGCAACCCGGTGAGGGACGAGCCGGCTCACGCCGACCAGTTCGGCTTCCTCTTCTCGAGGAACGCCCCGAGCCCCTCCTGGGCCTCGGGCGTCACGCGGAGGCTCGCGATCCTCCGGACCGTCTCGGGGATCGCTTCGTCGCGGGGGCGGCCGAGGAGTTCCCGGATGAGACGCTTCGCCTCGACGCTCGCCTTCGGTCCGGCCGCGAGGAGCTCCTTCACGATCGCCTCGACGCGCCCGTCGAGGGCGTCGGCCTTCGCCACCTCGTGGACGAGCCCCAGCCGGCGGGCCTCCTCGGCCCCGAACCTCTCGCCCGTGAGGAAGTAGCGCCGCGCCGCCGAGGCGCCTATCTTCGGGAGCACGAACGACGAGATGATGCTCGGCATGATCCCGAGCCGCACCTCGGTGAAGCCGAACTGGGCGTCCTCCGAGGCGACCACGATGTCGCAGCAGGCCGCCAGGCCGGTGCCGCCCCCGAGCGCGAAGGAGTGGATCCGGCCGACGACAGGCTTCGGGCACTCGTCCACGGCACGGAACATCGCCGCCATGGCGGCGGCGTCCCGCGCGTTCTGCTCCTCGGTGTAGGCCCGGCTCTTCCGCATCCACTCGATGTCGGCGCCGGCGCAGAAGGCGGGACCCTCCCCGCGCAGCAGGACGACCCGCGCCGCCTCGGGGACCGAGCGGAACGCCTCGGTCACTTCCGCGATCACGACCTCGTTGAAGGCGTTCCGGACCGCCGGCCGCGCGAGGGAGACCGTCGTGACCGGGCCCGCGGACGACACGACGAGAGTCTCCACGGCCTCAAGTAGAACAGGTGCGCAACCCCGAGTAAACGCGCGTGCCTGGCACGACGTGCCTGGCACCGGGTGCCAGGCCCCAGGCAGGCTACGAGTTGCTCGGCCGGTCGAACGGCCGGAACCTGGAGAGGTCCCGGAGCCGCTCGCGGATCGTCGAGATCCCGATCTCGAGGATTGAGCGGTTGTAGGGAGTCTGGGGGATCTGCTCGAACTTCTTGAGGCGATCGAGCAGCACGCGGATCTCCTGCGTCTGGCTCTTGGTCGTGCGCGTCAGCATGGGCTTCTCCGAGCCCCTCCGCACGGTCCGCGTCGTCCGCCGATTGCGAGGTTCCGCCATCACTCTCCCCGATCCTCCCCCCTGGCTACCGCAAGCAGTATACCAGAGTCGGAGAGTGACCCCCGCAACCGCCCCGCGCGCCCCGGAACGGTCGTGGCCCACACGTGGTTATCGGGCCCAGGGACCACTCACTTGAGTCATAATCCCCATATTCTCAACATCGAAGACATTTTGTAAAGTATAAAGCATATGCCTTGGGGCATGGCGCTTGCGACCGTCCGGGGAACCCGACCGGGAGACCTTGTCAAGAATGCCGCCGTCCTCATGCCAGTACTTTTTTCCCGGTCCTTGGGGGACGCCGGCGCCGCCGGCCGGTCGCTGGCGGCGGCCGCCGCGTTCTCGCTCCTCGCCGCGGGCGTCTACCTGGCGAACGACGTGCGGGACGCCGCGGAGGATCGCCGGCACCCGGCGCGCCGCGTCCGGCCCGTGGCCTCCGGCGACCTGCCGGTAGGCGCGGCGGTCTTCGCCTCCTGCGCGCTCGTCCTCGCCGGACTGGCCCTGGCCCTCGGCCCCGGATGGGCGGTGGCCGCCTTCGGCGCGGGCTATCTCGCGCTCTCGGCCGCCTACACGCTCGTCCTCAGGCGCATCCCGGTCCTGGACGTGGCCGCCGTCGCCGGGGGGTTCCTCCTCCGGATCCTGGCCGGCGCGGCGGCCGTCCCCTGCGAGCCGTCGCGCTGGATCGTGCTGTGCGGCACCCTTCTCGCGTTGTTCCTCGCGACGGCCAAGCGCCGGGCCGAGCAGCGGGCCCTCGGGGCGGAGGCCCGGGCGGTGCTGGCCCTCTACCCGCGGAGGCTCCTCGACGCAGCCGTCGCGGCGACGGGGGCCGCCGCTCTCGCGGCGTACGCGTTCTACACGGTCGCCCCCGACACGGTCGCCCGGTTCGGGACCCGCGCGCTCGGGTGGACCGTCCTCCCCGTCGCCGCAGGGATCGGAAGGTACGCCTGGCTCGGCTTCCGGCGGGGCGCCGGGGAGACCCCCGGCCGGACGCTGCTCCGGGATCCGACGCTCCTCGGGAGCGTCCTCCTGTGGATCGGCCTCTGCGCCTGGGTGATCTACGGGAGGTAGGTCGCCCTACCGCCCGCCTCGGGGGCCCCGTTCCGCCAGCTCGGCCCGGGCCCTCGCCTCGAACTCAAGGGCCGGCGCGTATCCCGGACGGAGCCGCAGGGCCTCCCCGCAGTCGGCGAGGGCCCCCTCCGGGTTTCCGAGGCTGATCCGCGCCCGCGCGCGCTGCGCGAGCGCCTCGACGTAGTCGGGCTTGAGCCGGACGGCCGCGTCGCAGTCGAGCACCGCCTCCTCCAGCCGGCCCAGCGACTCGCGCGCGGCCGCCCGGACCACGTGGAAGTTCGGCACCCCGGGCCGGAGCCGGATCGCGGCGTCGAGATCGTCGAGGGCCCCGGAGAAGTCGCCGAGCTCCCCCCGCAGCTTGCCCCGGAAGGCGAGCGCCTCGGGCATCTCGGGGCGGAGCCGGAGGGCGGAGTCCAGGTCCTCGCGGGCGCCCCGCGCGTCGCCGAGCCGCCCGCGGAGCTCGCCCCGGTGCGTCAGGCCCAGGGCGGACTGGGGCTGGAGACGCAGGGAGGCCTCCGCGTCCTCCAGCGCGCCGGGGAGGTCCCCCAGCGCCGCGCGGACGCTCGCGCGGCCGAGGAGGCCATCCGGGTAGTCCGGCCGGAGTCGCAGCGCGGCCTCCACGTCCTCGAGGGCCCGCGGGGTGTCCCCGAGGGAGAGGCGCGCCGCGCCCCGGTTGGCCAGGGCCACGTGCCACGCCGGGCGCACCCGCAGGGCCGCGTCGCAGTCCCGGATCGCGCCCGGGAAGTCGCCCAGCCGGTGGCGCGAGACGCCTCGGTCGAGGTAGGCCCACGCGAAGGGAAGGCCGGCCGCGAGCGCCTCGGTGAACTCCCGCACCGCGCGGGCCGGGTCGCCTCCGGGATGACGTTCGGCGTCCCCCTCGACGTAGCCCCGCAGCAGCGCCGCCTCCCAGCCTCGCTGCTCCCGGAGCTCCTCGAGCGCCTCCGGCCCGTGCCCCCAGACGGCCGCGATGGCCCCCCTCGCGAGCCCCGCGCACGATCCGTCGGCGGCGAGGACCGCCTCGATGTCGGGCAGCGCCTCCTCGATCCTCCGCGCCCCGAGGTCCATGTCGAAGACCACCTCGAGCGCGCGGTAGAGATGGGCCCTCTCGGACTCCGGGCAGCCGCCGGGGACTTCGCACACCCGGCCCCACTCCTCGCGAGCCACGCGGCTCTCGCCGAGCGCCCAGAGGAGGAGCCCCCGCTCGAGCCGCCACCCCGCGCGGCCGGGGTCCTCCCGGAGCGCTTCCCCGAGAAGGCGGGCCGCCTCCCGAGGGTCGGAGGTCCGGAGCCCGCGGGCACGGTCCGCGAGCGCCTCCGCCCGGGACCTCGCCGGCGGGGCGGCGGGCGGCGGAGGCGCCTCCGGCGGGCGGAAGTGCCACGAGAGGCCGATAGCCCCGGCGGCGGCGGCGGCCCCCAGCGCGAGTGTGGTCCCAAGGCGTCGCGGGCCGGGCGGCCGCGCTCGCGGGCTCTCGCCTCGCGTCACGCGATCGAGGTCGTCGCGGAACGCCGCGGCATCGGGATACCGCGCCCGGACGCCCTTCGCGAGCGCCACCCGCACGATCCGCTCCAGGCTCGCGGGGACGTCCGGGCGGAGTCGCCGGAGCGCCGGGGGTTCCGAGAAGAGGACCTTCCCGACGGTCTCGGCCGGCGTCCCTCCCTCAAAGGGGGGGCGGCCCGCGAGCATCTCGTAGAGGACGCACCCGAGCGACCAGACGTCCGTCGCGGGCGAGAGGGCGAGGAGCTCGCCGCGCGCCTGCTCGGGCGACATGTAGGCGGGGGTCCCGAGCGCCTGGCCGGTGCGCGTGAGCCGGGAGCCGGTCGCCGCGAACTTCGCGAGGCCGAAGTCGGTGAGGGAGCAGTTCACGAGATACCCCTCAGCGCGGGCGCCCGGATTCCTCCTGCGCGCCCTGCTCGCAGCCGGTCCGCCGGAGGCGGGCCTCCTCGGCGGCGGCATGGGTCGGAGCCATGCGAAGGAACTCCGAGAAGAGCTGGATGGCCTCCTCCCACTCTCGCCGCTTCTGGTGGACGATCCCGAGGTTGTAGAGCGGATCGGGGAACGACGGGTCCGACTTGCGAGCGGCTCGCAAGTCCGCGTCGGCGGCCTCGAGACGGCCGTGCCGGAGGTGCAGCCTCCCCCGGTTGTTGAGCGCCCGTGACTCACCCGGCGCGATCCGGAGCGCGGCGTCGTAGTCCTCGAGGGCTCCCGACTCGTTCCCCTGGTTCCAGCGGACGTTCCCGCGGTTCGTGAGCGCCCCGTGGAAGTCAGGTCGCGCCTCGATCGCGATCGTGTAGTCCCTCTCGGCCGCCGCCAGGTCCCCCAGGGCCACGTGGGCGTTCCCCCGGTTGTACCGCGTGTCCGGGTCCCGCGGCCGGCCCTCGAGCGACGCGGTGAAGTCCGCGAGGGCCCCGACCGTGTCGCCGAGCCTCATCCGGGCGATGCCTCGCTGGTGGGAGGCGGCGGAGTCGCCCGGCGAGTCCCGCAGCAGAGTCGTCAGGTCGTCGCGGGCCCCGCGCGGATCTCCGGCCCCGAGGCGCGCGATGCCCCGGTTGAGGAGCGCCCCGGGATCGTCGGGCCGGAGCCGGAGGGCCGCGTCGAATTCCGCGAGCGCGCCCGGCGCGTCCCCGAGCTCGAGGAGCGCGGCGCCCCGGTTGTTGTGGGCCCACGAGAAGGGGAGCCCGGCCGCGAGGGCCTCCCCGAGCTCCCGAACGACGGCCGCGCGGTCGCCGGCCGGATCGAGTCCCTCGACGTAGCCTCGGAGCAGGGCGGCCTCCCATCCGGTCTCGTCGCGCAGGGCACGCCGCGCCTCGTCCCAACGGTGGCCGAACGCGGCCAGCGTCCCGCGCGCGAGTCTCCCCTCGCGGCCCTCGCCGGAAGCCGCGGCCTCCAGCTCGGCGGTCCCCGCCTGGCGCCGCTCCGCGCTCGAGCGGATCCGCAGGATCGCCTCGAGACCGCGGTAGAGCCGCGCGGGCGGCGCGAGCGGCGAGCCGGGGGCGATCCGCAGCCACTCCCCTTGCGCCTCGTCCCCGTACCCGACCGACCAGAGGAGGAGGCCGCGTTCCAGCCGCCAGCGGTCGGCGTCGGGGTGACCGAGATCCTCCGCCAACGCCTGCTGGAGGAGCCGGGCGGCTTCGACGGGGTCGGAGCCCCTGAGCCGGGCCGCCCTCCCCGCCAGGGCCTCCGCGGCGGACGGGGCGGACCGGGCCTCGGCGGGCGCCGACGCCGAGCGCGGGGAGCCGGGACGCAGGGCGACCGCGCCGGCGAGGAGCGCCGCCATCCCCGCCGCGATCGCGGGGCCTCGCCATCGGTGGGGCGGCGAGGCGCGTGCGTTCTCACCCCGGAGCACCCGGTCCAAGTCCTCCTGGAGAGCCGTCCCGTCCGGGTAGCGCGACTCCCGCCGCTTCGCGAGACAGGCGCGCACGACGCGGTCGAGCCCCGCCGGCACGCCGGACCGGAGCTTCCGGAGGCCCACCGGCTCCCGCAGGACGACCTTCTCGATCACCGACTCGGGGGAGTCCCCCTCGAACGGCAGTCGCCCCGCGAGCATCTCGTAGAGGACCACGCCGACCGCCCAGACGTCGGTCGCCGGGCTGAGAGACGTCGTCTCTCCGCGCGCCTGCTCGGGCGACATGTACTCCGGCGTCCCGATCGCCATCCCCGTCACCGTGAGGCGCGACCGCGTGTCAGTGACGCGGGCGAGGCCGAAGTCGGTGAGGAACGCGCTTCGCGCGTTCCCGGGGGCCCCGTCCGCAACATCCTCGTCACCCCACTTGCGGCCGACGAGGATGTTGCCCGGCTTCACGTCCCTGTGCAGGATCCCCTTGGCGTGGGCGTGTCCGAGGGCGGCGGCGACGTCGCGGGCGATCTCGGCCGCCCGGCGCCACTCGAGGGGCTCCTCGGCCAGGAGCTTCCAGAGGGGAACGCCCTCCACGAGCTCGAACGCCACCCAGAGGGGCTTCTCGTCCTCCCGGGACGCGTCGAGGACCTTCAGGATCGCCGGGTGATCGAGCTCGCGCACGAGCGACGTCTCGCGCAGGAACCGGCGGGCCGGGAGTGCGCCGTCCCCCGGATCCTCGCGCAAGACCTTGAGCGCGACCTCCCGGCCGGTCGAGGCGTCCCGCGCCCGGTAGACCGAGCCGAACCCGCCCCGGCCGAGCTCCTCCCCGATCTCGTAGGGACCGATCCGGGTCGCGGGGTCTCCCTCCACGGGAGGGAATCCTAACGGCCGCCCGGCTCCCCGCCCGCCAGCCTCCGGCGGATCTCCTCGAGCCTCCCACGGAGGTGGCGGGCGGAGCGGTGATCGGGCAAGCGCCGGAGGAACTCCTCGTAGTGGGCCGCGGCGCCGGCGAGGTCCCCCAGCTCGTAGAGGCTCGATCCGAGGTTCCCGTGGACGGCCGCGTCCGAGGGGTCGAGGCGGATCGTCGCGGCGAAGTCCTCCGACGCCCCCCGGTGGTCGCCGAGCCGGACGCGGGCGTTGCCGCGGGAGAGGTAGGCGGCGACCATCCCCGGGTCCCTCTCGATCGCGGCCGTGTAGTCCTCCGCGGCCCCGGCGTGGTCTCCGAGGAACGTGCGGACGTTCCCGCGGTTGAAGTACGGCTCGACGCGGCGCGGCCGGGCCCGGATCGCGGCGCCGAAGTCCTCGAGGGCGCGCTCGCCGTCGCGGAGGAGGAACCGGGCGTTGCCCCGGTTCAGGAGCGCCTCGAACATGCTCGGCCGGGCGCGGAGCGCCGCCTCGTGGTCGGCGATCGCGCCTTCGAGGTCCCCGAGCCGCTCGCGGCTGACCCCCCGGTTCGTGAGCGCGACCGGATCGCCGGGCTGGAGCCGCAGCGCCGCGTCGTAGTCGGCAATCGCGCGGGCGTGGTCGCCCAGGGCCCGATGGGTGTCCGCTCGCCCGGTGAGCCCCTTGGCGTAGCCGGGGTCGCGCCGCAGGACCTCCTCGCAGTCGGCGAGCGCCCCCCGCCCGTCGCCCAGCGCAAGTCGGGCCTCGGCGCGGCCGAGGAGCGCCAGGAGGAACCCGGGGGAGAGCCGCAGTGCCTCCTCCGCGTCGAGCAGGGCGCCGCGGAAGTCTCCCAGCTCCCGGCGGGCGGCGCTCCGGTTGCTCAACGCCCATCCGAACCGGATGCCCGTCGCGAGCGCCGCGTCCGAATCGCGGACCGCGAGCGCCGGATCTCCGCCCGCCGCGTCGAGGCACTCCACCGACGCGCGAAGGAGCGCCGCCTCCCAGCCGGGCAAACCGCCCAGGGCGGCCCGGGCCGCGCCCCAGTCCCGGCGGACCGTCGCGAGCGCCCCCCGCGCGAGGCCCGCTTCCGGGCCCGTCCCGCGGGCGACCCGCTCGAGCGCCGGCCCTGCCTCCTCCCCTGCCAGGCGGAACATCGGCTCGAGCGCCGAGTAGAGCCGGGCCCGCGGGGCCTCGCCCGCGTCGTCGGGGACCCGGTCCCACGCCTCGCGGGCCTCCGCCCCCCGCCCGAGGGCCCAGAGGAGGAGCCCCCGCCGGAGCCGCCACTCGTGGCGGGACGGGTGGCCGGGTTCGGCGGCGAGGGCTTCGTCGAGGAGCCTCGCCGCCGCCGCGGGGTCCCCGGTCTCCACGGCGCGGGCGCGCGCCGCCAGGGCGGCGGCCGGCGCGGGCCCGACGACCGGTTCGGGCTCGGTCGGGGTCCCGGACGGCACGAGCGCCGCGACGAGGGCGACCGCACCGGCCCCGCACGCCGCGAGGAGCACGGGCCTCTGCCGTCTCCGGGCGCGCGAGAGCGGCCGCGCCCCACCGAGGAGCCGGTCCAGGTCGTCGCGCAGGGTCGCTCCGTCCCGGTAGCGGTCGGTGGCGCGCTTCCCGAGGCAACCCCGGACGACCGCCTCGAGGGCCTCGGGGACCCCCGGCGCGAGCCGGCGCAGCGGGGGCGGCTCGTGGCGGAGGACCTTCAGGACCACCTGGGCCGGCGTCGGGCCCTCGAAGGGGACCCGCCCCGTGACGGCCTCGTAGAGCAGGGCCCCGACGGCCCAGGTGTCCGCGGCCGGCGTCAATTCCGCCATCTCGCCGCGGGCCTGCTCGGGCGACATGTACTCCGGGGTCCCGAGAGCCTGGCCGGTGCGGGTGAGCTTCGATCCGGTGGAGACGGACTTCGCCAGGCCGAAGTCGGCGAGGAACGCGCGAGGCGCCCCGCGCCCCGGGTCCCCGGAGGGGCCGTCCCGGCTCGGGGGCGGGGTCAACGGCCGCGCCCCTCGCTCCCCGCCGCCGTCCGCGCGCGCTCCTCGCACTCGGCGAGGGAGCGCCTCACCCGCTCGGCCTGCGGGTGTCCGGGCGCGAGGCGCAGCACCTCGGCGTAGGCCGTGGCCGCCCCGCGCCACTCTTCCCGGAGCTCGCGTCCGAGCGCCAGGCCGAGGTGGGCCTCGGGGTCCACCGGGCGCAGGCCGGCGAGTCGGGCGAAGTCGTCGAGAGAGCCCTCGACCTGCCCGGCCGCGCGTCGCGCGATCCCACGGTTGAGGAGCGCCTCGGGGTGGTCGGGCTCGATCCGCAGCGACTCGTCGAGGTCGGCGAGCGCGCCGCCGTGGTCCGCGCGCGCGCTGCGCAGGGCTCCGCGGTTCACCAACGCCTCGGGGAAGGCCGGACGGAGCCGCAACGCCTCGTCCTGGTCCGCCTCGGCGCCGGCGGGGTCCCCGAGGCGCGACCGCAGGAACCCCCGGCGACACCAGGCGGCGGGATCGGCGGGGTCGGCAACGACCGCCTCATCCATGTCCGCGAGCGCCTGGGCGGTGTCCCCCCGGGCGATCCACACCCCGGCGCGGGCGAAGAGGGCGTTGGCGAATCCCGGCCGGAGCCGCAGCGCCTCGTCGAGCGCCTCCATCGCCCCGCGGAGATCGCCGAGGCGGAGCATGCAATGGCCGAGGACGTTGTGCGCCTCGGGGACGTCCGGCAGCAGGCGGACGGCCGCTTCGGCCTCGGCTCGCATGGCGGCGTAGTCTCCCGTCGTCTCGAGGCAGCACGCCCGGTTCACGTACGCCCAGCCGAACGGGACGCCCTCCGCGAGCGCGACCCCGTACTCCCGGGCCGCCAGGCGATCGTCGCCCGCGGGGTCCGTTCCCTCGACGAACGCCCGGAGCATCGCCGCCAGCCATCCGGGGGCGTCCCGAAGGGCCTGGCGCGCCTCCCCCCAATCCCGTCGCGCCGTCGCGAGGGCTCCCCGCGCGAGGGCGGCCTCGGGACCCGTACCGGAGGCCACGGCCTCGAGGTCGCGGATCGCCCGGTCCACGGTCTCCGGGTCGGACCGGATCCGCACCTCGTGTCCGCTGATCACGCCCACGAGCCCGCCGTAGAGCCTTGCTTCGGTTCCTTCGGGGGTGTCGGGAGGGACGCGGCGCCACTCCTCCCGCGCCGCCTCCCCGTCGCCGAGGCACCAGAGGAGGAGTCCGCGCTCGAGCCGCCACGCGTGCCGCAGGGGTTCCCTCGCCAGCGCCTCCCCGAGCAGGTGGACGGCCGCCTGCGGGTCGGAGGCCCGGAGCGCCCGCGCCCGGACCGCCAGGCCCTCGGGCGACGCCGCCCCGGACAGCGCGGCCCGCGCAACCCCCGGATCGGGCAGGTCCTCGGCCCCCGATCCCCCCGACCCCGTGGGCGACCGGCCGACGAGCAGGAGCGCGGCCACGGCAGCGACCGCGGCGACGGCCGCGACCGTCATGAGCGTGCTTGTCGAGGGAGGGCGCGCGAGAGGGGACTCGCCGCGCAGGACTCGCTCGAGGTCCTCGGCGAGCGACCGGCCGTTCGCGTACCGGCGCGCGGGGTCCTTCCCGAGGCAGACCCGCAGGATCCGGTCCACGGCGCGGGGCGCGTCGGGCCGGAGGCGACGGATGCGCGGCGGCGACTCGAGGAGGATCTTCGCGATCAAGGTGGGCGTGTCTCCCTCGAACGGCGGACTTCCGGCGAGCATCTCGTGGAGAGCGGCCCCGAGCCCCCACACGTCGGTGGCCGGCGAGAGCGCGTCCGGGTCGCCGACCGCCTGCTCGGGGGACATGTACTCGGGAGTCCCGAGCGCCTGGCCCGTCCGCGTGTACTTCGAGCCGGTCGCGACGTACCGGGCGAGGCCGAAATCGGCGAGGAAGCAGCCCACGGTCCGCTGCCCGGGGTCCACGAGGGCGATCGTACCCCGACGGCCCGGGCGTGCGCTCCGCGAGGCCTACTTCCCGAACTTGTCCCGCAGCTCCGTCTGCTTGTTCGTGAGGGGGATCTCGCGGCCGCGGATGAAGACCGCCTTCGGGACGCTCCGCGGCTGGAACGGGTCGCCGGACCAGACGACGACGTCGGCGCACTTGCCGGGCTCGAGGGTGCCGTGGCCGTCGGCACCGAGGATCTCGGCGGGGCGGCGCGTCACGGCCGCGAAGGCGACGTCCCAGGGGAGGCCGTATGTCACGGCCGTCCCCGCCTCGTACGGGAGGTTCCGCACGTTGTGGGCGTCGGCCGTCTTGATCGCGAACGTGACGCCGGCCGCGTGGAGCCTCGCCGCGTTCTCGTAGACCGCGCCGAGCGCCTCGAGGTCCTCGGGCTGCTCGGTGATCGGGCCGACGATCACGGGGACCTTCGCCTCCGCGATCCTTGCCGCCACCTTCCAGGCCTCGGTCGCGCCGTCGAGGACCACGCGGACGCCGAACTCGCGCCCGATCTCGAGGCCGAGCAGGAGGTCGGAGGCGCGGCGGGCGCGGACGACCAGGGGGATCTCGCCGCGGAGCACCGGCACGAGCGCGTCGTTCTTCAGGTCCCGCGCGGGCGGCTCGGGCTCGTCGCCATCGGGCTTCTCCCCGGCGGCCACCTTCCGGCGGTACTCCTCGAACTTCCGCTCGTAGCGGCCGCGCTTCTCGGAGTAGTCCCTCGCCGCCACGAGGGCCTTCCGGAGGAGCGCCACCTCGCCCATCCGGGTGCGCGGGGCGCTGTCCCCCTCGCCGCGCGAGGACTCCCCCAGGTTCGCGTGGACCGCGACGGGAGACTTCACGAGGTATTGCGCGGGCTCCGCGCCGTCGAGGTGCACGAGCATGCTCTGGCCGGAGAGCACGTTCCTCGGGTCCGGGACCACGAGCGCCGTCGTGATCCCGTTCACGCGCGTGACCGGGATCACGACGCTCGCGGGGTGGAATGCGTCGAGGGCCCGGAGCTGAGGCTGGATCGGGTCCCCCTTCTCGTGGCTGTCCCGGCTCGCCTCCACCAGCTCGATCTCCACGAGCCCGAGCGAGGTCCCCGAGTCTGTGAACCCCGGGGTCACCCAGCAGCCGTCGGCCCGGACGACGCGCGCGCCGGCGGGCGGCGCGAGCCCCGGACCCACGGCCTCGATCTTCCCGTCCCGGATCACGACGGTCCCGTTCGGGATCGGGGCGCCGGCGGCCGTGTGGACCGTGCCACCGACGATGGCGACGGCGGCCGGGACGGGGTCCTGGGCAAGCGCGGCGGGCTCCGTCCCGGGTCGTCCGAGCACGAGCACGAGGACGAGCACGGGCACGCGCAGGGGCGGCATCACTTCCCCCTCTCGTACACGAGCACGCCGTCAATGAACGTCTTCTCCACCCGCGCGTACATGTCGAACGGGTGGCGGTCGAAGAGGGCGAGGTCGGCGTCCTTCCCGGGCTCGATCGTCCCGACGCGCGCCTCGATCCCGAGCTGCTTCGCGGGGTTCAGCGTGAAGAGCTTGAACGCGTCCTCCTCCGAGACCCCGTAGCGGACCGCCTTCGCCGCCTCGTGGTAGAGGCGCTGGACGCCGCTCGAGGAGTCCGAGTGGAGCGAGGCGAGGACCCCCTTCCGGAGGAGGATCGGGAACGCGTAGGGGATCCCGTCGAAGGCCTCGATCTTGAACCCCCACCAGTCGGTCCAGGTGGTGACGCCGATCTCGCGGCGGGCGATCTCGTCGGCGACCTTGTAGGCCTCGAGGCCGTGGTGGAAGCAGGCGATCTTGAAGCCGAACTCGTCCGAGAGCCGGAAGAGGAACTCGATGTCGTGGGTCTGGTAGCAGTGGATATGCACGCGGACCTCCCCGCGGAGGACGGCCGCGAGGGTCTCGAGCTGGAGGTCGGTCTCAGGCTTCTCGGGCTCCTTCTCGGCCTTCTCCTCGCCCGCGGCGAGCTTCCGACGGTGCTCCTCGAGCTTCGCCCGGTAGCGGTCCCACTTCGTGAGGTACTCCCGGGCCTTGATGAAAGCCTGCCTCATCACGGCGGCGTTCCCCATGCGAGTCGAGGGGGTCTTCCCCCTGCCGCCGTAGACGCGCTTCGGGTTCTCGCCGACGGCCATCTTCAAGCCGCGCGGGGCGCCCTCGAAGCGCATCCCGGCGAGCGAGGGCACGGGCCGGAGCTTCACGATCGCCGCCTCGCCCCCGATCAGGTTCGCGCTCCCGGGGAGGATCTGGACCGTGGTCACGCCCCCCGCCCGGGCCCGCGCGAAGGCCGGGTCCTCCACGTGGATCGAGTCGGCCGCGCGGACCTCGGCGGTGACGGGAGCCGAGGCCTCGTTCCCGTCGGACGTCGCGGGCGTCCCCGGCCACGGGTAGACCCCCATGTGCGAGTGGGGGTCTATCACGCCGGGCGTGAGGAACTTCCCCCGCCCGTCGTGGACCTCGGCCCCGGGCGGCACGGCGACGTTCGGCCCCACCTCGGCGATCTTCCCGCCGCGGACGAGGACCGTTGCCCGGGGGAGGATCGGCCCGGAAACCGGGATCACGGTCGCGTCGCGGATCGCGAGGACCTTCGCGGCGGCGGGAGGAGCCTGCGAGCGGGCGGGACTCGCGGCGAGGAGCGCCGCGAGGCAGCCTGTCGCCCGGAAGAGCCCTCCGCCCGCCACGGCGGCAGAGTGTAGGTGCGGGGCTCATCCCGTCAACCGATCCCCCCGTGCGCGGGCTCGGCCCCGGCCTCGCAAGGGGGGCGGCTTCGGCTCTCGGTGCGTAGAATGTGCCCGCCTGTTGGGGGGTAGGTGGGGCCGGACAAGAACCGCAAGAACCTGGATCCCGGGAGCCGAGGGGCCCCTCCCGAGGCCCCCCGGGAGAACCTCACCGAGCCGATTCCCGGCCTCCCGGGCTCGCCCACGGTCACGCACGTCTCCGGCGGTCCACCGCCCTCGAATTCGGACTCGCTCGGCCTCTCCGTCGCGCCGCCGCCGGCTTCCGCCCCGCAGCGGCTCGGCGCCTACGTGATCTCGGGGGAACTCGGCCGCGGCGGGATGGGAGTCGTCTACCGCGCCCGGGATCCGTCCCTCGGCCGGGAGGTCGCCCTCAAGGTCCTCCCCGCGGGGGCTCCCGCGGATCGCCGCGCCCGGTTCCTCCGGGAGGGGCGCGTCGCAGCTCGGCTGCGGCACCCGAACATCGTCGCCGTCCACGCGGCCGGCGAGGCGGAGGGGATGGCCTACCTCGTGCAGGATCTCGTCGAGGGCGAGAGCCTCGCCGCGCTCCTGGATCAGGACACGCTCCCTCCCAACCGGGCGGCGCGGATCGTGGAGACGGTGGCCCGTGCGCTCGCCCACGCCCACGCCCTCGGCGTCATCCACCGGGACGTGAAGCCGGGGAACATCCTGCTCGACCAGGGCGGGGAACCTCACCTCGCCGACTTCGGGCTCGCGCGGGACGTGGAGGGTTCGACGACCCTCTCGCGGAGCGGGCAGGTTTTCGGGACCCCGAACTACATGTCCCCCGAGCAGGCGCGGAGCG
Organism: Planctomycetales bacterium; assembly: GCA_022614695.1. Taxonomy (GTDB): domain Bacteria; phylum Planctomycetota; class JAKEIC01; order JAKEIC01; family JAKEIC01; genus JAKEIC01. The sequence goes on along the minus strand of JAKEIC010000077.1, from coordinate 19,212 downwards.
AGGTGGTGGACGGGCGTGCAGACATCTGGTCGTGCGGGGTGGTGCTGTACGAGTGCTTGACGGGCGGGGTGCCGTTCGACGGGAAGACGCCCCTGGCGGTGCTGGCGGCGGTGGTGTCGTGGGATCCCTCGCCTCTGCGTCGTCGGGCGCCCGGGGTGCCGTGGGACCTCGAGACAATCGTGGGGAAGTGTCTGGAGAAGTCCCCGGAGCGGCGGTACGCGACCGGGGAGGCCCTGGCCGAGGACCTGGCGAGGTTCCTCCGGGGCGAGCCTGTGCTCGCCCGGCGGGCGTCGGTGGCGCGCCGCCACATCGCGCGGCATCCGGTCCTTTGGGCGGTCGTGGCCTGCGGAGGTGTCGCGACGGCCGCACTCGTGAGCTATGGCCGGTACCGGGCCGAACAGCATCAGGAGGTCTTGGGAGAGCTCGTGCGGGCTCGCCTGATAGTCTCCCCCCGTGAGATCGAGAGCGGCGGCCGGAGCCTCCGGAGCGGAGGTTACGCAAACTTTGATCCAACGATTACCCAGCTCCAGGAGCTGGTCTTGCTCGATCCGAGTCCCGCGAGAGCGCGAATCCTCCTGGGTGAGGTCCTGCTCTGGGAGGCGCGTGCGAGGACTGTGCGCGGGCAGGACCCCCGGGGCCCCTACCTGGAAGCGCTCCAGGCGTGGACGGATGGGATGCGAGTTGGCGCGGGATCCGGGGTCCGCGACCTCCACGTAGCCGGGCCCTACTGGTCCGTCCCGGAAACGCTCGATGTACAGGACGCTCGCGCGCGGGTGCATCTCGCTCTGGGAGATGTCGACGCGCGCCGAGGCGGCGCCGCGGAAGCGGCCTACGACAGGGCGATCGGGGAGTACTCGGAGCTGATCCGGGTCGCCCAGGATCGGGGATCGCCGCCGCGGCCCGGCTGGTACTTCGGCCGGGCCCTGGCCCGGAACGCCCGGGGAGACCGGCTGGGGGCCATCGCCGACGCGCGAGAGGGTATCGCGGTCCCGATCAGGCTGGCCATCCGGGCCGGGCCCGAGGAGCGCCTCGACGGGCTCGGGTCGCAGTGGACGTGGGAGGAGAGACTCGCGAGCTGGGAGGCCGCGCAGGCCGGGGCTCCGTGGCTCCGCCGGCTCGAGCGCGCGCGCCGTTTAGTGGACGAGTGCGCCTACGAGGTGGCGATCGGGGAGTACGAGTCGGGGCTCCAGGAGGCCGAGGCGGCAGGGGCTTCCCGGGACATTCAATGCCGTGCGGTGTTCCGAGACGCTCATTTCGGGCTCGCGCGGGCCCTCGCGGGGAGTCGGCCCGCGAGACGTGGCCCTCACGGGTCGGCTGACACTGTCGTCGAGGCCGCGCTGGACCACCTGGAGCGGGCCGTGGCTCTCGGATGGCAGTGGCGGTTGGAGGCCGCGGAGTTCGTGCGTCTGGAGGTCGAGCCACGTTGGCAGGCGCTGAACCGTCAAGCCACATGGCGGGACCGGACTTGGGAGGGGGTGCGCGAGGCGGCGCAGGACCACACTGCCGATGCGGAGCGTCTCCTCGAGGAGTCCGTGCAAGCGGCCGAGAGTCAATCCATCGAGGCGAGATGGATCGGGACGTACCCGCTAATCGCGGCCCACGCAGCGCTCCACCGGCTACGCGCGCGCGCTCAGGGACCGCCGCGGACCCGGGTGGCCCCAGTGGACCCCCGCCCCGATCCGGGAGTGGTCCTGGTGGAAAGGGCCTTGGCGGAATTGACTCGGGCTCTCGACTACGGGTGGACCCCGGGTGCGTGGCTCGAGACAGTGACCTGGTCGGACCCTAGGAGCGGTCCTTCGGACTGGTGGTCCTCCGCCGAGATGGCCTTCCTGAACCAGGATCCGCGTTGGGAAGGCCTGGTCGGGTGGCGCATCCGGTGGAAGGTCCGGGCACTCGATGCCATTCGACTCTCTCGCGAGGGCGCACACGTGGAGGCCAGAGCCATCCTCGAGGGGGTACTCGCCCTCGCCGAGAGAGAGAGCCCGCTCGCCCTCCGGACGGTCCGAGCCCTGCGGGTTGTCGCTCACTCGGCACTCGCCCGCTGCTATGCCGTGGCGGCCGGCGGGCCCGGCGGCGATCGCCCCCAGCTCGTGGATCGGGCGTTCGAGCAACTGCGAAGGGCGCTCGAGCTCTGCCGGGAGGTCCGCCCGGCTCTTGCTGAAGTCCCCGAACTGCGATCCCTGCACGGCGACCCGCGCTGGAAGGCTCTCCTAGAGAGGAGCCGGAGCGCGGGAGACTGATGGGTCTCGGCCCCGCCGGGCCTCTCGCCCCTCGCCGCGTCGGGCTATGCTCTCGCGCGGGAGGTGCCCCATGGCCAGCGGCGGCACGGCGCGGCGGGAGATAGACCAGACGCTGCGGCTCTCGCGGGACCGCGTCGAGCGCGCCATCGCGTTCTACCGGCTCCTCGCCTTCGGGCTCGTCGTCCCCGTCTCGATCGCGGTGAACCTCTTCTTCCAGGAGGGCGCGACCTGGGTGCCGACCCTCTATTTCTCGACCGTCTTCGGGTTCGCCCTCGCGCTCCGCGTGCTCGTCCGCCGGGTGGGCGCGCGGCCGTCGGTCGTCTACGGGTCGGTCCTCCTCGACCTCTCCTGCTCCGTCGGGATCTTCTTCGTCATGTCCTCGATCGAGATGCCGCTGGAGGCCCGGCGCGACGGCGAGCAGTTCGTCGGGACGGTCTGCGCGCCGGCGCTCCTCTCGGTCCTGCTCATCAACACGATCCGGAACCACCACCGCGCGGCCGTCCTGGGGGGCGCCGTGGCGGCGCTCCTCTTCGTCCTGTGCCTCTCCTGGCACCGGCAGTACGACTGGTTCTCGATCCGGTTCGGGGCCCCGCACTTCGTGGCCACCTCGCTGCTCGGGATCGCGGGCGTGGTGGGCTGGTTCTCGGCGAACGAGGCGCGCAAGACCCTCGAGACCCACGCCCGCGTGAGGCTCCTCGGGCGCTACCTCCCGGAGGCGGCGGTCCGCCGCGTCGTCGAGGGCGACCCCGAGGCGGCGCTCGCGCTCGGAGGACAGCTCCGGACCGTGACGCTCCTATCGAGCGACCTCCGCGAGTTCACGGCGATGAGCGAGAGGCTTCCCCCGACGGAGGTCGTCGAGCAGCTGAACGCCTACCACGGGGCCATGTATGGCGAGGTGGAGCGCCACGGAGGGGTCCTCGACAAGTTCATGGGGGACGGGGCGCTCGTCGTCTTCGGGGTGGAGTCGCCGGGGGGCGGCGACGCGAACGACCACGGGGCGGCGGCCGCCGTCGGGTGCGCCCGCGCGATGGTCGCGGCTCTCGCGGCGCACAACCGGGGGCGGGAGGCCCGGGGACTGCCCACGCTCCGGATGGGGATCGGCATCCACACCGGATCCGTCGTCTCGGGCAACATCGGCGCCCCGGGTCGGCGCCTCGAGTTCACGGTGATCGGCGACGCCGTGAACACCGCGAGCCGTCTCGAGGGGCTGACGAAGCTCGCGGGCGCCCCGATCCTCGCCTCGGCAGACACGGCCGCCCTCGTCGCGGGGGACAAGGGGCTCCGGGAGCTCCCCTCGATGCCGGTGAGGGGGAAGTCCGCCCCGATGCGCGTCTTCGCGGTGGACTAGGGGCTCAGCCCCACGAAGCTCCCGAGCTGGGTCTGGTCGTTCGTCGTGAACGTGCGGGAGGTGTCGGAGAAGCTCCCGGAGAGGGTCGTGAGCGCGTTCATGACGTTCGTCGTGGCGGAGCAGTCGTGGCCGGCGCTGCTCGGGGTGCAGGAGATCCCCGTCGAGTGGACGGCGCAGGGCGAGCCGGTCCCGTTCGCCACGAGGCCCATCGAGTGGCCGACCTCGTGGGCGAGCGTGAACGCGACGCGGCGGCCGAACTCGGCGATGTAGTTCCGGATCTGGTTGAACCGCGCGTCGTCGGCGGCCGAGCCCTGGCCGAGCGTGTAGCAGCCGTCCACGAACTTCTCGTCGGCGCCGCTCGTCGCGAGGGCCGGCGAGAGCGTCGAGGTCCAGGCGTTCAGGAGGTTCCGCGTGAAGACCCCCGTGTTCCCGGTCCCGAGGACCACGCCGCAGTTGTCCTCGGAGAAGTCGTTGCACGGGTTGCTCGCGGTGACGTTGTCGTAGCTCGCGATCCCGAGGACTCCCGTCGAGCAGCCCGCCGTGTCGCAGCCTCCCACGCACATGCGGCCGTAGTCGCTCGCTCCCGTCCCGCCGGGCGTCCCGGCGGCCGGCGCCACGCCCACGAAGGTCACGTTGAACGAGGTCCCCGAGACCTTGCTCCCGTCGGCGTTCCGGAGGTACGCGATGTTCACCGTCCGGAGGATCTGCTCCTGGACCAGGTCCTTCGCCTGGGCGTCCGTCCCCGGGTGCGAGCCGCTCGTCGAGAGGCCCGCCGCGGCCAGGTCGTTCGCGAACTGCGTCGAGGCGAAGTCCACGTACCAGCGGCGGCGGTAGTCGATCCCCGACGAGGTGTCCCACACGTAGGCCGCCGTCCGCGAGCCCGCCGTCACCTGGTAGCAGTAGCCGTTCGCGAGGGTTCCCGCGAACGGCCCCGGGTTGGTGACGCGCGCGGTCACCGATCCCGTCGCCGCGGACGCCGCTGTCGTCCCCACGACCTGGGTGGCCGAGACCGAGGACACCGTGAGGGCGAGGCCCCCGAAGTCCGCCGTCGCCCCGGAGAAGAAGTTCATCCCCGCGATCGTCACGGTCTGCCCCCCCGAGAGCGGGCCGGACGCCGGCGAGACCGAGGTCACGACGGGGTTGTTCGTGTAGCCGTAGGCGGCCGCGAGGGTCCCCGACTGGCCATCGGTGTTGGTGACGGTCACCGAGACGGTCCCGGTCCCCGTGGGGGAGACGGCCGTGATCTGCGTCGAGGAGACAAGGATCACGGTCGTCCCGGCCGACGCCCCGAAGAGGACCGTCGCCCCCGACTGGAACCCGCTCCCCGTGAACGTGACGGTGGTTCCCCCGCCCGGGGGCCCGACGGTCGGGAAGATCGAGGTGACGACCGGCGGCGCTACGTAGGTGAACGCCGCCGCCAGCGACGCCGACTGGCCGTCCCGGTTCGTGAGGACGACGGCTGCCGGGCCGGCCGCGCCCGCCGGGGCCACGCACGCCAACTGCGTCGTCGAGGGGACCGAGACCGACGTCGCGAGGCTCCCCCCGACCGTCACCGTCGCTCCCGCGTAGAACCCCGTCCCCGAGAGCGTGATCGAGGTCCCGCCCGCCGTCGGGCCCGAGGCCGGCGAGACGGACGCGATGGAGGGCGCCGCGCCCAGGTAGTTGAACGCCGCCGGCATCGAGGCCTGCTGGCCGTCGGGGTTCCGTAGGACGACGGCGGCCGGGCCGTTCTGTCCCGCGGGCGTCACGCAGGTGAGCGAGGAGCTCGAGACGAGGGTCACCGATGTCGCCGGCACGCCTCCGACCGTCGCGGTCGCCCCGGCATAGAAGTTGGCTCCGGAGAGCGTGATCGTCGTCCCCCCGGCCATGGGACCCGACGCCGGGGAGACCGAGGAGAGTCCGGGCGCGAGGCCCATGTACGTGAAGCCGCCCCCGAGGCTCGCCGACTGGCCGTCCGGGTTCGTGACCGTGACCGTCGCCGTCCCGACCGCGGCGGCGGGCGTGGCGCACGTGATCGTCGTGGAACTAGCGACCGTGACGGTCGTCGCCCCGCCGCCCCCGACCGTCACGGTCGCTCCCCCCGCGAAGTTCGAGCCCGTGAGGGTGATCGCGGTCCCCCCGGCCGGGGGGCCCGAGTTCGGGGAGATCGTCGTGAGCGTCGGCGCGGGGCCGAGATAGTTGAACCCCGAGGCGATCTCGGCGAACTGTCCGTCGGGGTTCGTGATCCGGACCGCGGCCGGTCCGATCGCCCCGGCGGGAGTCCCCGCCGTGGCCGTCGTCGAGGAGACGACCGTCGAGCTGGTGGCGGCCGCCCCGCCCACGGCGACGGTCGCGCCCGCGAAGAAGCTGGTCCCGGTGAGCGTGATCGCCGTGCCGCCCGTGAGCGGGCCGGAGCCGGGGCTCACGCTCCCGAGGGTCGGCGCCGTCCCCAGGTAGTTGAACCCGCCTGCGAGGGTCGCCGTCTGGCTGTCCGGGTTCGTGACGACGACGGCCGCCGGACCGTTCGCGCCCGCGGGGGTCGTGGCGGTGATCGAGGTGGACGAGGCGACGGTCACCGATCCGGCCGCCGCCCCCCCGATCGTGACCGTGGCCCCGGCCGCGTAGTTCGTCCCCGTGAGCGTCACCGCGGTCCCCCCGGCCATCGGCCCCGAGGAGGGGGAGACCGTCGAGAGCGTGGGCGCGGGCCCGATGTAGGTGAACCCGCCCGCGAGGGTGGCCGACTGGCCGTCGGCGTTCGTGACGACGACCGTCACGACTCCCACGCTCCCCGAGGGGGTGAAGCAGGCGATCGCGGTCGGGCTGGCGACGGTCGCCGAGGTCGCCAGGGCTCCGCCGAAGGCGACCGTCGCCCCGGCGTAGAAGTTCGTCCCGGTGACCGTGACCAGACTCCCCCCGGTGGAGGGACCCGACGCCGGGGAGACCGAGGTGACGCTCGGCAGCGCTCCGGTGTACGTGAACCCGGCCGCCACGGTCGCGGCCTGCCCGTCCACGTTCGTGACGGTCACGCTCGCCGGCCCGACCGGGCCTGCGGGCGCGGTGCAACGGACCTGGGTCGCGGAGAGGAGCGTGACCAGGGTCCCCGGGGCGCCTCCCACCGTGACCGTCGCTCCCGCGGCGAAGTTCGTCCCGGTGACCGTGAGGACGGTCCCGCCGCCGGCGGGGCCGTTCGAGGGAGAGACCGAGGTCGCGGTGGGGGCGGGTCCGAGGAAGGTCCAGCCGGACGCGAGCGTGGACGACTGGCCGTCCACGTTGGTCACGACGACGCTCGCCGGTCCCATCGCGCCCGCGGGCGCCACGCAAGTGATCGAACTGGCACTCGCGACGGTCACCGAGGTCGCGATCGCCCCGCCGAAGGTGACCGTCGCTCCGGCCGCGAAGTTCGTCCCCGTGAGGGTCACCGCCGTCCCCCCCGCGACCGGCCCCGAGGAGGGCGCGACCGAAGAGAGCACCGGAGATGGGCCGAGGTAGGTGTAGCCGCCGGCGAGCGAGGCGCTCTGGCCGTCGGCCGTCGTCACCGTGACCGTCGCGGGGCCCATCGCGCCCGCCGGGGTCGTGGCCGTGAGGAGGGTCGAGGAGACGACGGCGACCCCCGTGGCGATGCCGCTCCCGAACGCGACGGTCGTTCCCCCCGAGAACCCCGAGCCGGTGACCGTGACAACGCTCCCGCCGGCCGAGGTGCCGGCGTTCGGCGTGAGTCCCGCGATCGAGGGCGCGGGGCCCGTGAAGGTGTAGGCGGAGGCCAGCGACCCCGCGTTCCCGTCGGCGTTCCGGACCGTGACCGTGGCGGGACCGACCGGGGCGGCCGGGGTCGTGCAGGTGAGCTGCGTCGCGGAGACGACGGTCACGGCTCCCGGGGCCTGGATCCCGGCGAATGTCACCGTCGCCCCCGCGGCGAAGTTCGTCCCGGTCAGCGTGACGGTGAGCCCGCCGGAGGCGGGACCGGCCGTGGGCGAGACGGCGGTCACGGTGGGCGCCGGCCCCACGTAGGTGAACCCCGAGCCCAGGGTCGCTCCCTGCAGGTCCGGGTTCGTGAGCTGGATCGCGGCCGGGCCGACCGTGCCGGCGGGAGTGACGGCCGTCGCGGTGGTCGTCGAGACCACGGTGACGCTCGTCGCGGCCGCCCCGGCGATCGTCACGCCGGCGCCCGTCACGAAGTTCGTGCCCGTGAGCGTGAGGGTCGTCCCGCCGAGGCTCGAGCCCGTGGCGGGCGACACGCCCGAGAGCGTCGGCGCCGCGCCCTGGAAGATGAACGCCCCCGCGAGCGTCGCGGTCTGCCCGTCCACGTTGGTCACGGTCACCGCCGCGGGTCCGACCGCCCCGGCGGGCGTCGTCCCCCGGACGAGCGCCGCCGGGGAGACCGTCACCCCCGTCGCCGCGGCTCCGCCGACGGCGAGCGTGGCGCCCGCGAAGAAGTTCGATCCCGAGACCGTGAGCGCCGTCCCTCCGGCGGCCGGCCCGAAGGCCGGCGACACGCCCGAGATCGCGGGAGGCGGCCCGAGGTGGTTGAACCCGCCCGAGAGGGTCGCAGGCTGGCCGTCCGGGTTGGTCACGACGACGGACTTCGGACCGATCGCGCCCGCGGGGGTCGTGGCGGTGAGCTGCGTCGTCGAGGCGAATGCCACGCTCGTCGCCGGCGCGCCTCCGACCGTCACGGTGGCCCCGGCGGCGAAGTCCGTCCCCGTCACCGTGATCGCGGTCCCGCCCGCGAGCGGGCCGGAACCGGGGGAGACCCCCGAAACCGCCGGCGCCGCCCCGAGGTAGGTGAAGGCGCCCGGCGCGGTCGCCGCCATCGGCCCGGGGTTCGTGACCGTCACGGAGGCCGGTCCCACGGCTCCGGCGGGCGTCGTGCAGGTGATCTGCGTCGCGGAGACGACCGTCACGGTCCCGGCGGCCGCCCCCGAGAAGTCCACCGTCGCCCCGACCGCGAAGCCTGTCCCGGTCACGGTCACGAACGTCCCGCCGGAGGAGGTTCCTGTCGCCGGGGACACGGAGGCGACCGAGGGCCCCGCGGCGTACGTGTAGGCCGAGGCGAGGTTCGCCGTCTGGGCGTCCGGGTTCGTGATGTCGGCCGAGACCGTGCCCGCCGCCCCGGCGGGGGTCCAGGCGGTGATCGTGGTCGAGTTCACGACCGTCACCCCCGTCGCGGCCACGCCGCCGATCGCGGCCGTCGCCCCGGGCGCGAAACCGGTCCCCGTGAGGGTCACGCGCGTCCCGCCCCCCGTGGATCCCGTCCCCGGAGAGACCGACGAGAGCGACGGGACCGGGCCCTGGTACGTGAACCCCGCGGCGAGGGTGGCCGTCTGCCCGTCGGCGTTGGTCACAACCACCGCGACCGGCCCCACGGGACCCGCGGGCGTGACGCAGGTGACGCTCGTCCCCGAGACGACCGCGACGCTCGTCGCGGCCATACCTCCAAGGGTCACCCCGACCGATCCGGTGAAGTTCGTCCCCGTGAGCGTGACGGCCGTCCCGCCCGCCGCCGGGCCGGAGGCCGGGGAGACGGAGGAAAGGGAGGGCGTCGCCCCGAGGAAGTTGTAGGCGCCGGCGAGGGTCGCGGACTGTCCGTCGGGGTTCGTCACGACGACCGCCGCGGGTCCCGCCGCGCCGGCCGGGGACGTGCACGTGATCGTCGTCGAACCGGCGATCGTGACCGAGGTCGCGGGGGCGCCCCCGAGGGTCACCGTCGCCCCCGCGGCGAAGTTCGCCCCTGCGAGCGTGAGGGCCGCTCCCCCCGCCGCCGGGCCGCTCGCGGGCACGACCCCCGAGAGCGAGGGCGTCGGCCCCTGGAACGTGTAGCCGCCGCCGAGGCTCCCGGACTGCCCGTCCGGGTTCGTCACCACGACGGTTGCGGGGCCGATGGCGCCGGCCGGGGTCACGCCGGTGACCTGGGTGGAGCCAGCCACGGCGACGGAAGTCGCCGTGGCTCCCCCGACCGTCACCGTGGCGCCGGGCACGAAACCCGTGCCCGTGACCGTGACGGCGGTCCCCCCGGCCGCGGGGCCCGAGGCGGGAGAGACGCCCGAAACGGTGGGGGCCGGGCCGATGTAGGTGAAGGCAGAGGCGAGCGTCGAGGACTGCCCGTCCGGGTTGGCGATCCGGACCGGGGCCGCGCCCGCGACGCCGGCCGGGGTGACCGCCGTCGCCTGCGTGGATGAGAAGACCGTCGGCGACCCCGCGGCAACGCCACCCACCGAGACGGTCGCCCCCGCCACAAAGCCCGTCCCGGAGAGCGTGATCGTCGTCCCTCCCGCGACCGGCCCGGAGGCGGGCGCGACCCCCGAGAGAGCGGGAGTGGGCCCCACGTAGGTGAAGGCAGAGCCCAGCGTGGCCGATCGGCCGTCCACGTTCGTCACGGTCACCGAAGCGGGGCCGACGTTCCCCGCGGGCGTCGTCGCCCGGACGATGTAGGGGGAGACCCAGGTGACCCCCGTGGCGGGCGTCCCGCCGACGAGGACCGTGGCGCCCGCGAAGAAGTCGGTCCCCGTCACCGTGACCGTGCTCCCGCCCGACGAGGGCCCGGAGCCGGGAGTGACTCCCGAGACGGTCGGGAGCGGCCCCTGGTACGTGAACCCCCCCGCGAGGCTCCCCGAGACCCCGTCGGCGTTCGTGACAACGATCGCCCCCGGGCCGATCGGGCCCGCGGTCGTCGTCGCGACGAGGGTGGTGGTCGAGACGTAGAGCAGGTTGATGGTCGGGCGCCCGGAGACGGTCACCGTCGCCCCGGGGTAGAAGCCGCTCCCCGAGATCGTGACCGGGGTCCCCCCGCCGATCGGCCCGGAAGAGGGCGTCGCGGACGAGACGGTGGGCGCCGGGCCGAAGTACGTGAAGGCCCCCGGGACCGTCACCGACCCGCCGTCGGGGTTGGTGATCGTGACGGCGACCGATCCGGGCAGCCCCGCGGGGATCCGCGCCTGCATCGCCGAGGCCGAGAGGACGACGACCGCGGTCGCGGGGTTCCCCCCGATCGTGACGGTCGCCCCGGTCTGGAAGTTCGCGCCCGAGAACGTGGAGATCACGCCCCCGGCCATCGAGCCGACGGAGGGCGTCACCGCGGAGAGCGTCGGGAGAGGCGCCGGGCCCGGCGGGCGGTACGAGAACCCGGCCACGAGGGTCGCCGACTGGGAGTCCGGGTTCACGACCGAGACGTCCGCCGGGCCGACCGCGCCGGCCGGAGTCACGCCCGCCGCGAGGGTCGCCGAGATCACCGCGACGTTCCCGGCCGGGTTCCCCCCGATCCGGATCGAGGCGCCCGTCTGGAACCCGGTCCCCGAGATGTTGAACGCCGTGCCTCCCGTCGTCGGCCCCTGCGTCGGGGCGATCCCGAAGACGAGCGGCGCCGGCGGGGCGCCCGCGTAGGCCTGGAACGCGGAGGCGAGCTGGGACGACAAGCTGTCGGGGTTCGTGACGCGGACGGCGTGGATCCCGGCCGCGAGGGAGGGCGCCGTCGCGGTGAGCCGCGTCGCCGAGACGAACGTGGCGGTCGCCGAGGCCGTCGTGCCGAAGAGGACCGTGGCCCCGGTCTGGAACCCGGTGCCCGTGAGCGTGACGAGCGTCCCTCCCGTCGTCGGCCCGATGGTCGGGGCGATGAGGTTCAGGACGGGTGGCGGCGGGGGGGGGAGCCTGTCGGACTTCGACTTGCCCGGGGGGCAGCCCGTCGCGGCCGCGGCCACGACGCGGAGGAGGAGGGGGGCGGCGGTCCGTCGCGGTCGCCCGGGCATCCGGAACCCCCTCGGCGGGAGCGGGACCTGGATTCTCGCCGGCACGGTCACAGGGGTCAACGTCCCGCCGCGCGGGCGGCGGCCAGGTGGCTCTCCGTGCTCCCGCGGTGGCGCCACCCCGGCGGGGAGACTTCCAGGGCCCTCTCGAAGTCGGCGATCGCGCCGGCGAGGTCGCCGAGCTCGCGGCGCGCGATGCCGCGACTGAAGTACGCCTCCCCGAGCCGGGGGTTGGCCTCGAGCGCAGCCTCGAAATCGAGCATGGCTCCCGCCAGGTCCCCCTGGGACTTCCGGAGGATCCCGCGGTTGGTCCGGGCTTCCGCGAATCGCGGGGTGATCGCGATCGCGGCGTCGTAGTCCCCGATCGCCCCAACCACGTCGCCTCGGGCCTGTCGCACGATGCCCCGGCCATAGTACGCCTGAGCGTGCCGCGGGTCCTTCTCGATCGCGGTGTCGAAGTCCCGGACCGCCCCGGTCCCATCGCCTTGGAGCTCGCGGAGGGCGCCCCGGTCGAAGTAGACCTCCGCGAGCCCGGGGTTGATCTCCAGGGCGGCGTCGTAGTCGCGGAGGGCGCCGGCGAGGTCCCCGAGGAGCCGGCGAGCGTGCCCGCGATGTGTGTACGCCTTCTCGTCCCGCGGGTCGAGCTCGATCACGGTCTCGAAATCCCGGATGGCCCCGGCGAGGTCGCCTTGTTTCTGGCGGACGAGGCCTCGATTGCCGTAGGCCTGCGCGAGGCGTGGGTTGAGATCGAGGGCCGCGCTGAGGTCCCGGATCGCCGCCGTCAGGTCGCCCTGGGCCCGGCGAGCGTCGCCGAGATTCGCGTAGGCCTCGGCGCTCCGCGGGTTGATTCGGAGGGCGGTTTCGTAGTCCCGGATGGCGCCCGCCAGGTCGCCTTGGGCCTGGCGCGCGAGTCCGAGATTGCTGTACGCCCACGAGAACTGGATCCCCTCGTCGAGCGCCCTTCCGTACTCCCGCGCGGCGAGCGAGTCGTCTCCTCCCGGGTCCGAGGTTTCCACGGAGGCTCGGATCAGAGCGGCCTCCCACCCCTCCTCCCCGCGGAGGCCTTGCCGGGCGTCCTCCCAGCGACCTGCCAAGGCCGCGATCGCGGCCCCCGCGAGACGCGCCTCACGGGTGCCGGAGCCGGCGAGAGGCTCGAGTTCCCGGATCGTCCCCTCCCGGTCGAGTCGGAAGAACGACTCCAGGCCCAGGAAGAGCCGCGCCACGGGCCGCGCGGGGCTCGGCGCGGGCACGCGTTCCCAGGCCAGCCGCGCTTCCAGGTTCCTGCCCAGGGTCCAGAGCAACAGCCCCCTCTCGACCCGCCAGTCGTCCCGCTCCGGCTTCGCCTCGAGGGCGCGCGCCAGGAGCTCCTCGGCCCGACCGGGGTCCGAGGATCGGATGTCGCGGGCGCGCGAGGCGAGGGCCTCGGCCTCCGTTCCGGCCGGGGAGCCGCGAGGCGGAGTCGCATCGGCCCGAGTGAGCGGCCGGAGGGGCCGCAGGGAAAGGACGGCCACGACCGCGCCGGCCGCGAGGACGAGGGCCGCCGGCATGACGACGAGTCGCGAGCGCGGGAGGCGGGCGAGCGGGGGCTCGCCGATCCGGACCCGGTCCAGGTCGTCCCGGAGCGCCGTCGCATCTCGGTACCGGGCCCGCGGCCGCTTCCCGAGACAGGCCCTCACGACGCGGTCGAGGCCCTCGGGAGCGTCGGGCCGCAGGCGGCGGATCGCGATCGGCTCCGAGCGGACGACCTTCTCGAGGATCTCGGGGGGGGAATCGGCCTCGAAAGGCGGCCGCCCCGCGAGCATCTCGTAGAGCACCGCGCCGACGGACCAGATGTCGGTAGCCGGCGTGAGAGTCCGTGTCTCTCCCCGGGCCTGCTCGGGAGACATGTAGTGAGGCGTCCCGAGGGCCTCGCCGGTGCGCGTGAGCCGCGAGCCGGTCGAGGCGAGCCGGGCGAGGCCGAAGTCGGTGAGGAATGCGCTTCGTGCGTTCCTAGGGGCCCCATGGGCAACATCCTGGTCGCCCCACTTGCGGCCGACGAGGATGTTGCCAGGCTTCACGTCCCGGTGGAGGATCCCCCGCGCGTGGGCGTGGGCGAGGGCGTCGGCGAGGTCCCGGGCGATCTCGACCGCGCGGCGCCACGGGAGGACCTCGCGCTGGAGGACGCACCAGAGCGCCTCGCCCTCGACGAGTTCGAGCGCGACCCAGGGAGATTGCAGTTCACGGTTCACGAGTTCACTGTGAGCGGTGAACCGTGAACCGAATTCCGCGTCCACAACGCGGACGATCCCCGGGTGGTCGAGGGCCCGCGCCGCCTCGATCTCACGCCGGAACCGCAGGAGCGCGTCGGGCCCGATCGCGCCGCGCTCACGGTCGAGGACCTTCAGGGCGACCTCGCGTCCCGTCTCGACGTGTCGCGCCCGGTAGACGACCGCGAACCCGCCGCGGCCGAGCTTCCCGAGGACCTCGTAGGGGCCTACTTGCCTGGGAGGGCTCGACGCCCGGAATCAGTCGCCCCCGTTCGCGGCCGCGAGCCAGGCGGACCAATCGCCTTCCATCTCCTCGGGGGATCGCCCCAGGAGCTTCGGGAGCAGCCGTGGCTGCCACGTCCCGCGGTACATCGCGAGCAAGGACTCGAGGAAAGCCTCCCGACGGCGCAGGTCTCCCGACTCCATGAAGAACCCCGCCAGGGCGGCGCCTTGCGGGTAGAACTCCGATGCCGACGACCCGTACAGGTCTGCATTCCGGACGGCAAGGAGTGCCGCGAGGCTCCTCGGCTTCTGCACGCGGGGGAGCCAGCCAGCGGCGGCCCGAAGCCGGCGAGCCCCGAACCCGGGCGGCGCCGTGCCGCAGAACTCCGCGTGGATCGCGATCGCCTCGGCGAGGAGTGCCCCCGCGTCCACGCCCGACCGGCCGCCGTGTGGCTCCGAGACCGCCAGGAGCGCGTGAGCCGCCTCGTGTGGGATCACGTGCGGCATCCTGTCATCGCGAGCTCCCTCCTCACAGAGGGCGTGCGCCGCCCGATCCTCCAGGGAGAAGAACCCCCCCACCTTCTTCAGCGACTTCTCGTAGGTACGATGCCAGACGCGGGCGTGCTCGTCGTAGTCCTCGCGTTTCGCGAACACGAGGACACGGACCTCGCCTCGCACGTCCAAGGAGAAGTGACCCGAGACGTTCTCCATCGCCCAGCCCCAGGTCATGTCGAGGAGCTGGCCGATGGGGCGGATGTCGCGCGCGGGCAGGTTCGTCCGGATCCTCCAGAAGGACCACGGAACTTCCCACGCGTTCTGCCAGAGGCGGCGGCGCTCCTCGACCTTCTCCGCGGGGTGCCATCCGTCCAGGAACGGCAGGAGCCCCGCGTCGAGCCTCCCCGTATCCCCCCGGGGGACCCATCCTGCGCGGTCGTCGTAGACCAGCCCCCTCGACTCGTGTTCGCGTCGCCAGTCCGGGAACAGCCGCGACCTCGTCATCCGGGCGATCTCGTTCTCGGGGTCACGCCGGAGCGCCTCTCGCGCGGCGACCGCCTCGAGGTCCCGCCGACTGGACTCGCGGGCGGCCGTGATCAGCGTCGCCCAGCGCAGCCCCCACTCCCTCCTCCACGCCTCCGAGACGGAGGTCCAAGTGCCGGCCGGGACCTTCCCGAACGTGTCGTCCGCGACGGCCACCGCCCTCCGCACCTGGGCCAGCGCCCCGGGATCCAGGAAGGGCGAGGCGAACCTCTCCAGTTCGCCCTCCCAGAGTCGCGAGAACTGACGCCGCGCGACCCGGCCGAGCCCGATGAGGCTGCGCCTCTCTTCCCCGACCACCGCCTGCCTCTGAGCCTCCCAGGCGCGAACCCTCCCGAGCTTCTCCTCGAACCCGGAGAGGAGCGCCGCGTCGGGGTCCGGAGCGGGCGCGTCCTGGCCAAGAACCGGGCCCGGTGGGGCGAGCAGAGTCGCGAGGAGCGCCGCGGGGACGAGGCTGGGCCAGCCGAGGCGCACCGACCCCATCCGCCTACCGGTGCAGCATCAGCACCGCCCCGCCGTTGTTCACGAAGACGAGGTCGAGGAGCCCGTCTAGGTTCAGGTCCCCCTGCCGGATCGAGCGGGTCTCGGCCCGGTCCACGGGGAGCCCGAAGGGCAGCGAGTCGCCCTCGTCCGTGCGGTCCATCAGCTCCCCGGCCCCGTTCACGTTGAAGTAGAGCCGGTTCTGCTGCTTGTGGTTCCCCAGGACGTAGTCGAGGGCGCCGCCGTTCGCGTCGAGGATCACGATGGCCCGGCTGTCGTCGGCGTCCGGCTGGAGCCCGCTCGGGAGCGTCCCCCCGGGGTCGGTGCCGTCGGTGAAGAGGCCCGCCCCGTTGTTGATCGAGAGCCGGTTCTGGGCCCGGGCGTTCGCCCACAGGAGGTCCAGGTCGCCGTCCAAGTCGAGGTCGCCCGCGTGGAGGTCCATCGAGGGGTCGAAGTCCGCCGGCAACCCCGTCGGCGGCAGGAACGTACCGTCGGTGAACGTCCCCGCGCTGTTGTTCGTCCAGAGCCGGTTCTGGACCCCGCGCCACCGGATCACCACCCCCCCCGCGCCCACGGCCACCACGTGCGCCGGCGAGATGGCCACGACGCCGAGGAGGTTCGTCGAGACGGGGGTCGTCTCGACGGCGAATCCGGACCCCACGTCCCGCACGACCCGCCCGGCGTCCCCCACCGCGACCACGTCGTTCGTGCCCGTCGCCGCCGCGGCGTTCAGGTTGTTCGTCGTCGAGGAGGGGACCGGCGTCCAGAGCAGCGGGTCCACGCGGATCGCCAGGCCGGCCGAGCCGACGACCAGGAAGTCGGTCGGGACCACGGGAGCGGCGGCCGAGAGCGCCGTCGCCGTGCCCGAACGCGCCGTCGCCCAGTAGAGCCCGTTCCAGGCGAGAGCCGTGCCCCCGGCCCCGACGGCGAGCGCGGAGAGGGCCGAGACGCTCGAGCCGCCCGTCAGATTGGTCGTGAGCCCCGGCGGGGCCGTCGAGGACCAGGACGTCCCGTTGAACGTGAGCACGGTCCCCGAGTCGCCGACCGCGTGGACGTCGTTCGCCGCGGACCCGAAGACGGCGCGGAGGTTGTTCGTGGTGCCGCTCGTCATGGCGCTCCACGACGTCCCGTTCCACCTGAGGATCGTCCCGCCGTCCCCGACCGCGAAGGCGTCAATCGTGGAGACCGCGTAGACGCCCCGCAGGGCGTTCGTCGTCCCGCTCGTCTGGGCGGCCCACAGGGTCCCGTTGTGGAAGAGGATCGTCCCCGAGAGCCCGACGGCCCAGACCGCCGAGGCCCCGGCCGAGGAGACGGCGAGCAGGTCGTTCGTCGTGACGGCCTGCGTGTCCTGGGTCCAGATGCCCCCGTTCGCGAGGAGGAGGTCCCGGTCGCCGTCCCCGTTCACGTCCACGAGCGCCACGTCCCGGGTCGGGGCGACCAGGGTGGGGAGCCGAGTCCCGGTGGCGTCCGTGAAGACCCCGGACCCGTTGTTCAGGTAGAGCCGGCACTGCGCGCCGTCGTTCCCCATCACCAGGTCCCGGTCCAGGTCGCCGTCCACGTCGCCCGAGGCGATGTCCACCGTCGGGTCGGTGTCTGTCGGCAGCCGCGCGGCGGTCGCGTCGGTGAAGAGCCCCGACCCGTTGTTCAGGTAGAGCCGGTTCTGCACCCCGCGGTTCGCGAAGAGCAGGTCCAGGTCTCCGTCCGCGTCCACGTCCGAGAGCGTCGCCCCCTCGCTCGGGTCGGAGTCGGTCGGGAGCCCCGTCGTCGCCGCGAAGGTGCCGTCCACGTACCGGCCGCCCGGCCCCGGCACGAAGAGCCGGTTCTGCGCCCCGAAGATCGCGAGGACCACGTCGGGCACGCCGTCCCCCGTCACGTCCCCGACCGCCGCGTCGCGCGCGTCGAGGTGGACCGGGAGCCCCGTCGTGAGGGAGCCGGCGACGTCGGTCCCGTCGGAGAACGTCCCGCCCGTCGCCCCGATCCAGAGGCGGTTCTGGCCGTCGTTCGCGACGACCAGGTCGGGGATCGTCCCGCCGTTCAGGTTCGCCGCCACGAGCCCCCAGCTCGGGTCGGAGAGCGGGGAGGGGAAGGCCGTCCCGGTGGCGTCGGTGAAGAGCGCGGTCCCGTTGTTCACGAACACCCTATCCGGCCCCTCGCCCGAGACGACGAGGTCCAGGTCCGAGTCCTGGTCCGTGTCGAGGGCCACGGCCCCGCGCGCCTGGAGCGACACCGCGGGCATCCCGGTCGTCGTGGCGGACCCGTCGTCGTGGACGATGGTCGCGAAGGGGCCGACCGCGTAGACGTCGGTCGCCGAGGGCGCGGCCACCGCGACGAGGTCGGCGTGCACGCCCGCGTCGTCCGGAGTCCAGGTGGTGCCGTTGCCGACGAGCACCTCGCCGCCGCGGCCGGTCGCCCAGAGGCTCGTGCTCGAGGTGCCGGTGACCGCGAAGAGGTCGGCCCCCGACCCCGAGGCCTGCATCGCCCAGGAGGTGCCGTTCCAGTGGAGGATCGTCCCGCCGTCCCCGACCGCGGTGACGTCGGTCGCCGAGCTTCCCCAGAGCGCCCGGAGCGCGCGCGTGGTCCCGGACGTCTGCGCCGCGAACGTGGTCCCGTCGCTCGAGTAGAGGATCGTCCCGCCGTCGCCGGCCACCCAGACGTCCGTGGCCGAGGCGGCGAACGCGGCGCGCAGGTGTTGCGTCGTCCCGCTCGTGAGGGCGCTCCAGGTGATCCCGTTCGTCGAACGAAGCAGGGTCCCCTGGTTCCCGGCGACGTAGATGTTCGTCCCCGTCACGGCGAAGACGCCGTTGAGCGGCTGCGTCGAGCCGCTCGTGAGGCTCGTCCAGGTGCTCCCGTTCCAGTGGAGGATCGTGCCCCCCGCCCCCACGGAGAAGACGTCGGACGCGCCCGTCCCGTGGACCCCCGCGAGGTTGCTGGTGGTCCCGGACGATTGGCCGCTCCAGCCCGAGCCGTTGTTGAACCGGATCGCCCCCCCGTCGCCCACCGCGAAGACAGCGGTTCCGGAGGCCGCGTAGAGCGCGCGCAGCGCCAGAGCCGTGCCCGGCACCTGGCGCCGCCAGTCGCTCGAGGCGTCCCGGAAGAACCCGGAGCCGTCGTTCAGGAGGAGGTGCGCTCGGCCCCGCCCGACGAGGATCAGGTCGGTCCCCGGCGAGCCGTCCAAGTTCCCGAGCACGAGCGCGCGGTTCGGGTCGGTGCGGTACGGCAGGCCCGTCGTCGCGGCGAACGTCGAGTCCACGAACTCGCCCGCCCCGTTCGAGTTGAGGAGCAGCCGAGCCGAGGCGCCCGCGTCGTTCGAGGTGGCGAGGTCCGTGTCGCCGTCGCCGTCCAGGTCGGCCGCCACGATCCCGGTCGTCGGGTCGGCGGCGGCCGGGAGCCCGGTCGTGAGGACGCCGAGGATGTCGGTCCCCACCAGGAACTCGCCGCTGCCGTCGTTCAGCAGGAGCTGGTCCTGGCCGATGTTGCCGACGATCAGGTCCCGGTCCCCGTCGCCGTCCACGTCCAGCGCGACGAGCGCCCGCGTGTCGTCCACCATCGCGGGGAGTCCGAAGGGCAGGACCTGCGCGAGGTCGGTCCCGTCCGTGAACTCGCCCGCCCCGTTGTTGCGGTAGAGGCGGTTCTGGCCCTCGTTCCCGACGACGACGTCCGGGTCCCCGTCGCCGTCCACATCCACGGCGACCGCGCAGCGGGAAAGGTCGCTGCGGGACGGGATGCCCGTCGCCGAGAGGCCGAGGGGGTCGGTCCCGTCGGTGAACTCGCCGGACCCGTTGTTCAGGAGCAGCCGGTTCTGCTCGCCGTAGTTCAGCTCGAGGAGGTCGAGGTCGCCGTCCCCGTCGGCGTCGAAGGCGAGGTGGTTCCGGGTGGCATGGCCGCCCGCGAGCGTCTGCCACACGGAGAACTCGCCCGCGGGGCCC
>JAKEIC010000076.1 GCA_022614695.1 Planctomycetales bacterium | reverse complement strand
TGCTCGGGAGCCTCCCGGCCGCCGTGCGGCGCCGCGACCCGGACGCGGCGGCCCGAGCCGCGCTCGGGTTCCTCGCGGGCGGTGGGGGAGTGGCGGAACTCGGCCGCGCCCTCCGGCGCCTCTCCCTCGAGGACTGCTCGACCGACCGGATCGTCGTGGACCACGACATGAAGATGGCCGTGGCGGCCGGCGAGGAGGCCGAGGACCCCGAGAACCACGGTTCAGCGGACCGGATCCTGGCCGCAGCCGCCCGATACCTCGCCGCCGACAAGTCGGAGCGGTTCACCGCGAGAGCCTGGCGCCTTGCGGCCGAGTTCGTGCGCGAGGGGAAGCCCTCGGAGGGCGTGTTCCAGCGGGGGTAGGCAAGTGGGCGGGATTCCCTGGTGCTCGGATCCCTGGCGCCGTCCCACCAGCCGGGGGGATCCGCAGGGGATTCCTCGAGGGGCGAATCCCCCTACGGGGATCCCGCACCTCCTCCCTCGGCGCGCCGGATCAGGCCAGTGATGAGAGCCGACAGCCGGCCGCAGAGCGACCGGACCCGAGCCCGGGCCGGATCTGCGCCTGCGCGCCGGTGTCCAAGCAGCTCGTTCGCCGCGGCGACCTCAAACACGGAGCCGGCGGCGATCCGGAGGGTGCGGGCCCGATCGGCGCCCCGGCGGCCCATCGCCTCGGCGAGGTTCACGCTCGCAGACCCCGCGGCCCGGGCCGCCTGGTCGGCAAGCCACGCGTGGCCGCGGGGAACTCGGCGAAGGAGGGCGACAACCTCGCGGTCGAGGTCGAGCGCGACGCGCCAGGCATCGAGACGCTCGTGCGGTAGGCCGTGCACCGGGCACGGGGCCGGACACGAGCAGGGACGAGGATCGGTCAGATTCATGACGATATCCTTTCGAGGGACCGCACGCGGGCCCCTCACAACAAGTGGGGGCCCGCGGGTGGGCCCTCGAAGTAGGAGATCGCCCTCGGTGACGGCCGAGGTCGATGTCGAGATCGAGTCCGCGTCCGAGTCCGGTTCCGGATCCTCCCGGACTCGGCCTCGTCCTCGAGACCGGCCTCGGACTCGGACTCGAGAGGGGAGCGCTTCCGAGCCCCTAAGACACCCGCCGGCCCCCTACAGGACGATCCACCCCCCGAGCCAGGCGAGGGGCACGTAGACGAGGAGCGTCACGACGGCGAACCACGGGGGATGGGGGATCTCGAACAGGATCATGATGCCCATCGCCATGAGGAGGCCGCCCACGACCAGCGCGGGCCAGAGCGCCGCGCCGACGAGGGCCGCCACGAGCCCGCCACCGAAGCTCCCGAGGATGTAGGAGGCGAGGACGAAGAGGAGGGCGCCGAGCGGCAGGGTCTTCACCCAGGCCGCGAACTCCTCCTTCTTCTGCGGGGTGACCCCCGGCGGCATCGGGTAGACGCGGTGGCTCACCTGCTGGACGAGCGTGATCAGCAACATCGCCGCTACGGTGCCGGCGAGAGTCCCGAGCAGCCCTCTCCACATGGCGCGACCCTCCTCGCCGGGCGTGGCCCGGCTTGTCGGGAGTCTACCCGACCCGACGGATCGCACGTCCGATAATGGACGTTATGTTGCCTTCGGTCTCTCGAGCGCCCACAGAGCCCTCGGGAGACCCCTTGGCCCGCCCGGAGCCCGAAGAAGGGCGCGTCCCACCCGGCCGGCAACGCCATGCGCGTCGCCCATCCCGGTCACGCCCCCCGCTCCTCCCGCTTCATCCGGTTGAACTGCGCCCGAGCCTCCTCGGGGGTCGAGGCCTTCGCCTCCCCGTACACGTGCGGGTGGCGACGGACCATCTTCTCCGCCTCCTTCGCGCACACGGCGTCCCACGTGAAGAGGCCCTTCTCCTCGGCGAGCGTCGCGAGGAGGAGCAGGTTGAAGAGGGTGTCCCCAACCTCCTCGCGCAGATTCTCCCAATCCCCCGCGGAGACGGCCTTCGAGATCTCCGCGGCCTCCTCCCCCACCAGCTTCTGCACCGTCTCGAGGGTCTGGGCCCGATCCCACGGGCACTCGGCCCGGAGCTGCCGGCAGATGGCGCGGAGGCGCTCGATCCCCTCGCCCGGGGGCGGCGTCACGGGCATGGCAGGAAGTGTATCGCCGCGTCGCAGCGGCTCCACGCAGCTTCAATATAAACTTAAAGACAGATCTTTAAGTCTATTCACTCTCCGCGCGCGCGGCGAGGAACCCCGCGACCGCCTCGGCCGCCTTCCGCGTCATGCCCGGGACAGCGGCGAGCGCCTCGACCCCCGCCGCCGCCATCGCGTCGAGGCCCCCGAAGGCCCGCAGCAGCGCCCGGCGGCGCGCGGGCCCGAGGCCCGGCACGCCCTCGAGCCCCGTCCGGAGCGACTCCTTCCGGCGGAGCGTCCTCTGGTAGGCGATCGCGAACCGGTGCGCCTCGTCTCGGATCCTCTGGAGGAGGTGGAGGACCGGGGAGCCGCGGGGCAGCTCGATCGGGGCCTCCCGTCCCGGCACGAGGACCCTCTCCGCCGTCTCCCCCTTCGTGTGGAGTCCCTCCTCCTTCACGACCGCCGCGATCGGGAGCGCCTCGGGCGCCGCGGCGGCCTCACGGGCGGCGAGAGCGGCCGCGAGCTGGGCCGGGCCCCCGTCTACGAGCAGGAGGTCCGGCAGGTCCCCCTCGGCGATCCCCCGTCGCAGCAGCCTCGTGACGACCTCCCGGATCCCCGCAAGGTCGTCCGCCCCCGAGGCCCCCCGCAGCCGATAACGCTTGTAGCGCGAGCGGGCCGGCTCCCCCTCCACGAAGGCCACCTTGCTCGCCACGGCGAGGGAGCCGCCGAGGTGCGAGACGTCCACGCACTCGACGATCCCGGGCGGCGCCGCGAGCCCCAGCGCCTCGCCGAGGGCGGCGAGGTCCTTCGCACGGGCGGCGGCCGCCGCGCCCGCCCGCGTCGCCGCGCCGGCCGCGTTCTCGGTCGCGAGCCGCAGGAGGTCCCTCCCCTTCCCCGACCTCGGGGAACGGATCGCCGCCGGCCCCCCCCGCCTCTCGCGGAGCCACTCCGCCAGGAGGGGGGCCCGATCCGGGAGCATCGGGACGAGGACCTCCTCGGGCGGCGGATCGCCCCCCGTGTAGAGCTGCCCGATCACGGCCGCGAGCAGCTCGCGGTCGGGAAGGTCCGTGTCGAGCGTGAACGTCCGCGTCGAGACGAGGGTCCCGTCGCGGACGAGCAGCACGACGACCGTGGCGCGCTCCCCGTCGCGGCGGAGCCCGATCACGTCCCGGTCGCCGCCGCGCGGGTCGACGACGCGCTGCGCCTCGCCTGTCCTCTCGAGGGCGGCGGCCTGGTCCCGGTACCTCGCCGCCTCCTCGAACCTCTCGGCCTCCGCCGCCTCCATCATGCGGGAGCGGACCCGGTTGAGGAGCGGCTCGTTCCGCCCCCGGAGGAACTGGAGGACCTCCTCGACGCCCTTCCGGTAGTCGGCCTTCCCCTGGAGCCCCACGCACGGCGCCTTGCAGTGCCCGATCTCGTACTCGATGCAGGGCCGGCTCCGCGTCGCGAAGTCCGCGTTCGTGCACGTGCGGATCCCGGCGGTCCAGCGCAGCAGCTTCAGAGTCGTCCGGAGCGCCGCGCTCGAGTGAAACGGCCCGAAGACGACGGTCTTGCGGTTCCGCCGGGGCCGCCGCAGCGGGACGAGGCGCGGGTACTCCTCCCCCACCGTCACCGCCACCGAGAGGTAGGTCTTGTCGTCGCGGAGGCGGATGTTGTAGCGCGGCCGGTGGCGCTTGATGAGGGTGTTCTCGAGGATGAGCGCCTCCTTCTCGTTCGCGGTGACGAGCACGTCCACGTCCACGGCGGACTTGAGGAGCAGCTCGCGGAAGAGCCTCCCGTCCGACGTCCGGCCGAAGTAGGACCGCACCCGGGACCGGAGGCTCGTCGCCTTCCCGACGTAGAGCGGCCGCCCCTGGGCGTCGTAGAACACGTAGACGCCGGGCTTCCGTGGGAGCCGGGGGAGCTTCTCGGCGATCCGGGGGGCGGCTGCCATCCCCTCCGATTGTAGACTTGAAACGCCCCGCCCCCTGGCGGGATCTACCTACGGGGGAACGCGATGGCCGCCGGAACTCCGAGCCTTGAGTCGCTCCTCGCCGAGGAGGGCTGGGTCCGGGCGATCGCCTGGAGCCTCCTTTCCGACCCCGACTCGGTGGACGAAGTGGTCCAACAGACCTGGATCGCCGCGTGGCGGCGGCCGCCGGGGCGGCCGGGCTCGGTACGCGCCTGGCTCGCCTCGGTG
Source organism: Planctomycetales bacterium (assembly GCA_022614695.1). Lineage (GTDB taxonomy): Bacteria > Planctomycetota > JAKEIC01 > JAKEIC01 > JAKEIC01 > JAKEIC01. Next base: position 639 of record JAKEIC010000076.1, on the reverse strand, counting down.
GCGCGGAACTTCGCCCTCCGCGCCGGCCGCGGCGAGGGCCGCCGGGCCACCCGCGAGCACACTGTCGCGAGGCCGGAGGCCGGAGTCCCCTCCCCCGCCGAGATCGTGGAGCGCGAGGCGACCCGCCGCCGCGTCGTCGAGGCGGTCCTCGCGCTCGAGGACCCCTACCGGTCGGCCGTCCTCCTCCGCTACTTCGAGGACCTGCCCCCGAAGGAGATCGCCCGGCGCCTCGGGGTGCCGGACGCGACCGCGCGGACGCACCTCCGGCGCGGCCTGGACCGGCTCCGGGAGAGGCTGGACCGGGAGAACGGCGGGGACCCGCGCGCCTGGGGGATCGCCTTGATTCCACTGGCCGGTCCCCCGGACGCCGGCGCGGGCGCCGCGGCGCTCGCGGGGGGAGGGCTCGCCATGAGCGGACTCGTCAAGGTCTCGGCGGGGGCAGCGGCGGTCGTGCTGACCGCGGCGGCGACTTTTTGGGCGACTCGGGGCCCGGGGACGCCCCCGGCCCCGGCCCCCCCGGCGCGACAGGATCCTCCGGTCGCCCGGGTGGACGCGCCCGCCCGAACGGGCCCTTCCGCGGGCTCTCCGGCGGCGGCGGACCCGGGCGCTCCCGCACGACATGCGCCGCCGCCGCCGCCC
>JAKEIC010000075.1 GCA_022614695.1 Planctomycetales bacterium | reverse complement strand
TCTCGAGGACCGGGATGGCCGCGGCCCCGAGCGCCACGGCGGCGCGCGACGCGGGCGCGTGCAGGGCGGGGAGGCCGAGCGCGCGGCCCACGGCCTCCGGCGCCCCCGGAAGCCCGAGCCTCGCCGCCGCGAGGAGGAGCGTGGGCGTCTCCGGCCCGGCCCGGCCCGAGAGCGCCGCGGCGAGCGGTCCGGCGGCCGCGCGGTCGCCGAGCGCCGCCGCCGCCTCCGCGGCCGCGAGGCGGACGAGCGGGTCGGCGTCCCCGAGGAGCGCCGGCCAGAGGGTCGCCGGGACGGCGAGGCCCCGCGCGGCGGCCGTCTCCACCGCGAGCCGGCGGGCCCTCGAGTCCCCGTCGGTGAGCAGCGCGTGGCAGGCGCGCTCCCCGTCGGGCCCCTCGAGGCGCGCCCGCGCCGCCGCGAACCCGAGCCTAAGGTCCGGGTCGCGCTCCGAGCCCATCGCCGCGGCGAGAGGGCCCGCGAACGCCGGGTCCCCGAGGTCCAGCCCCGCCCGCGCGGCCCGGAGCCTCCTGAGGGGGTCCCGGTCCCGGAGGTCCTCGAGGACCGTCGCGAGGGGGTCGGCCCCGGGCGCGGCCGGGAGGACCGGGCCGTCCCCCGGTCGGGCCGTGCGCGCGAGGAGCAACGCCGCCGCCGCGGCCACCGCCGCCGCCGCGATCCCCGCCGCGGCGATCGCCCGCGCCGTCATCGCGCGTGGATGTTATCATCCCGACCCCGTGCGTCGCGGATCCCCTCTCGCGGCACTGCTCGCGGTCGCCGGGGCGTTCCTCCCCGGCCCCGCCGCGTCTTCCGCCCCCGCTCCCGTCGAGGAACCCGTCTCGCTCCGGCTCCAGTTCCGCCGGGGCGACGCGCTCGTCTGGAAGGTCGTCTCACGCGAGCGGCAGGCGCAGTCGTCCCCGCTCGCGGGGGGGGACGCCGCCGCGGAGCACCGGTTCGAGTGGACGTTCGAGCAGCGCGTCGCCGACGTGGACGCGAGCGGCCGGGCCACCTCGAGGTGCGCGATCGGGCGCGTCTGGCTCGAGCTGGAGATGGGCGGCTCGCGGGTGGTCTACGACTCGCGGGACGAGCCGGGCGAGAAGAGCCCGGACGAGGGCCTCCCCGGGTTCGCCGAGGCGGTCGCGGTCTTCCGGGCGCTCCCGGGCAAGAGCTTCACGCTCGTCCAGGCCCCGGACGCGACGCTCGTCTCGGTGAAGGGCTTCGGGGACATCGTGGAGGGCGCGCTCGCCCGTCCCGGGGGGGGCGACGCGGGACCGGAGGCGCCGATCCTCCGGGCCCTGGTCCAGCAGCAGCTCGGGGACGAAGCGATGCGGGACGAGCTGCAGCGGGGCGCCGGCCACCTGCCGAAGGGAGCCGTCCGTCCCGGGGACTCGTGGACGGGGACGCTCCGCGAACCGCTCTCGCTCGCGCCCGCGTCGCTGCGGGTCGAGACGACCTACACGCTCGCCGGCCCCGTCCGCGACGGCGAGGCGACCGTCTCGGCGCGCGCCTCGGTCTCGCTCGTCGAGCGGAAGGCCGAGCCCGGCGACGGGCCGCTCGGCGACACGAGCCCGCTCGCGGCGCTCCTCGCGAGGCTCAAGCCGAGCCTACGGAAGTCCGAGCACTCGGGGACGTTCGTCTACGACGCGGCGGGAGGGGCGCTCAAGTCCTCGCGGGTCGTCCGGGTCCGCGAGGTGGAGCTGGAGATGGGGGCCCCCGGGGCGCCCGAGGCCGACTCCGGGGCGGAGGGGCTCCTGGCGAAGCTCTCGACCCGCTCGGAGACGGAGACGACGCTCGTCTCCCGCAGCCGGGCGGCGCAGGGGTTCTGACGGAGGTGACCCGATGACGACGCTCCGTTCGGCGGTCCTCTCGGTCGCGGCGCTCGCGGCGCTCGCGGCGCTCGGCCCCGCGGCGGCGGCGCAGGAGCCGCGGGACCTGCGGCTCGCGTGGAAGCCCGGCGACGTGCTCGTCTACGAGTCCGTCGGGTCGAGCACGCTCGACATGGGCATGATGGGCAAGGCGACGAACGAGACGCGGACCGACGAGGACATCGCCGTCGTGTCCGTGGACGAGAAGGGCCAGGCCACGGTCCGGTGCACCGTCCGGCGGTTCCGGCTCAAGGTCGAGTTGGGCCCGATGGGCACGATCTCGTGCGACACCGACAAGCCGGACGAGGCCACTGGCGCGGAGCAGTTGCCGTTCCCAGGCATCGCCGAGGGCTTCAAGGTGCTGCAGCAGTTGAAGGGGCTCACGTTCGCGGCGACCGTCTCCCCGCGCGGCGAGGTCTCCGGTGTGGTCGAGGTGAACCCGTTCCTCGACAAGGTGTGCGAGAAGCTCGGGCTGGGCGCCGAGGCGGCGGACTCGATCAAGAAGCAATACGGGAACGAACGGTTCGCCTCGGTCCTGTCGAGCCTCCTCCGGGTCTACCCCGTGAAGCCCGTGAAGGTCGGCGATCTCTGGAGCCTCCCGGTCAACGAGTCGGTCGGCATGCTGGGGGAGGCGACCGGCGAGGGGACCGCCACCCTGAAGGTCCTCGAGAAGGACCGGGCCGAGGTCGAGATCGCGACCACGTTCACCCTCCAGAAGAACGAGGGAGCCGGGGGCAATCCCATGCTCGCCCAGATGATCGAGATGATGAAGCTGAAGGAGGCCAAGCAGACCCGGACGGTGGTCCTCGACTTCGCGCGGGGCGGGGTGATCCGCAAGAGCACGGCCTCGACGAGGATCGTCTTCGAGGGGGAGGACCAGGGCATGGGCCCAATGGCCCTCACCTACAACGCCAAGGACGAGCGCTCCCTCGCGGAGCCGGCTCCGGCGGGCGCCCCGGGGAAGAAGTAGCCGCTACCCGCCTTCGGGCGGCGCCTTCGGGATGCTCTTGGTCTGGCGCTTCGGCGGGTCCGGGGGCTTCGGCGCGGGCTTCTCGAGGCGGCCGAGCGCATCGAGGACGTCGCCCGCCTCCACCTGCAGTCCGCCTCCCTCCGGAGGGGCCGCCTCCGGCGCCTTCTTGTCGCGCCCGGGAGCCTGGCCCCCGTAGAAGAGCGCGCTCGGGAGCTTCGCCTCCGCCCATTTCCGGAACTTGCTCCCCGGCCGGAACGCGAGGACGCTGCGGGCCGGCACGTCTATCGGGAGGCCGGTCTGCGGGTGACGCATGCGACGGGGCTTCCGCACCTTGGTGTAGACCGTGAAGTACTTGGAGATCGCCACGCGCCGGCCGCGCGCGACCTCCTTCACGAGCTGATCCAAGAAGCTCTCGACGACGCGACGCACGGCGGCCGCCGGCGTCCCCGTCGCCGCCGCGACCGCCCTCACCAGGTCCGACGTGCTCACGATCGGCATCCGCCGTCGCCTCCTTCCGGCAGCCGGCGGCCGAACCCCGCGAGGATGCGCGCCGCCTGGAACTCCGCCGACTTCAGAACCCCTGTATACCCGCTGGAGGGGAAAGTCCAATGGCCGACCAGGTGGAGTCCCCTCACCGGGTGGCGGCGGAGCCGGTGGAGCCCCGACTGGTCGGGGCTGTTCTCCCAGCCGTACATCGCTCCCGCCGTGTTGCCCGTGTAGCGCTCGAGCGTGAGCGGGGTGGCGACGTCGCGGGTCCGGGTAGGCGCGGCGAGGGCCGGGGCGATCCGGGCAGCGCGCTCGACGAGCCGGTCGGCGAGCGCGCGCTTCAGGTCCCCGTAGGCCTTCCCGTGGCGGCCCCGCTCGTCCCCCCAGCCGCCGGGCAGGTCGTAGGGGGCGAGGCAGGTGAGGGCCGCGACCGAGCCCGTCCCCGGCGGCGTCGCCGGGTCCATGTTGGTGTAGACCGTGATGCCGAACCCGGCCTTCTCGAACTCGCCCCGGCGCGTCGCCTCCCACTCGGCCTCGGGGTCGTAGGAGGGGTTCACGAAGATCATGTGGTCGGTGACGCCCTTCGTCCGCAGGTCCTCGTCCCACGAGGCGTAGACCTGGACGCACGAGATGCTCGGCCGCATCGCCTCGAGCCGGGCGACGAAGCGCGGGGGGAGCCGCTCGCGGCCGACGAGCTTGAGGAACGTGGTCCTCGCGTCGGCGTTGCTTGCGACGCAGCGGGCCCGGACGACCTCGCCCCCCTCCAGGCGGACGCCGGCGGCGCGCCGCC
>JAKEIC010000007.1 GCA_022614695.1 Planctomycetales bacterium | reverse complement strand
CGGCGGAGGGCGCGGGGTGGGGGACGGCTCCCAGGCCTACGGCGGCTACGGCGCGCCGCTCGTGTCGAAGGGCTGCTTCTGCATCGCACCGACGGTCCCCGGGAACTACATATTCGCCGAGCCGACGAGCGAGAGATTCATCAAGTATCTCCTGCACGAGATGTTCCGCGACTTCTCCGTGGACTTCGACCGGATCTACTGCGTCGGCCACTCGCTCGGCGGGGTCGGCGCCTGGAGCATGGGCGTCCGGTTCCCCGACTACTTCGCCGGGACCGTCGCGGGCGCCGGGAACGAGCCCGGCTGCCTCGACTTCGAGGTGCTCTACAACACGCCGATGTTCATCCATCACGGCGAGACCGACATCCAGGTGAAGCCCGACCAGGACAAGGCGGCGGAATCGAAGATCCGGCAGATCCAGCCGCCCCTCCGGAACATCGTCTTCCGCTGGTACGTGGCCGGCGACGGCCGCGGGCACGGCTATCCCGAGGAGGTCCGCAAGGAGTACGAGGCGTGGCTCCTCCCCCAGAAGCGCGACATGTACCCAAAGCGGGTGGTCTGCACGTGCCCCATCTCGCGGAACCAGGACGAGAAGTGGGGAGTGATCTTCGACGGGAAGGAGACCTCCCAGTCCGTCTTCTGGCTCGGTATCGAGAACCGGACCGCGGGCGACGCCAAGGCGATCGGCGAGGTCACGAAACCCAACACGATCGAGGTGAAGGCGACGAACTGCCCGCGGATCGCGGTCTACGTCTCCGACGAGTTCCTGGACCTCGACCAGCCCGTCGTCGTGATCGTGAACGGGAAGAAGCTCCACGACGCGAAGGTCGCGCGCTCGGCCGAGTTCCTGGCGAAGCACATCGAGGAGACCGATGACCGGGGAAGGTTCTTCGCGAACAAGATCACGCTGGACGTGAAGTAGCCGGGGGTCACCTCCAACTCCAGGCGAATCCTCCGGTGTCGGTGCCCGAGGAGGCCGCGGTCAGGGCCTCGACGGCGTGGCGGCGACGATTACAGCTCCTGCTCGATCTCGAACACGAGCTTCCCCGGCCCCTTCAGGTAGGCCGCGCGCACTCCCCACGGGCGATCCTCCGGGGGCTCGACCACCTTCGCTCCGCGCGCGACGACGCGCTTGAAGTCGCGGTCGCAGTCGCGGCTCGCGTAGCCGATCGTCCCCCGCACGTCGCTGCCCTTCTCGAGGAGAAGCACGACGCCCGGGGCGTAGGGGACCACGGCCAGGTGAGGGATGGCGAAGAGGGGCCGGACTCCCCAGACCTTCGCGAGCCAGCGGAGCGCCCCCCGGAGATCCTTCACCCAGAGGTGGACGTGGTTCCCGACGAGCCTTCCTCTCGCGCGCTTCTTCGCCATGCGGGCGATGCTACCACGCGAGCGTCGCCGACACGGCGAGGAGCAGCTCCGCCTTCCCTGCGTGCGCGCCGCGGCCGCGCTCCCAGGCCACCTCGACGGCCGCGCCGGCGGGCGTCGGGCGATGGGCGAGCCGGAGCGCCACGCGGTCGCGCGAGGGCTCGAGGTGGGCGAAGCGGGCCCACGTCCGCGAGGCCGAGAGCCGCGCCTCGACCGGGCCGGAGGCCGCGGCGAGGGCTCCCCGGGCCTCGGTCCCGCTCCGGGTCCAGGACCACCCCGCGTCCACGCGCCACGGGCCGGCCCCGGCCGCCGCGTCGGCGCGCGCCTCGGAGGCGACGACCGTGCGGCGCTCGGTCCGGACCTCGCCCGGCGCCAGCTCGGCAAGCGCCAGCGCCGAGGCCGCCACGCGGAGATCCCCCCACACGGCGCCCGCCCAGCCGGCGCCGGCGCCGGCCCGGTGGCGCTCGACGAAGGGGTTCCCGTCGCCGCCTCCGGCCTCGTCCGCAGCGGCGCCGAGGTCCTGGGCGCCCTCGGCGAGCGCCGCGATCGTCGCCCGTCCCCCGGCGAGCGGGACCCGGGGCCCGAACGCGCCCGTCCCGGCCGCGAGGAGGCTCGTGCGCCTCGCCTCGCGCGTGCTCCAGGCGACGGCGGAGAGATCCAGCCGCGCCCGCGCGAGCCAGCCGGGGTTCAGCGCCTGCCAGGTCCCGCCGAGGGCCCCGGCCGGCGACGACTCGAGCCAACCTCCGTCGCCGCCGAGGAGCCCGAGGCTGGCGCGACCCGAGAAGCCGCTCGGCCCGGAACCCCTCGCGTCGGCGGCCCAGAGCCCGTCCGACCGCCGTCCGGTGAGCCCCTCGCTCCACGGGCCGGCCGACTCGCCGCGCAGGAGCGCCCCGAGGCCGCCCGTCCCGTCCTCCTCGAGGAAGTCCCGCAGGGCCCGGCCCGCCTCGGTCACGTGCCGGTAGAGGTACTGGTCGCCGTACACCAGGGCCTCGCCGCCGATCCCGCCGCCGGCCGCCTGCGCGACCTCGGTCGCCTCCCCGAACGAGCCCGTGTTCGTCCCGTAGAGGGTCCCGTAGTCGAGGACAGTCCAGCCGTCGCTCGTCGGGATGGCCGTGACGACGTGGCCCGAGCCCCCCTCGGCGGCCACCCCGAGCGCGACCGAGCCGCGGAACCCCGCGTCGCGGGCGAGCCGCCGGAGCGAGTCGTGGATCGCGCCGCACTGGCCGGCGTCGGGGCCCGCCCCGCTCCGGAGCCAGCTCCCCGAGGCCGCGAGGCTCTCGTCGTGGCCCGGCGCGCTCCAGGACTGGCCGGGCGTGTAGAGGTTCCAGAGGACCGTCCCCACCGCGCCGATCGCGTAGAGCCTCTCCGCCTCGCGGAGGCCGCGCACGTCCCGGACGAAGGCGTCCGCGTCCCCGCTCGAGGCGAACGCGTTCAGCACCTCGCGTGCGCGCGCCACGGGGAGGTCCCCCTCGGGCCCGCCCACCAGGATCAGCTCGATCCCCGAGAAGTCCGCAGGCCACGGCTTGCCCGAGTCGTCGGGGCGGCGGGAGGCGCGTCGGATGACGTCCACCCGGATCGGCGCGGACGGAGCCGGCTCCTCGGCGCCGGCCGCTCCGGCCGCGGCGAGGAGGGCGATCCCCGCGATTCCGATCCGATCCCGTGCGCGCTCCCGTCCCATGGGAGAGCGCGGAAAGCGAGGGCCGAGCCTTCGCTCTCGCGAAGGCTAGTGGGGCTGTAAGGCTATGGGCGAGAGTCGGTTAGGGCCGCGTACGCGGAAGGGAGGCTTCCCCGGAAACCATTCGGACGGGCGGACACCGTCCGGGGTGCCGCACGCCGGCCGCGGCTACTTCCGCTTCGCGCCCGGCTTCTTCCGCCGGGCGTCCGCCGGCGCCGAGGCCTCCGGCCTTGCCGCGCGCGGCGGGAGGTTGCGGCAGAAGTCGAACGCGATCCGGCCCCACTCCTCGGAGAACCGGTCCGCGGCCGAGGAGGGGACCGCGAGCTGGATCCAGTCCCGCGAGAGCTTCGTCCCCTCCGGCCCCCCGTCGAAGGGCCGGCCGGACGGCCGCGAGAGGGCTCGCTCCCGGGCGGCGGCGTCCACGCGGACGACGAGGTCCACGTCCCAGACGGCGGCGAAGGGGTTCCCGTTGACGGCCACGGCGGGCATCCCGGACCACTCGAGGGTCGAGACGCCCTCCCAGGTGGCGGCGAGCCGCGCGAAGCCGAGGAACCACTCGGGGGTACCGGTCGGCACGAGCACCCTCCCGGGCCGGGGAAGTTACCGACCTCCCGCCGGGGTTGTCCACTCTCCTGCGGCCGTGGGGGGGCCCTGCCTCCAGCACGGGCACCGGTCGGAGCACGAGCAGAGGGCGGCGTGGTGGACGCCGCCGGCGATGCAGCCGTTCAGGCACGGGGAAAAGACGCGGATCGTGAGGGGCTTCTTGTCGTTCAGGACCCCGAGGTAGGAGAGCTCCGAGATCACGGGCACGATCGGGACGCTGAGGCCGTCGGTGCAGCGCGTGGCGCATCCGGCGAGGCCGGCGGCCGCCGCGGCGAGGAGGGAGGCCCGCGCGCTCATCGCCACTCCTCCGCGATCGCCTGGACCATCCGCGCGAGCGACACGAGGTCGCGGAGGTCTATCACCTCCACCCACGAGTGCGAGGAGCGGAGCGGCCAGCCGATCGGGAGCGCCACGGCGCCCTTCGGGACCCAGACGGAGGCGTCGTTCCCGCCGCCGGTCTGGCCGGACTGGAGCGGGATCCCGCGTCGGGCGGCGAGGGCGCGGAGCTTCCCGAGGGCGTCGAGCGGGGTCAGGTTCGAATGGTCGGCGGCGCGGGCGACGCAGCCTTCCCCGAGCCGGGCGTAGCCGAAGCGCCTGTCCTCGCGCGGCGTGTCGGCCGAGACGAACGTGTCCACGGCCACGGCGAGGTCGGCCTTCATGCGGGTCGCCAGCTCGGCGGACCCCTCGAGCCCCACCTCCTCGCGCGTGACCCAGGCGAACGTGACCGTGGCGCCCGCGAGCCGCGCGGGGTCGAGGTGGCGGAGGGCGAGGAGGACGGCCGAGCAGCCGACGCGGTCGTCCATCGCGCGGCCCATGGCCCGTGTCGGGCCGAGGCGGTCGAATGTCTTCACGACCGTCGCGAGGTCGCCGGTCTTCACCCCGAGGGCCTCGGTGCCGGCCCGGTCGTCGGTGCCCACGTCCACGCGGAGGTCCTTCGCGTCCTGGGGGGGGACGTCGCCCACGCGGGGGCAGATCACGCCGTTCACGGCGCCCTTCGCGGAGAAGACCCGGACCGGGACCGCCTCGAAGAGCGCGGGCAGGAATCCCCCGCGGCCCGCGAGCGCGAGCCGGCCGTCCTCCTGGATCTCGCGGACCTCGAAGCCGATCTCGTCCAGGTGCGCGAGGACGACGATCCGGAACGGTCCCTCGCCGAGGGTGACGAGGAGGTTCCCCGACTCGTCCACGCGGGACTCGACGTCGTTCGGGAGGAGGGCCTTCACGGCGTCTCGGACGGCCGCCTCGGCCCCGGAGATCCCGACGGGGAGGATGACCGACTCGAGGACCTTCGCGGCGTCGTCGAGGGTCGGGACCGCGGCCGGCGGGGCGGCGGCGGCGCCGGTGCCGAGGAGCGCCGCGAGCACGGGGAGAGGGAGTAGGCGCCTCATCGGACCCCCTCCAGAGCCCGGAGGACGAGTTGCGCGGCTGCTTCGAGATCGCGCCCGTCCACGATCTCGACGGGGCTGAACCGGTTCCGGACCGGGATCCCGATCGCGGCGACGGTCGGGTTCCCGCCGGCGAACGCCTTGATCCCCGGGTCCTCGACGGGCCCGACCTGGGTCGGGATCTCCTTGGGGATCGCCGCGCGGGCGGCCGCGAACGCCTCGGGGATCGCGGCGCCGGCGCCGAGCTTGGCGCCCGGGGCGGCCCCGACGGCGAGGAGCATCGCGGGCTTCAGGCGTTCGGCGAGGGCCTCGGCCCCGCGTCCGGCTTGGCCGCGCCCGCGGAACCAGCGCTGCGCGACGAACGCGACCACGACGCGCTTGCGGATCTTCGCCGGGTCGCAGCGCGCGAGGGCGGCGAGGATCGCGGCCGCGCCGGCCCGGTCGCCGAGGGCGGGGCCGCAGAGGCGGTTGTAAGCCCCCGCCGCGAGTTCATTGAGCATCTTGACGTTTTCCTTCAGCGTGCTGAATCCCGTCAGACCAGGCCCGCCCTCCGTGCCGAACGGCCGGACGAACCTCCTCCACGCCACTGGCGAGAGCTCGACGCCGCCCATCTCCCTCGCTTCGGCCGCCGACCGCGCCCCCACGTCCACGAAGACGTGCGACAGGTCGAAGACCTTCGGCCTCTCTCCACGGAGGTGAGTCGAGGACGCGGTGACGGCCCCGACGAGCGGCCCGAGGTCGCCTTCGACGACGACTTGCTTGCCCTCGATGAGTCTGTCCGCCTCGGGCGTCCCCGCCGTGTGGCCGGGGCGCGAGAGTCGGAGATAGCCCTCGTCCGTGATCCCTGTCACCCGCCAGCCGATCTCGTCCATGTGGGTGAGGACGAGGAGGGTCGAGTCCCCGGCCCCGAACTCGACGATGAGGTTCCCGACCGGGTCTACGTGCGGCCGGGCCCAGTCCGGGAGCCGGGCGACGATCGCCGCGCGGACGCGCTCCTCGGTACCGGTCACGCCGGGAACCCCCGCGAGCGCGGGGCACGTCTCGGACGCGTCCGGTGTCCTGGCCGCGACGGGCAGGGGTTCCTCCTTGGCTCGATCCCACACCACCCGCCCCCCCACGATCGTGTGTGTCGCCCTCGCCCGCAGGAGCCCCTCCGGCGGCCCGGCCGTCAGGTCCCGGTCCCAGACCGCCACGTCGGCGAAGAACCCCGCCTTCAGGATCCCTTTCCGCCCCTCCTGGAACTCCGCGTACGCCGCGCCGGCGGTCATCGCCCGCAGCGCCTCCTCGGCCGTCACCGCCTCGTCCGGGAACCAGCCGCCCACGGGCTCCATGTCCGTGTTCCGCCTCGCGACGGCCGCGAAGAGGTTCCGGCCGGGATCGAGGGGCTCGACGGGCCAGTCGGTGCCGAACGCGAGAGGGACCCCCGCCCGCAGGAAACTCTTCCACGCGTACCCCCCCGCCGCGAGCCGCGCGCGGCCCACCCGCTTCGCCGCCCACCGGCTGTCGGTGATCACGTGGCACGGCTGCATGCTCGCGATGGCGCCGACCTCCGCGAACCGCGGGATGTCCTGGGGCCGGACCACCTGCGCGTGCTCGACCCGGTGCCGCGTGTCGCGCCGGCGGTTCAGCAAACGCGCCGCGGCGAACGCGTCGAGGCTCATCGCCACGGCCCGGTCCCCGATCGCGTGGAGAGCCACCTGCCAGCCCTGCCGGTCAGCCACCAGGACGAGGTCGTTCAACTTCTCGCCCGACAAGCGCGCGAGCCCCGCCGAGTCGGGGTTGTCGGCGTATCCCTCGAAGAACGCGGCCGTCCCCGAGCCCATCGTCCCGTCCACGAACCCCTTGAGGGTCGCGACCCGGATCCAGGGGTCCTCGTCGGGGAGCCTCCGCCGTGCGACCCCTGACTTCCCGAGATCGCCGTCGAGAGGCAGCCAGACCGACGCGCGGGCCGTCAGCATTCCGGCGGCCCGGAGCCGCGCGTAGGCCTCGGGATCGCCGTAGCCGTCCTGGAGGGACGTCACTCCGAGCTTCCGCGCGTGGTCGAGCGCCGCCACGATGGACGTGTCCGCAGACGGCCCCTTCTCGTCCGGGAGCCGCAGCAGGGCCCCGGCGGTCTCCTTCAGAATCCCCGTCGGCGCCCTCGTCGCCGGGTCGCGCTCGATCGCTCCGCCGGGAGGGGCGCGCGTCTCGGGCCCGATGCCGGAGGCCCTGAGGGCGAGCGAGTTCGCCCACGCGACGTGACCGTCCACGCGCGTGAGGGCCACCATGTGCTCGGGCGCGACGCGGTCCAGGTCGGCCGCCGTCGGCCAGCGCTCCGGACCCGGCCAGAGCGTGTGGTCCCAGCCCCGGCCGCGGATCACGGAGCCCGCCGGCCTCTTGGCCGCCTCCGCCTTCACCCGCTCCAGTACCTCGTCGAGGCTCCGGACCCCCATCAGGTCGAGCGTGAGGAGCGTGCGACCGCCCCCGAGCACGTGGCAGTGGGCGTCGTTGATCCCGGGGGTGACGAACGCGCCCTTCAGCTCGATCACGCGCGTCTTCTGCGTGACATGCGGCGCGACGGCGGCCTCGTCGCCGACCGCAAGCAGGAACTCCCCCGCCGACGCGAGCGACGTCGCCCAGGGCCGTGCCGGGTCCCCGGTCCAGATCCGCCCGCCGCGCAGCACGAGGTCGGCCGGCTCGACGCGGTCCTGCGGCCGCGCAGCCGGCGCCCCGAGACCGACGACCAGGACCGCCCCGAGCAGTCCGCCCCCGCGCATAGGCACCCTCCCCCCCGCGATTCTGACGGTCCCACCGACGAGGTCAACCGGACCGCTCCCGCGCGGCCTACGGAAATGGGGTCTGACCCCACCTTCCAAGATCCATGAGTGCCAGGTCGGGCTACTCGACCTTGTGCCAGTCCTCGCCGTCCCGGGGAGGACCGCCGGGACCGGCGCCGGGCGGAATCCCCGCCGGCGGGAATGTCATCGGCGGCGCCATCCCGGGCCAGGCGGCGGCCGGCGCCGGGCCCTTGTCCGACCCCGAGTACTGCCACCGGCCGTTCGTGCACGCCCAGATCCGGCCCTCGCCGTCGAGCACGTAGGCGAGGACCCCCGTCTTCCCGTGCACCTCCGGCCAGGCGTAGCAGACCATCTCGCGCTCCTGGCGGTCCGCCGCGGCCGGCTGGCCCGCGGGGACCTGCTGCCCCGACGTGAGCGCCATCCCGTCCGCGCCGGGGAGGAAGAGAATGAAGCAGTAGCCGTATTTCCTCACGATCCCGCTCGGTTCCAGCTGGGTGTAGAAGATCCGGGAGATCCAGTCCCGCCCGGGGCCAGGCGCGCGCAGGAACCCGTGGCGGACGTGGGGGCCGCTGGCGAGCTCGGTGAAGAGCCCGAACTCACCTCGGCCGTCCTTGTCCTGATCCACCACGGCCGCCTCGCGGAACGCCCTCTCCCCCTCGCGGATCATCCGCAGCTCCTCGAGCGCGGCCTTCTCGTTGGCAGCGACCGCGCCCGTGAGGCGGAGGATCAGGATCCCGGTGAGCCCGACGGCCCAGACCAACCCGAGCGCCATCGCGCCGATCGCGAGGGGCAGCCCCGCGAGCGCCGCTCCCCCGCGGGAGAGACGGATCCAGGCCGCGGCGCCGAGCGGGAGCCCCAGGAACCCCACCGGGGTCGCCGAGACGATGTAGGCCGCGAGGGCGAGTCGGGAGAGGCGCCGGGGTTCCGCGGGCGCAGGAGGGGCCGGCGCCTTTGGTGCGGGATCCACGGAGGGATTCTCGGGATGCCCCGCCGCGCCCGCAAGTTTCCTTGCCGAGCTGCCATGGCCCGGCTATCTTCCGACATCCACGTGTATGGAGGGACGCGCCTGACCGGAACGGGGCCACTCGTGCGCGCTCTGCGGACGGCCGGGCTCACCGCCGCCGGGCTCCTCGCGGCCCCCGCGCCGCCGGCCTCCGCGCAGGGCCCAGCGGCCGCGCAGGGCACGGAGCAGGTTCGCCTCTCGGCGGAGGGGCCTGGGAAACCGATCCCGCGCGGGGGCTCGGGCGAGATCCGGGTCGAGTTCCGCGTCGCGCGCGGCTGGCACGTCTACGGGAAGGAGTACCAGGCTCTGCCGACGCGCGTCCGGGCGGAAGCGCAGCCCGGCCTCCGGTTCGGCGAGGCGAAGTTCCCGCCCTCGGAGTGGGTGGACTCCTTCGGGGAGAGGGTCCCCGAACTCAAGGGGTCCTTCACCGTCACGTTCCCGTTCTCCGTCGAGAAAGAGGCGAAGCCCGGGAAGGTGAGCGTCCCGGTCCTCGTCTCCTACCAGGTCTGCGACGAGAAGAGCTGCAAGGACCCGGTGGAGGACCTTGCGGTCCCCGCGGAGATCGAGATCGCCGAGGCGGTGGTCGAGGGCCCGGCGGCCCCGCCGGGGGGCGCGGCCGGCGGCGCCCCGCCCGCGGCCCCGCCGGGAGGCTCCGCGGACCCCCGTCGCGGCGGGCTCCTCTCGTTCCTCCTCGTCTGCATCGGGGGCGGGCTCATCTCGCTCATCATGCCCTGCGTCTACCCGCTGCTCCCGATCACGGCCACGTTCTTCGTGAAGCAGTCGTCGGGAGGGCCTCCGATGCGGGGGCTATTCCTCGCGGCGACCTACGGCCTCGGGATCGTCGCCTCGTTCACGCTGCTCGGGGTCGCCCTCTCGGTCCTCTTCGGGGCCGCCGGCGCGCAGCAGTTCGCCGCGAACCCGTGGGTGAACATCGGGATCACCGCGATCTTCTTCTACCTCGCGCTCGCGCTGTTCGGGGCCGTGCCGCTCGAGCTGCCGGCCGTCCTTCGCGACCGGCTCACGGGCGGGGCCCCGAGCAAGGGGTACGGCGGGGCCTTCTTCCTCGGGAACGTCTTCACGGTCGTGACGTTCTCCTGCACGATCCCCGTCGCGGCGACGCTCCTCACGCTCGCCGCGCAAGGGAGCACCTGGTGGGCGGTCCTCGGGATGCTCGTCTACTCGACGACCATGGCGATCCCGTTCCTCCTTTTCGGCGCGATCCCGGGGCTTCTCAAGAACATCCCGAAGCAGGGCGGCTGGATGCACACGGTGAAGGTGACGGCCGGGCTCGTGGAGCTGGCCCTCTGCGCCTACTACCTCTCGAAGGCCGACTTCAGCCTCGGGACGGGCGTCTTCTCCCGCGACGGGATCCTCGCGATCTGGCTCGGGACCACGGTCGCGACGGCGACCTACCTCTTCGGCTTCTGGCGGCTCGCCGAGGACGAGGCGGGGGCGCCGCTCGGGGTCCCGCGCGTGATCGTGGGGATCGCGTTCGCCGGGCTCTCGGCCTACCTCGTCGCCGGCCTCGGCGGGAGGCCGCTCGGGGGGCTCGACGCGCTCCTCCCCGACGACGAGAGACTGCTCCCGGCGCAGAGGATCTACGAGGAGTACGAGCCCGCGGCGACGGAGGCCCGCGCGACCGGGAAGCCGATCTTCCTCGAGTTCACGGGCTTCTCGTGATTGAACTGCCGGACGAACGAGAAGACCGTTCTCGAGACGTCCGAGGGCCACCGGCAGATGGCCCAATGGGTCTGGGTGAGGCAGTGGACCGACCATCCGAAGCGCGAGCACAAGTCCCGGGCTCTCGCGCTCCGAGAGAAGTTCGGGTCGGCCGACCTCCCCTTCTACGTGCTGATCTCGCCGGGGGGCGAGGTGCTGGGGACGGTCCAGGGGACGATCTTCGACAAGGCCGGCTTCTACGCGACTCTCGCGGACGCGGTCCGCCGCTCGAAGGAGATCCGCGCCGGCCGGACCGGACGGTCCGAGGAGGGAACCGATGGCGCACATGCCCAGCGTCCCCGCCGTGAATGACCAGAGCTGGGACCAGGAGGTCGGGAAGAGCCCGGCCGTCCTCGTCGCCTTCTGGGGTCCGGGCTGAACCTCCTGCATCGCCCTCGCTCCCGTGGTGGAGCAGGTCGCCAAGGAGTACCAGGGGAAGGTGAAGACCCTCCAGGCGAGCGTCGAGGACACGGGCGATCGGGCGAGCGACCTCGGGATCCTCGGGATCCCGGCGCTCGTCTTCTTCAAGGGGGGCCAGGAGGTCTCGCGCCTCGTGGGGCCGGTCCCGAAGAAGAAGATCACGGACACGCTCAAGGCGAAGCTGGGGGTGTGAGGATGCGCCGCGCATGGATCGTCCCGGTGCTGGCTTTCGCGAGCGCCGCCGGCTGCGACCCCGGTCCCGCCGGGGCCGGAGCGGGCGCACCGTCCCGCCCGGCGGCCCCCGAGGTGGCGAAGGAGACGAGGCACGACTTCCAGCCCGAGCTGCAGAAGCTCACGGACGCCTACGACGAGGCCGAGGACGCCTTCTGGGAGGCGTTCGACAACGCCGCGACCGACGCGGCGCGCGAGAAGCTCCGGCACCCGGCGTCGGAGTACGTCCCGAGGTTCCGGGATCTCGCGGCGCGGGCCCGGGGAACGAAGACCGCCCTCGACAGCCACGTCTGGCTCCTCGGGAACTCGGGCGGCATGGGCGAGCCCGACCCGAAGCTCGTCGCCGAGACCACCGACACCGTGCTCGCCGATTTCATCGCCTCGCCCGACCTCGAGGATTTCGCGAAGCGAATCGCCTCGTACCCGCTGCCTCCCGAGAAGGCGGACTCGGCCTACCGACTCGTGGTGGACCGGTCGCCGCACCGCAAGGTGAAGGCCGCGGCCATGCTCTCGCGGGCGAACGCGATCCTCCAGGACGCCTCCGCGAGCGACGACCGCAAGAGCGAGGGTGCGAGCCTCATGGCGTCCCTCATCAAGGACTTCTCCGACACCCCGTACGGTGCCGAGGCGAACGGGTTCCTCTTCGAGAAGGAGCGGCTCCAGCTCGGGATGGAGATCCCCGACTTCGAGGCGACCGACCAGGACGGGATGAAGTTCCGGCTCTCGGAGTACCGGGGGAAGATCGTCGTCGTGGACTTCTGGGGTTTCTGGTGACCCCCGTGCCGGGAGATGATCCCGGCGGAGAAGGCGCTCGTCGAGCGCCTGAAAGAGAAGCCCTTCGCGCTGATCGGCGTGAACAGCGACCCCGTCGGGAAGGCCAAGGCCGGCATCGCGCAGGAGGGGATCTCCTGGCGGAACGCCCTGGAGGGGAGCACGAGCGGCCCGCTCCCGACGGCCTGGAACGTCCAGGCCTGGCCCACGCTCTACGTGGTGGACCCGAAGGGCGTCATCCGCTACAAGGGCCACGACGGGGACGAGATGGAGTGCACGGTCGGGACCCTCCTCGCGGTGATGGAGTCGGAGAAGGAGGCCGGGAAGTAGGCGACGTGCCCGCCGCGCCCGCGATGCCCTACCGGCCCCTCGGGCGCTGCGGGACCCGGGTCTCGGCGCTCGCGCTCGGGGGCTGGACAACATTCGGCGACTCGGTGAAGGACCCGAAGACGGTCCGAGCGATCCTCACGGCGGCCTACGACGCGGGGGTCACGTTCTTCGACATGGCCGACGCCTACGGGCGCGGGAAGACCGAGGAGGCGATGGGCGCCGTCTTCCGCGAGTGGCCGCGGTCGCGGCTCGTCCTCTCGAGCAAGCTCTTCTGGCCCATGAGCGAGGACCCGAACGACAAGGGGCTCTCGCGGAAGCACATCCGCGAGTCCGTCGAGAGGAGCCTCCGGCGGATCGGGACCGACTACTTGGATCTCTACTTCTGCCACCGCTTCGACGAGGAGACCCCCCTCGAGGAGACGGCCCGTGCGATGGACGACCTCGTCCACCAGGGGAAGGTCCTCTACTGGGGGACCTCGGAGTGGACCGGCGCCCAGATCCGGGAGGCGACGGCGCTCTGTCGCGGGGCGAACCTCTACCGGCCGCAGGTCGAGCAGCCGCAGTTCCACCTCCTCGAGCGGGGGAAGGTCGAGAAGGACGTCCGCCCCGCCGTCCTCGAGGCCGGGATGGGGATGGTCACCTGGAGCCCGCTCGCCTCGGGGCTCCTCACGGGGAAGTACGACGAGGGGGTCCCGAAGGGCACGCGTCTCGCCGCGATCGAGTGGCTCCGGAAGGAGGTCCGGACCGAGGAGGCGCTGGGGAGGGTCCGCCGCCTCAAGGCCGTGGCGGACCGGGCGGGTTGCTCGCGCGCCCGGCTCGCGATCGCCTGGGTCGCGGCGCAGCCGGGCGTCTCCTCGGTGATCCTCGGGGCGACGACGGTGGATCAGCTCCGGGAGAACCTCGGGGCTCTCTCGGTGACCGTGGACGCCGAGGCGGCTCGCGAGCTCGACGCGATCTTCAGTGACGGGCCGCCGGCGTGAGGCGCCCGGGGCGAGCGGCCGCGGTCCGACGCCGCGCGCCGCGGCTGCGCGTCGCGCGGGTCGGCCCGTCGCGGGTCGCGGACTTCTTCGCGTTCCAGTGCCCCGAGAACGGCAACGACTGGTGCCACTGCGTCGCCTGGTGGGTGCCGACGTGGGACGGCTGGGGGGACCGGACGGAGGTGCAGAACCGCCGGCTCCGCGAGAGGCTCTTCGCCCGCGGCGAGTACGACGGGTACCTGCTCTACCTCGACGGGCGCGTCTCCGGCTGGTGCCAGGCGGGGCCGCGCGACCGGCTGCGGAAGCTCGTGAAGCAGTACGCCCTCGCGCCCGATCCGGAGGGCTGGGCGATCACCTGCATCGAGCTGGCGCCCGCGTGCCGGGCGCGGGGCCTCGCGCACGAGTTCCTGCGGAGGATCCTGGCCGCTCTCCGCAAGCGCGGCGCGCGGCGGGTGCAGGCGTTCCCCGAGCGGGGGAAGCGTCTTCGACCCGGCGCGGTCTGGACCGGCCCGGAGGCCCTCTACGCGAACGCCGGTTTCGGGGTTGTGCGTGACGACCCGAAGCGGCCGGTGATGGAGCGGAGGCTGTAGCCGCCCGAGCGACCGGCGGCTCCTACGCAGCCGTGGCGCAGCAGGTTGACATGGACGTGTCTTAGTGCCATGATGCCTCCGTCAACCAGACGATGAAGATGCACGCGCGGACGACGTTCCGTCTCGACCCACGGCTCCTCCGCGCCCTCAAGATCAAGTCCGCCACGGTCTCCCGGAGCATGTCCGACCTGATGAATGAGGCCCTCAAGCTCTCCCTCAGGGAAGACGCCTCGGACCTCGCGGCCTTCGAGCAGACTCGCCGGGAGAGGGTGAAGCCCCTCGAGCAGGTCCTCAAGGAGATGAGGCGCGACGGCCTCCTATAACGTCCTGATCCGGTCCAGCGCGGAGAGGCAACTGCGCGCGGTCCCCCCGACCGACAACCGGCGCGTCGTGCAGAAGCTCCTGGGTCTCGCGGACAATCCGCGCCCGCCGGGGACGCAGAAGCTCTCGACCGGCGATCAGTACCGGGTCCGACAGGGCGACTGGAGGATCGTCTACGAACTGGACGACGGCGCCCGCACGGTGACCGTCGTGAAGATCGGCCATCGCCGAGACGTCTACAGATAGTCAGGGAGGACCGCATGTCACGTACCCCACGGATAACGATGATCCTCGTCGCGATCCCGGCGCTGCTGGCCGTCGCCCGGGGGGAGCCCGTCCCGGACGACCGCCCGCTCCGCCACGAGGTCGTACTCGGGGCCACCCTCGACGAGGCGTGGGCGATCGTCGCGACCGCGGAGGGATGGAAAGCGCTCGGTGTGGCCCAGGCCGAGGTGGACCTCAGGCCCGGGGGGACGATCCGGACCCACTACAGCCCCGCGGGCAAGATCGGCGACCCGGACACGATCACCCACCACGTCCTCGCCTACGAGCCGAAGAGCATGCTCGCCCTCCGGTTCACCGCCCCGGCGAACGCGGCGAAGCTGAAGGTCGCCGAGGCGACGTGGACGGTCTACCGGCTCGAGCCCCTGGACGCCCGGCGCACCCGCCTCATCTGCACCATGCTCGGCTGGGGCGAGGGGCCGGAGTGGGAGGCGGCCCGGCAGTTCTTCGAGCGGGGAAACGCCTGGACTCTCGAGCGGCTCCGGAAGCGCTTCCCGCCCCGCGTCCCTGCCCCGGCCGACCCTCGCGCCGCGCTCGCCGCGCTCGACCCCTACCTCGGCGACTGGATCGGGGAGCGCGACCTTGGAGGCGCGAGGCAGGTCTCGACCCGGTCCTTCCGGAGGATCCTCGGCGGGACGTTCGTCGAGGCGGCGACCGACTCGCGGATCGGCGGCGATCTCGTCTTCGAGGCGCGGATGACCTACGGGCTGGACCCCGGTACGGGTCGGCTCGCCTGCTGGTTCTTCGAGAACTCCGGGGAGACCCCCGGGCTCCACCAGCGCTTCGAGCTGCGCGAGACCGGGAAGGACGGGAGCCAGGTCTGGGAGGAGGTCGGCTCGGAGCGTCCGATGCGCGTCGAGATGGGGCCCGTGAAGGACGGGACGTTCGCGGTCCGGGCGTTCACGCGGGATGCCGCGGGGGCCCTGGAGCCCTTCTCGGACACGACCTACCGGCGGAAGGCGAGGTAGGCGCTCCGCGGTCGACGGGGGTCCGGGGGCGGAGCCCCCGGCGTGCGACGTCAGGGATCCTGTGGAGTCGCCACCGCCGCGGGCAGGCGGACCGTGAACGTCGTCCCCTCGCCCTCCCGGCTCGCGACCGCGATCGTCCCGCCGTGGGCCTCGACGATCCACCTCGTGATGGCGAGGCCGAGGCCCGAGCCGCCCAGCTCGCGCGAGCGGGCCTTGTCCACGCGGTAGAACCGCTCGAAGAGGTGGGCGCGGTCCGGCTCGGGGATCCCGATGCCGGTGTCGGCCACCGAGAGGACCGCGGCGCCGTTCTCGCGCGACAGCCGCACTTCCACGCGGCCGCCCTCCCGGTTGTACCGGAGGGCGTTCGTTACGAGGTTCGTGGCGACCTCGCGGAGCCTCTCCCGGTCCCCCGCGACCGCGAGGGGCGAAGCCTCGACCGCGACCGCGACGCGCCTCTCCGTCGCGAGCGGGGCAAGCAGCGCGACCGTCTCCTCGACGACCGGCTTCAGGTCCACCCGGTCCCGGGCGACCTTCAACTCCCCCGCGTCGGCCCGGGCGAGCGTGAGGAGGCTCTCCTCCGTCGCCCGCATCCGTTGCGCCGCCCGGAGGCACGTCTCGAGGGTCTCCCGGTACTCGGGGGCGGTGCGGTCCTTCTTGAGGGCCAGCTCGACATGGGTGAGGAGGATCGAGAGCGGCGTCCGCAGCTCGTGCGAGGCGTCGGCCGTGAACCGGGTCTGCCGCTCGAACGAGGCCTCGATCCGGGCGAAGGCGTCGTTCAGCGTCCGCGCGAGCGTCCCGAGCTCGCTCTCGGTCCTCCCGACGTCGATCCGCCGCGAGAGGTCCTCGGCCGAGATGGCCGCGGCCGTCTCGGTGATCTTCCGGATCGGCGCGAGGGCCCGGCCCGCGAGGAGGAACCCCCCGAGCATCGCGAGCGCGAAGACCCCGGCCCCGGTCCCGGCGAGGAGCCAGAGGAGCCCCGCGAGCCGCTCCCGCTCCTCGCGGATCGAGCGCCCGACCAGCATGGTCCCTCCGGTCACGGTCGCGACCGAGATCTCGCGGCGGTCGCCCGAGTCGCGGAACCCCGGCGCCTCCGGCCGCGGGAGGTCGGGCGGGGAGTTCCCCCCCACGCGCCGGCCGCCCCCGTCCCAGTGCGCGTAGGAGGGAGCGCCGGGCGTCTCGGGCCGGAAGTAGCGGACGTACTCCAGCCCGAGGTCCAGCGCCGCCGCGTCGTCCTCCACGTCCTCGATCTCGTGGGCGAGCGCCTGGACGTGGGCCGTGAGCTCCGCCTCGACCTCGCGCAGGAGCGACGCCTCGAGCCGCGTGTAGAGGACCGCCCCGAAGGCGCCGAGGACCCCCGCGAGGATCGCGGCGTACCAGGCGAGCAGGCGCAGCCGCAGGGATTTACCCACGGACGATGTACCCCTCCCCGCGGCGGGTCTCGATGAAGCCGGCGCCGAGCTTCTTCCGGACGTTGCTCACGTAGACGTCCACGACGTTGCTGAGCGTCGGGTCGCTCTGGTCGTAGATGTGGTCGTAAATCTTCGTCCTCGTGACGAGCTTTCCCCGGTGGAGCGCGAGCAGCTCCACGAGGGCGTACTCCTTGGCGGCGAGGTCCACCAGCTTCCCGCGCCTCCGCACCTCGCGGGCGGCGGTGTCCACCTCGACCTCCCCGAGCCGGATCACGGGCGACGCCTCGCCCGCCCCGCGCCGCACCAGCGCCCGCACCCGCGCCAGCAGCTCCTCGAGCGCGAACGGCTTCACGAGGTAGTCGTCGGCCCCCGCATCCAGTCCCCGGACCCGGTCGGCCACGCCGTCGCGCGCCGTGAGGATCAGCACCGGCGTCTTCTTCTTCTCGCGGAGACGCTTGAGGACGGTCTCCCCCGGCACCCGCGGGAGCATCAGGTCGAGGACGACGGCGTCGTACTCCCAGCTCTGGGCGTTCCAGAGCCCCGCCTCGCCGTCGGTCGCCACGTCCACGGCGTACCCCTCCTCCTCGAGCGCCCGCCCGACGGCGCGCGCCAGGTCCGCCTCGTCCTCGACGACCAGGACCCTCACGGGAGGAGTGGACGGGATCGTACCTTAAGCCGACCTGAAGCCTCGCGGGTTCACTTGATGAACTTGATCCACGGGTTCTTGTACGCCGTCACGCCCTTCCGGTTCACCAGCCCCGTCCCCAGCTCCGGGATCCCCGACGGGGTGCTGATCTTCGCCGACCCCATCTTCGCCTCCCACGACTTCTGGCCGCCGATGAACCCGCGCACCATCCCCTTCTCCACCTTCACGCTCACGGGGAGGTAGTTGGCGGTCCCCTTGGCGAGCGTCCCCTTCGGCTCCACGCCCTCGATCCCGTGGATCTCGGCGCCGCCCTCCGAGAAGATCCACATCACGTAGTTCTGGCCGACCGGGAAGATGATCCCCGGCTCGCTCCCGGCCTGGTGGCGGACGAAGCGCAGCTCGCAGCCGAACTCGTACTCGGTGAACGTGTACTTCGGAACCTCGCGGTGCAGCAGCATCGCGAGGCTCTCGTTCCGCCCCGAGCCGCCGATCCAGTAGTTCTCGCACTGGACCTCCACCTCGCCGCGCGCGTTCCAGTTCGCGGTGCCGATCTGCTTCCAGCCGAGGAGCCCCTGGCCCGAGCCGGGCCTCCGGAGCTGCATCGTTCCCTTCGGGAGCGTCGAGGCGGCGCCCTTGCCCGAGGCCCCGTCGCCCGCCGCGCCGCCGCCGCCCCCGATCTGGGCGTCGCCGGAGACC
Organism: Planctomycetales bacterium; assembly: GCA_022614695.1. Lineage (GTDB taxonomy): Bacteria > Planctomycetota > JAKEIC01 > JAKEIC01 > JAKEIC01 > JAKEIC01. The sequence continues at coordinate 3,506 of JAKEIC010000007.1, read as the reverse complement.
GAGACCTCGTCCACGGCGAAGCCCAGCGCCCCGCCGAAGAGGGCCACCTTCTCGACGGCGCTCGCCGGGGGGGGCTCGGCGTCCTTCACCTTGAGGACGTCCCGGCCGCCCCAGTTCACGCGGATGACCCCGCCCTCGAGGGCCACGGTGACGTCCGCGTCGTTCTCGACGGGCGGCCCCGTGTTCTCCCAAGGCCCGCCCGCGGCGCCCCGCGTGATCTTGGCCTTGCCCCCGACCCCGACGATCACCTTGTAGCCCGCGTCGGACGACGGGTCCCCGATCATGACCCCGAGCACCTCGCCGGCCGAGGCGTGCAGGATCACCGAGACGCCGCCGGGGAACCGGGCCTTGTGCCACAGGATCCCGGCCGAGGGCACCTTGAGCCTCCCCGCCGCGACGGTCCCTCCCTCGGGGTCGGACCAGTCCTTGAGCTCGTCGGGCGACTCGAACTTGTAGATGATCCGCGTGCCGTAGGGCGTCTTCTGCGCCTCGCCCATGTAGTGGGCCTTGAGCCCGCTCATCTCGGTGGCGCACCGGATCCAGAGGTCCTCGGCCTGGCGGCGGATCCCGCGCTCGCCGGGCTTCGGGGCCCCGATGGCCTTGCGGATCCTCTCGCAGATCTCCAGGGCCTTGTCGAACTCGCCCGCGTCGGCCTTCGAGGCGGCCTCGCCCATGTCGGCGCCCACCATCCCGCGCCACTTCTCCCCCTGGGCCGCCGTCTCGGCCGTGAGGGCGACCCCGTTCTTGGTCTCGGCCACCTCGCTCTCGAGCGGCGCGTAGTCGTCGGGCGGGAGGGTCCCCTTCAGGCTCTTCGACCCCGCCTCGGCCTTCTCGGCGGCGGCCTTCGCGCCCGCGTGGTCCCCCGCGTCCGAGAGCTTGCGGGCCTTCTCGAGATGGGACTTCACGAGGGCGACGCCGCGCTTCGCCACCTCGCCGGGCCACTCCTTGGCCTTCTGGCCCCACGAGGTGATCAGGAAGACCGCGGGGAACTTCTTGAACGCGTCAATGGAACCGGCCACGTCGCCCGTCTCGAGCTTCGCCTGCGCTTCGGCGAGGATCTTCTCGTAGGCCCTCCCCGCGGCGCTCTCCCGGTCGGCCTCGACCGACTTCATCCTGAGCCGCGCCTGGCCCGCGATCTCGGTGCCGGCGAAGTCCTCCATGATCTTCTCGAGCCGCTCCTCGGCATCGTCGAAGTCGTCGGGATGGGCCCGATACCACTTCTCGAAGGCGGCAATCGCCTTCTCGCCCTCCTTCTCCCGGGCCGACTGAGCCGCCGCGGGGGGCGCCGCGAGCGCGAGGGCCGCGAGCAGCGCCGCGATCCCCGCGCAGGCCGTCCGGATCCACCGCATCGTCCCCATCGTTTCCCTCCCTCGCCGCGTCCCCGTGTCGCCGTGTCGCCCCGTCGGACCCGATCCTACTTCCCCGCCTTGAAAACCGGATTCTTGAACTCCGCCTCGCCGCGCCGGACCGCGAACCCGAACGGGCCCGGGGGGCCCCCGGCCCCGGCGTCGGTCGCGGAGGCCACCGGCGCGTCGAAGGCGAGCGACGCCCCGACCATCCCGCGCACCCGGCCCTTCCGAACCTGGACCGTGACCGGCGTGAACTTGAACGAGAGGTCCTCCCCCTTCAGGTCGGCCCCGGGGAGACCCAGCAGGAACCCCCCGCCGTCGCCGAAGACCCAGAGGACCGCCTTGTCCCCCACGCGGAAGGCCAGCGCCGGGGTGGACTCGCGCCGCGCCACCTTCCGGACCTCGACGGAGAAGGTGTAGTCCGAGACCTCCCACCGGGCGAGGTCGCGATGGCCGAGGAAGGCGTCCGCCCCGCGCCCCCAGACCGCCCCCTTCCTCACGCCCCACTCGCCGCGCATCGGGTCCCAGCCGTCGAGAGCGTCCCCCTTCGTGAGGGCGATCAGCCCGTTCGGGGGCTTGCGCGACTTGCCGGCCGCCTCGACCGCCGCACGGAGCGCGCGCATCTCGAGCCGCCCGTCCAGCACGAGCGCCGAGAAGGCCGAGCCGCCGGGCCCGGCGAGGAAGCCGGTCCGCCGGCCGGCGCCCGAGATCGGGGAGCCGTCCTCGTACCGGAGCAGCTCCCGCCCCTCGAGCTGGACCAGGAACTTGCCGCCCTTGCGGTGGACCCGGACGGCGAACTCCCGCCCGGCCCCCACCGAGAGCGGGCCTCGGGCCACGACCTGCCCCTCGCGGACGATCAGGATCTCGCCCGCCCGGCCGAAGAGAACCCGGTAGCCGTCCTCGCCCCCGCCGCCGGTCGCCGCCAGGGCCACGCCGAACTCGGCGGCCCCCGTTCCCCGGAACTCGAGCGCCACCTCGTCGGGGAACTCGAACCGGTGCCAGGCCACGGCGCCCTGCGGGAGACGCAGGGCCCGGCCGGCGACGACGCCGTCCGGGGGGACGCCCTTCAGGTCGAAGTCCCGCGCCTCCCCCGCGTTCTCGAACCCGTAGAGGAACCGGACCCGGTCGCCCGGGAGCACCTGCACGGAGCCCGCGACGAGCGGCGCGAGCCCGGAGAGCTCCGACGCGCAGCGGATCCAGAGGTCCGCCACCTCGCGCCGGAGCCCCGCTTCGTTGTCGCCCGGCCAGCCGATCTTCTGCCGGAGGCGCTCGCAGACCTCGCGGCCGCCCGCCCAGTCGCGGGCGGCCACCTTCCCGCGGGCCGCCTCCAGGTCGGGCCCGACGCTCGCCCGGACCGCGTCGTCCACGGCGGACTCGGCTCGGTGGCGCCACGCGCGGCCCCTCGGCCCCCCGAACGGGGCGAGGAGGTCGCGCGCCTCGCCGCTCGCGCCCGCCGCGAGGAGCAGGAGCCCGAGCGCGTAGCGCGAGGCCGGGTCGAGGTCGTTCTCCGGGAAGAGCCGGGCGATCTCCCGCGGGGGGAGGGAGACGGCCGCGACGGCGGTCTCGGTCTCCCCGGAGCGGAGCACGAGCGCCCCGGCCCGCTCGCCCAGCGTCCCCGAGCGCGGCCCCCCGCCGTCCAGCGCGATCGCGACGCTCTTGCCGGCCGCCGCCCAGGCGCGGAGCTTCGCCTCGACGACGCGGAACAGCCGCTCGCAGCCCCGGATGTCGCTCTCGAGGAGGCGCGCCTCCTCCTTCATGGCGAGGCTCGGGGACTCCCCGCGCCGGCCGCGCACGAGCGAACGGGCCCCCTCGAAGCGCCTCGCGGCGATCTCGCCGAGGAGCCCGGGGACGACCTCCTCGAGGGCGGCGTGGGCGGCCCCCCGCGCCTGGCGGCCGGCCATGGCGCGGAGGCCCTGGACCGCGTCCGCGGCGACCGCCCCCGAGTCGGTCGCCGCGCCCGCCGCCTCGTACGGACGGACCGACTCGAGCGCGGCGAGCGCCTCGTCGGGCTTGCCCTGCTTCAAGAGCTCCTCCGCCGCCTCGGCGGCCAGCCGGAGCTTCTCGGCACCCCGGGCCCGCAAGCCCGGCGCCCACTCGGAGACCTTCCCCCACCAGGAGGTCCCGCGGAGCGACGCCGGGAAGTCGTCGAACACCTTG
>JAKEIC010000074.1 GCA_022614695.1 Planctomycetales bacterium | reverse complement strand
GCGGGGGCGTCCGTCGTGGCCTGCGCCCCCGCGACCGGGAGCGAATCCCGGGTCCCCGAGGGAGGCGCCGATGGGGACAGCGGCGGGCAGCCCACGGAGCCCCCGGCGCGCGGCACGGTTGACGTCCGAGGCGGCCCGCCCCAGAATCCCCGCCCGTGCCGTTCCGCGGCGAGACTCCGAGCCTCCCGCTCTCGGACGTCTTCCAGAACCTGCTCCAGAACAAGCAGACGGGGACCCTCACGGTCACCCCGAAGGAGGGGAAGCCGATCCACGTCTACTTCAGGGACGGCGCCGTCCACCACCTCTCGCCGGGGCGCGACTCGCTGAGTTACCTCCCGGCCGTCCTGCGGAAGCGGGCCGGGGTGACCGACGAGGAGATCGAGAAGGCCGTCAAGAAGCGCGGCCGGAGCCAGAAGGCGCTCGCGCAGTTCCTGGTGAAGGCGGGGGCGCTCGACGACGAGAAGGCCCGGGCGGCCCTCCAGTTCTTCGGCGAGGAGCAGATCTACGACCTCTTCGCGGCGGATTCCGCCGCTTTCGAGTTCGTCGAGGGCGCGCCGCCGGCCGACCGCTTCGACCCCGACCAGCTCGCCTACGAGATGGCGCTCGACACGAACAAGGTGCTCTTCGAGGCCGCGCGCCGCCAGGACGAGTGGAAGCTGATCCGGCGCAAGATCCTCTCCCTCGACGAGGTCTTCTCGGTCCCCGAGGAGAGGCGGGCCGTCATCAAGGAGGGCGGGGACCGGTCCGCGACAGACATCGCGAAGCTCCTCGACGGGTCGCGGACCGTGCGGGAGGTGATTGACACGAGCGCGCACGGCGCCTTCGCCGTCTGCCGCGCCATCGTCTCGTTCCTCGAGCAGGGCCACGCGAGGCCGGTGGCGGTGGACGAGCTCAAGCGCCTCGCCGAGACGGCGAAACGGCGCGGCGACGTGGAGGCGGTCGTCCGGTTCTGCCGGCGCGCGCTCGAGCAGGAACGCAACCGCCCCGACATCCGGGAGCTCCTCGCCGAGGCGCTCGAGAAGGCCGGCGACCGGGAGAAGGCGGCCACGGAGTGGAAGCTCCTCTCCCAATCGGCCATCGAGGGGCGCGACGTCGAGCGCGGGATCGCCGCCTACCGCCGCGCGATCGCCTGCCTCCCGCGCGACGTTTCGGCCCGCGAGTCGCTCGTCCGCCTCCTCCAGGAGCGCAAGGGCCCCGACGCGGCGATCCCGGACGGGCGCGACCTGGCGCTCACCTACCGCGAGCTGGGGCTCCTCGAGAAGGCGCGGGACACGTACCGGCGGCTGCTCGAGATGGCGCCGGGGGACCCGGAGATGCCGCGGCTGCTCGCCGAGTCGCACGTCGAGATGGGGGACGTCGCGGGCGGGACCAAGGTCCTCCTCGAGACGGCCAAGGGGCGCGCCGAGACGGGGAACACGGCCGGCGCGATGGCGCTCCTCAAGGCGCTGCTCAAGATCGCGCCCGAGCACGCCGAGGGGAAGGCCCTCGCGAAGGACATCGAGACCGGGGAGCTGACGAAGAAGAAGGGGCGCGCCGCGCGACGGCGGAGGCTGGTGGTCGGGACCGTCCTCGTCCTCGCGCTCGGGGCCTACGGTGCCTACCACGAGTTGGCGCTGGTCGAGGCGATGGACGTCGAGGCGAAGGCGATCGAGAGGCTCCTCGCCGGTGACCGGGAGGGCGCGGCGAAGCTCTGCGAGACGGGGGCGGACTCCCATCCTCTCAGCTGGGCGGGGCTCCTCCTCCGGGAGCGGGCCCGACTCTTCCGGGGCGAGGCGCCGGGAGATTCGGGCGGACCCCCGCGCGATCCTCCTCCCGCCCCGGAGGGCCCGCGCTCGCCGCCTCCCCCGACGACGGCGGCGACGTCGAAGGGCGGGAAGTAGCCCGAGCGCCGCCCTTCCCGGGCCGATCGGGCGGTGCTATCCTGCCCGCCCGTCCGCCGCTCCCGTCGTCCAACGGATAGGACGCAGGCCTCCGGAGCCTGTAATACAGGTTCGAATCCTGTCGGGGGCAGGAAGTCGGGTCTTGAATCCGCTGACTGTCCGCGGCGACCTGGGCCTTGCCGCGGGGGAGGAGTCGCCATGGGCCGCATCGCGTTCACGGCGCTCGCGTTTCTCGTGTCCGCCTCTCAGGCCGACGCGCAGGACGGCCTCCCGGCCCTCCGCGCCCGCGGCGCGCTCCGCTGGGGCGCCGACGCCGAGGGCGGGGCGCCGTATGTGTTCAAGGACCCGCGCGACCCGAACCGGCTCGTCGGCTTCGAGTGGGACCTCGCGGCGTTGCTCGCCCGGGAACTCGGGGTCCGTGCCGAGATGGTCCAGAACCAGTGGGACAAGCTCCTCGACGCCGTGAACCGGGGCGACTTCGACGTGGCCATGAACGGGATCGAGGTGACCGAAGACCGGCGCGAGGTCGTCGCCTTCACCCGACCCTACTACGTCGCGCCCGAGCAGCTCGTGGTCCGGAAGACCGACTCGCACGTGACCGGGCTCGCCGACCTCGCCGGGAAGCGGGTCGGGACCCTCAAGGCCTCGCTGGCGGCCCGGATCCTCCGGGGCGTGGGGCTCTTCAAGGAGGGCGACATCGCCGAGTACGAGGGCCAGGTCGAGCCCTACCAGGACCTGAAGCTGGGGCGGCTGGACGGCGTCCTCATGGACTACCCGATCGCGCAGTATTGCGCGCGGCCGGAGCGGGACCTCGCGTTCGCCGGCCCCCCGTTCGGCCAGGCCTTCTACGCTATCGCCGTCCGGAAGGGGGACGCCGCCCTCCTCTCGGCGTTGAACGAGGCGCTCGACCGGCTGGCGCGGACCGGCGAGCTCCGCGCCCTCTACGAGCGCTGGGCGCTCTGGAACGACGCGACGGCGGACCTCCTCGGGGACCGCGCCCCCTCGACGGCGCCGGCCCCCGAGTACGAGAGCTACCTCGAGGCGATCGGGAAGAAGCCCGGGCTCGGGGAGAGGCTCGCGCGTTACGCGACGTTCCTCCCGCCCCTCCTGGCGGGGGCGCTCGTCACGCTCCTCCTCTCGGTGAGCGCGATGGCTCTCGCGGTGGCGCTGGGGATCGGCCTCGCCGTCGCGCGGCTCTACGGCCCGCGGGCGCTCCGGGCGCTGGCGGCCGCGTACGTGGAGCTGGTCCGCGGGACCCCGCTCCTCGTCCAGCTCTACATGATCTACTACGGCCTCCCGCAGGCGGGCGTGGTGCTCTCGGCGCCCGTGGCGGCCTTCCTGGGGCTCGGCCTCAACTACGCCGCCTACGAGGCCGAGAACTACCGCGCGGGGATCCAGGCCGTGCCCCGCGGCCAGACCGAAGCGGCCCTCTCGCTCGGGATGGGGCGCCTCCAGGCGCTCCGGCACGTGGTCCTCCCGCAGGCGTTCCGGATCGTGATCCCCCCCGTGACGAACGACTTCATCTCGCTCCTGAAGGACTCCTCGATCGTCGCCGTCATCGCGATGGTGGAGCTCACGAAGCAGTACGGGATGCTGGCGGCCGCCCACCAGGACTACCTGGGAGTGGGCGCCCTCGCGGCGGCCCTCTACTTCGGGCTCGGGCTCCCCTTCGCGCGGCTCGCGCGGTGGAGCGAGGTCCGCTTCGCGACGGACCGCGCCGCGTGGCCGGCCGCCGCGTAGAATGGGGCGCGACGTGGGCGCGAACGGAGCGGCGCTCCTCGAGGTCGAGGGGCTTCGGAAGAGCGTGGGCTCGCAGGAGATCCTGCGGGGCGTCTCCTTCGACGTGCCGCGCGGGAGGCTCGCGGTGCTCCTCGGGCCGTCGGGCTCGGGGAAGTCCACGCTCCTCCGTTGCGTGAACGGGCTCGAGACCTTCGATCGCGGCCGGGTCCGGGTCGGGGAGGTCGTCGTCGAGACGACCCCGGGGAACGGCGCCGCGGCGCGCGAGGCGGCCGTGCGCGAGGTCCGCCGCCGCACGGGCATGGTCTTCCAGCAGTGGAACCTCTTCCCCCACCTCACGGCCCTCGGGAACGTCGCCCTCGCCCCCCGGGTCGTGAAGGGGGTCCCGCGAGCCGAGGCCGACGAGAGGGCGGCGGCGCTTCTCCGGAAGGTCGGCCTCGCCGACAAGGCCGGCTCCTTCCCGAGCCAGCTCTCCGGAGGCCAGCAGCAGCGCGTCGCGATCGCCCGGGCGCTGGCGATGGAGCCCGAGGTGATGCTCTACGACGAGCCGACCTCGGCGCTCGACCCGGCCCTCGTCGCCGAGGTGCTCGGCGTCATGCGAGCCCTCAAGGACGAGGGCCTCACGCAGGTCGTCGTGACCCACGAGATGCGCTTCGCCCGGGAGGCCGCCGACGAGGTCCTCTTCCTCGCCGCGGGCGAGCTGGCCGAGCGCGCGCCGGCCGCCGACTTCTTCGCCAATCCCCGAGACCCGCGCGCGAGGGAGTTCCTCGGGCGCGCTTCCTAGGCGAGCTTCCCCTTCAGCACCCGCACCGAGACCCAGACCGCCACGGCGTCGAACGCCAGGAGCCCCGCGGCCGAGAGGACGTAGCGCCCGAAGCTCCCGCCCCCGAGGACGAGCGGGCGCATGGCGTCCACGCAGAAGCTCATGGGGTTCGCGAGCGCCACCCACCGCATCCAGGTCGGCATCGCGTCCACGGGGGCCAGGGCGGTCGAGCAGAAGAGGAGCGGGAGGCCGAGCGTCCCGAGGAGCATGAAGAACGTCCCGTGGTGGCGGACCCACATCGCCAGGGCGAGTGAGAGGGCCGTGAGCCCGAGCCCGAGGAGGGCGCCGAAGAGGACGATCCCCAGCACGCCCAGCACCCCGGTCCTCACCGAGACCCCGAGGAGCGCCGCGAGCCCGAGGATCAGGAGCGTCTGGGCGAGGGCCACCGCCTCGATGTAGAGGAACCGCCCCGCCACGATCGAGCTCCGCGCGATCGGCGTCGCAAGGAGCCGCGTGAGGAAGCCGTTCTCGCGGTCGAAGAGGAGGGGGATCCCGCCGGACATGGCGTTCCCGTAGACGGTGAACGTGAGCACCCCGGCCGTCATGAAGTCCCGGTACGGCGTCCCCGGGGCCATCCCGGGGAGCTTCGCCTCCTGCATGAGGCTCGAGAAGAAGAGCATCCAGAGGATGGGCTGGGTGAGCGTGAAGACGACGTTGAACGGCTCGCGCCGCAGGTGGTGGAACCAGCGCGCGAGCTGGGCGAGGGTCTCGCGGCGGAAGGCCACCGAGGGCGTCGGAGGGGCGGCGGTCATCCTCGGCGACCTCCGGCCGCGGGAGCGGGGGCGGCGGCGCCCTCGGCGAGACGCCGGCCCGTGTGCCGCAGGAAGACGGCGTCGAGGCTCGGGCGCAGCAGCGAGACCGAGGCGATCGGGACGGACGCGGCCACCGTCGCCTCGAGGACCTTCGGCAGCGCGCGGTCGCCGGCCTCGACGGCCACGGTCGCCCGGAGCCCGTCCGCGAGGACCGACCGCACGAGCGGGAGCCCCCCGAGGAGCTTCGCCCAGTCGGGCGGAGGCGCGCCGTCCCGCTCGGAGGCGACGAGGGTCACGACGTCCCCCCCGAGGCCGTCCTTCAGGGCCGAGGGCGTGTCGCAGGCCACCCCCCGGCCCCGGTCCAGGATCGCGACTCGGTCGCACAGCCGGTCGGCCTCGTCCATGTAGTTCGTGCAGAGGAGGACGGTCCGCCCGCGCTTCCGCAGCTCCTCGACGTGGGTCCAGACGCGCACCCGCGCCTCGACGTCCAGCCCGAGCGAGGGCTCGTCGAGGATGTGCAGCTCCGGGTCGTGGAGCAGCCCCACGCCGAGGTCCAGCCGCTTCCGCATCCCGCCCGAGTAGGTCTTCGCGAGGCGGTCGGCGGCGTCCTCGAGCCCCACCTGCCGGAGCACCTCCTCCGATCGGGCCCGGGGGTCCGGGAGGTGGTAGAGGCGCGCGAAGAAGCGGAGGTTCTCGCGCCCCGAGAGGTAGGGGTCGCTCGTGATCTCCTGAGGGACGTACCCTACCCCGCGCCGGACCTCCGTCGCCGCCGACGCGACGTCGAGCCCGAGGACCTCGGCCCGCCCCCCGTCGGCGCGGAGGAGCCCGAGCAGGACCTTGACGGTCGTCGTCTTCCCGGCCCCGTTCGGCCCGAGGAGCCCGAAGACCTCCCCCCGCCGCACCTCGAGGTCGAGCCCGGCAAGCGCATGGACCTCGCCGTAGTTCTTGACGAGCCCGGTGACCCGGATCGCCGGAGCGTTCGCGACCTCGACCATCTCAGGTTCCAGAATGCCTCACCTTGCCCCCTGTGTCTTGAGCGCCCGCTCGTAGTCGCGCTGCAGGCCGTCGTTGGCTGAGTCGAGCCGGCGCTTGATCTCCGGCGTGTTTTCCATCTGGGCGTAGCTGCTCGACT
>JAKEIC010000073.1 GCA_022614695.1 Planctomycetales bacterium | reverse complement strand
GTGACCCTCCCGCTCGACCCCGCCGCCCGCGCGGCCGCGGCCGGCGAGAGGGAGGACGAGGCGGTCCTGCGGGTCGCGCGGGCCGACGGGGGGAAGCTCCTCGCGAGCCAGGCCTTCCGCGCGGCCGAGGCGTTGCGCGTCGCGGCCCCCGAGGCCCGGCGGGTCGAGAGCCCGGGCGAGGTGCTCGCCGTGTGGCCTGGAGCGGCGGCGGACGAGGTCCGGCGCGCCGCGGCGCGGGCAGCCAGCGCGGTGGGCGAGGGGCTCGTCGTGAGCGTGAGGCTCGGGACGAGAGAGGAGGTGGCCGCGTGAACCCCGTCCGCACGGCCTCCGCGGGCCCGATCCTCGTCGTCCACGACGACGCCGACGTGCGCACGGTCCTCATGGCCGACCTCCGCGCCGCGGGCTACCCCGACGTGGTCGGGGCCGCCGACGGGATGGCCGGCCTCGACGCCGCCCTCGCCCACCGGCCGTCCCTCGTGATCGCCGACATCCACATGCCGGTCCTCGACGGCTTCCAGCTCCTGCGGCTGCTCCGCGGGACGGGCCCCGGGGGCGGAATCCCGGTGATCCTCCTCTCGGCGAGCTACCGCGACCCGGCCGCCGCGCGACTGGCCGCCGACCTCGGCGCCGCCGCGTTCGTCCAGGCCCCCTACGAGCCGGAGCGGCTGCGGCGCGAGGTCGCCCGGGTGCTCGCCGAGGGCGGCTCCGCCGCCGCCCGGGCGCCGTCGGCCCGCATCCTCGTGGTCGAGGACGAGCCCGACGTCGCGATGGTGCTCGTCGCGACCCTCCGGACCCGCGGCTACTCGGTGGACTCGGTCGGGGACGGCCGGACGGCCCTCGAGCGGATCCCGCGCGAGCGGCCCGACCTGCTCGTGCTCGACTACCACATGCCCGGGCTCACGGGCCTCGACGTGCTGCGCGAGGCGCGCGCGGCCGGGGCGGACTGCGGCGCGATCGTGCTCACGGCGCACGCGAGCATCCCCCTCTCCGTGGAGTTCGTCCGCGCGGGGGCCGAGGAGATCCTCGAGAAGCCGTTCGAGCCGGCGACCCTGCTCGCTTCAATCGGGCGGGCGCTCGAGAGGCGCGCGCTCTCGATGCGGGCGAGCCAGTTCCGGGAGAAGCTCGAGGCGGCCAAGCGCTCGGAGGCCCGGTGCCGGAGCCTCGTCGAGATGTCCCGCGACGTGATCCTCCGTCTCGATCGGGAGGGCCGGATCACGATGGCGAGCCCGGCCGCCGGCCTCCTCACCGGGCAACTCCTCGGCGACCTCGTCGGGAGGCCCGCGGCGGAGCTGATGACGGCCGGAACGCGCCCGCCCGTGCTCGCCTCGATCGCCGACGGCGAGGGGACGCTGGTGGACATCGAGGCGGACCTGTGGCGGCCCGACGGCCGGACGGTGCCGCTCTCCCTGATGATCCAGCCCCTGCTCGAGGAGGGGGTCCGCACGGGGTTCTGGGTGGTCGGGCGCGACCTCCGCCGCCAGAGGACGCTCGCCCGCCGGCTCGCGGAGGCCGAGAAGCGCGCCGGGATCGGGCGCCTCGTCTCGGGGATCTCGCACGAGTTCTCGAGCCTGGTCGGGGGGATCCTCGGCTACTCCGAGCTGGCGCTCGGCCGCTGGGAGCCGGGCGCCGCCCGCGAGTCCCTCCAGAAGATCCGGGAGACGGGGCTCCGCGCGTCCGACCTCCTCTCGATCCTCCGGCTCCTCGTCACGGCCGAGCCCGGGTCCGAGCCGCTCGACCCGGAGGCGCTGGCCACCGAGGCGGGGCGGCGCGCGCGGGGCGCCTTCGAGAAGGCGCGCGTCGGGCTCGAGTCGTCGGCGGACGAGGGTCTCCCCGAGGTCACGGGGAGCCGCGACGCGGTGCTGCGGATCCTGGGGGAGCTGCTCTCGAACGCGCGCCATGCGTGCGTCGAGGCGGGGGCGGGTCACACCGCCTGGCTCCGGAGCCGGCGCTCGGCCCAGGGGGTCGAGTGGACCGTGGCGGACGACGCGAACGGGATCCCGCCGCAGGACCTCCAGCGCGTCTTCGAGCCCTTCTACACGACCAAGGGGGCGCTCGGCGGGCGGGTCCACGACGGGAAGGTCCACGGGACGGGGCTCGGACTGGCGGTGGCGCGGGCGCTCGCCGAGGCGCAGGGGGGGACCCTCGAGCTGCTCTCGGTCCAGGGAAAGGGGACCGTCGCCCGGCTGTGGCTCCCCGAGCCCAACCGCACCGCCGTCCGCGACATGCTCCCGGTCACCCCGCCCCCGGCGCGGTAGACCGACGTATTCACGCGGGGCCTTGGCCGCGTGAATGATGCCGGCTACGCCGGCGGCTCCTGCTCCTTCAGGAATCTCCGGACGTCGGCGGCGAAGTCGGCGGCGCGCGGGTGGCGGTCGGGGCGCGCGACCGCGATCGCGCGGAGCGTGAGCTGGTCGAGGGCGGGCGGGACCACCGGGTTCCACCGGCTCGGGGGGACCGCCGGCTCGCTGAAGACCGGCATCCCCTCCGGGTCGTTCTCGCGCTCGTACGGGAGACGGTGCGTGAGCATCTCGTAGAGGATCGCCCCGAGCGAGTAGACGTCCACCCCCTCGTCCACGTCGGTGCCGAGGAGCCTCTCGGGCGCGAGGTAGCCGAACGTGCCGAGGACGAGGTCGGTGCGCGTGAGCTTCAGGCTCGCGTGGAGGAACTTCGCGAGCCCGAAGTCAATCACGTGGGGGATCCCCGCCGTGTCCACGAGCACGTTGCTCGGCTTCAGGTCCCGGTGCAGCACGCCCTGCTGGTGGGCGTGCTCCACGGCGTCGCCGACGATCGCGAGCAGGTCGAGCCCGCGGCGGAACGAGAGCCGGTTCCCGTAGATCAGCTCCCCGAGCGAGACCCCCTCGATGTACTCCATCGCCAGGTAGGGCTTCCCATCGTGGAGGCCCGTGTCGCGCACGGAGACGATGTTCGGGTGGCGGAGCCGCGCGATGCTCATCCCCTCCACCTGGAACCGCACGATGTGCTCGGGGTCGGGCCGGACCATGTGCAGGACCTTGACGGCCACGGTCTCGCCGGTTCCCGGGTCGCGGGCGCGGTAGACGGTCCCCATGCCCCCGCTCGCGATCTCGGCGACGACGACGAAGCGGCCCACGCGGCTCTCACGGGGCCCCCGCAACTCGGGGCTGCCGATCTTCTCGAGCGCCTTGGCGAGGGTCGCGCGGAGCGTCCGGAACTCGAACGGCTTGCGGAGGAAGTCGAAGACGCCCGCCTTCATCAGGTCCACCGCGCTGTCAATCGTCCCGTGGCCGGTGATCACGATGATCGTGGCGTCGGGCCACCGCTCGAGGGTCTCCCGCGCGACCTCCTCGCCGGTCGCCCCGGGCATCGCGAGGTCGAGGAGCATCAGGTCCACCCGCTCAGCCTTCACCGCCTCGATCGCGGAGCGGCCGTCCGCGATCGCCTCGATCCGCTGGAGCCCCGCCTGCTCGAGCAGCCGGGCGAGGAGCGCCCGGATGTTCTCCTCGTCGTCCACGACGAGGGCCCGGAGCGTCGAGAGCGCGGGCCGCGACGGGCGATCCCCACCCGCGGCCCCCGCAGGGGTCGCCGGGGCCGCCGGGGAAGCCGAGCCCGGAGGCTTGGGCGCGTGGGCCAAGACCGTCCTTTTCGCGCCCGGAGGGGCGGGGTGTCAAGGGCGCGCGTCTATCGCCGCGTTCGCCAGCGCGTCGGCGCGCTCGTTGCCCGGGTCGCCGGCGTGGCCCTCGACCCAGATCCAGGTCACGGCGTGGCGGGCGGCGGCGGCGGCGAGAAGCTCCCACAGGTCCCGGTTCTTCACGGGCTTCTTGTCCGCGGTCTTCCAGCCCTTGGCCCTCCAGCCGGAGAGCCAGCGCGTCATCCCGTCAATCACGTAGCGCGAGTCGGAGTGGAGGCGGACGTCCGACGGGGCCGGGAGCGATTCCAGGGCCCGGATGACCGCCAGCAGCTCCATCCGGTTGTTCGTGGTCGCCGGGTCGGAGCCGGAGAGTTCCTTCTCGCGGGTCCCGTCCCGGAGGAGGACCCCCCACCCCCCGGGCCCGGGATTCCCCCGGCAGGCGCCGTCGGTGTAGGCGACGACGCGCTCGCGAGGCGCGGGCACGCGCGGGATTGTACGCCCCGACGCCCTCCTCTCCTTGATGCCCCTCGTGCCTCTCCTATAATCGTCGCGCCGTGCGGCGGCTCACCTTCCTCGCGATCGTCGGCGCGTGTCTCGGGGCCGCGTGCCGGTCCGAGAGGCCCCCGGCGCCGGCCGCGGGGGATGGATCGGCCCCGCCGGCGACGGCGGACGCCCAGAAGCCGAAGGGCCCCGACGGGCCGCCCGACGCGCCCAAGCCGCCCGATGTGCCCGGGGCGTCCGCGATCGCGGCGGAAGGGAAGGTCCCCCTCATCCTCGACGAGCGCGGCCTGCTCTGGCGCGGCGGGACCGGAACGTCGGCGCCCCTCACCGAGCCGGAGCTGAAGAAGCTCTCGCGGGAGTCGGCGGCCGGCGGCAAGCCCGCGAGCGCGGTCCTCCTCGCCCACGGGGATGCTCCGCCGGCCGTGATCCGGAAGATGATCGAGGCGGCCGCGGCCTCGGGCTTCGAGGACGTGGCTCTCGCCTTCTACGGCCAGGGGTTCGGGGGTCTGGCGCCCGGGGACGCCGGCGGTCCCCCCGCGGCCCCGCCCGTGCCCCCGTTGCCCCCGGGGGCGCCTGTGCCTCCGGTTCCGCACGGCGATCCAGGGCCTCGCGATGCGGGACCTCCCGGGAGCGGCCGTTGAGGGGGACGTGCGCGCTGGCCGCGGCCCTGCTCGCGGCGACCGCCGGCTGCGGAGGATCGGGCGCGGCCGGCGTTCCGGACGCCTCGGCCGAGGCCCCCCCCGGAGGCGGAGGCGATGGAGGCGTCCCGGCCGGAGGTCGTCCCAAGGCCGCCCCCATGCCGCTCGCGCTCGGGATCCTGGAGCCATCCGAGGGCGCCGCGGTCGGCGGCGCCCTCCTCGTGGTGCTCGGGTCCGTCTCCGACCCGACCGCCTCGGTCACCGTGAACGGGGTGGCGGCGTCCAAGACGGGGACGCAGTTCACCGCCCGGCTCCCGCAGGTGCCCGAGGGGGCGGCCGAGGTCGTGGCCGTGGCGACGCTCGGGGAGGCGAAGGTCACGGCGAAGCGGAGCGTCCGTGTGGACCGGAGCCCGCCTCGGATCCGGCTCGCTTCGCCGGCCCCCGACCTCGAGACCCGCGAGACGACCCTCGCCGTGAGCGGAGAGGTCGAGGAGGACGGTCCCTTCACGCTGGTCGTGAACGACGCCCTGGTGGCGGCGAAGGGACGGGCCTTCTCGACCGAGGTGAACCTCGGAAAGGAGGCCGCGACGACGATCACCGTCACGGCCCGCGACGCCGCCGGGAACCTGGACCGGGTGGTCCGCTCCGTGCGCTCCGACTCGACGGCGCCGAAGGTGGCGATCATGCAGCCCGAGGAGGGCGCCCTCACGAACCTCGCGGTGCTGGACGTCCGCCTGGAGTGCGACGACCCGTCGGCCCGCATCGCGGTGAACGGCTCGAAGGCCACGGCGCTCGACCAGCGCGGCCGGTTCCGCGCCCGGGTCCCCGTGCCCGAGGGCGAGGTGACCCTCGCCGTCGAGGCCCGGGACGGCGCGGGCAACTCGGGCTCCGCCAGCCGGAAGATCCGCGCGGACCGCACCCCCCCCCGGCTGGGCCTCTCGGAGCCTCGCGAGGGGCTGGTGACGCGCTCGGCCGAGGTCCCCGTGCGCGGGACCGTGGACGACGGGAGCGTGAAGGAGGTCCGCGTCGGGGCGAGGAAGGTCCCGGTCGTCGAGGGAGCCTTCGACGGCGCGGTCGCGCTCGAGGAGGGGGCCCAGGAGCTCCGGATCGAGGCTCGCGACCTGGCGAACAACGTGGCGTCGCTCCGCGTCAACGTGACACGCGACTCCCGCGAGCCCCGGATCCAGGTCCAGAGGCCGCTCGACGGGACGGTCGTGCTCCAGCTCACGGCGGAGGTGGCGGGCCGGGTCTCCGAGCCCGTGACCCGCCTGTCGGTGAACGGGCAGCCCGTGGAGGTCGCGCCGGACCGCACCTTCCGGACCGTGGTCCCCCTCGAGGAGGGCCGCAACGCCATCGAGATCGCGAGCGAGGACGCGGCGGGGAACTCCGCGAGGGTGAAGCTGGTGGTCGTGCGCCGGCGCGCGGACGAGCTGCGGGTCGAGGGGATGGTCCTCGTGCGCGACGGCCCCTTCGTCCGGGGGAACTTCTCGGGGACGCGCGACGAGCAGCCCGAGCACGAGGTCTTCCTCGCCGCCTACCAGCTCGACGAGCGGGAGGTCTCGAACGCCCAGTACTCGCGGTTCATCGCCTGGGTGCACGCCGAGCAGGCCGAGGGGCGCAACCCCCACGCCCGGTGCCACCCCGACGAGCCGCCCGGCAAGGAGCACACGCCCCAGTACTGGGAGGACCCGGCGCGGAACGCCCCGAACCTCCCGGTGACCGGCGTGGACTGGTTCGACGCCTACGCGTACGCGCGCTGGGCGGGCCGGCGGCTCCCGACCGAGTCGGAGTGGGAGCGCGCGGCCGGATGGGTCGAGGACACGCACTCCCGGCGGCTGTACCCGTGGGGGGAGGCGTTCGATCTCGCCAGCGGCTCTTTCGACCTGCGGAGCGGCGCGAGGCCGTGCGGGACGTCGGAATCGGACAAGAGCCCCGCCGGGGCCCTCGACATGGGGGGCAACGTCCAGGAGTGGTGCGCCGACTGGTTCCGCGGGTCCTACGATCGGGAGGGAGCGACGGTGAGCGCGCGGGGCTCGGAGCCCTACCGGCCCCGCTTCCGGGTGGTCCGAGGCGCGTCGTTCGCCCTCGGCCACGCCCACTACGCGCGGACGACCTACCGGATGCCCGAGGACCCGCTGGCCCGACGCCCGGACCTCGGGTTCCGGACGTGCCGGACGCCGTAGCAGTTCATGGTGTCGCGAGAGGAGAGCCGATGAAGAAGAGCACGATCGCGGGGATCCTGGCGCTCGCGGGAGCCGGCGCAGGCTGCGGCGAGACGACCGAGACCTACATGCTGGACCTGAACGGGAAGCTCGTGGAGATCCACTCGGCCGCCCAGGTCACCATCCCGAAGGGGAACGAGTCGGTGATCAAGGGTGCGAACATCTCGGTCAAGGGCCAGGAGCCGATCCACGTCCAGGCGGGAGGCCAGGAGGTGACCTTCTACACCACGGCCACGACCCTCCAGGTCGGCCGCGGGGGCAAGGTCCGCGCGGTGGACCTCGAGCCGGGGGAGAGGGTGATCTTCCAGTCCGACGGCAAGCTGATCCTCCCCGCGATCTCGGGCGAGGGCGGCACGCCGGCGCCGACTTCGAGCGCCCCGGCCGAGGGGACGCCCCCGGCCTCGGGCAGCGGCGGGACCGGGGGGTAGGACCCGGGTCGTGCGCTTTCGCGCCCTCGCGTTCGCGCTTCCGCCCGCCGCGCTCCTCGCGGCGGCCGTCGTCACGGCGCACGCGGGGCCCGGCGGCGACGACTACTCGCCAGAGCTGAAGGCGGCGGTGAACGCCGTCTCGGAGAAGCAGCTCCGCGAGTTCGTCATGATGTTCGCCTCGGACCAGTTCGAGGGCCGCGAGGCGGGCCTGCCCTCGGGATGGCGCGCGGCCGACTTCCTCGTCGCGCACCACCGGAAGTGCGGGACGAAGCCTCTCGGGACGGACGGCTCGTACCTGCAGCCGTTCCCGCTCGGGAAGGGGGGCGGCGGGAAGGGGCCCGTCGAGGAGGCGAACGTCCTCTCGATCGCGGACGCGAAGGGGAAGAGGATGAACCTGCCGCTCCGGGCGTCCTTCATCCCCTACAAGTTCTCGGGGGAGGGGGCGGTGGAGGGCGAGATCCTCTTCGCCGGCTACGGGATCTCGGCTCCCGACCACGGCTACGACGACTACGCGGGCGTGGATGCCAAGGGGAAGCTCGTCGTGGTCCTCGACAAGTTCCCGCGCGCCGGGGGCGACTCCCCGTTCTCGGCGGCGCCGGCCTCGGACCACGTCCCCGTCCGGAAGAAGGCCGAGACGGCGAAGGCGAAGGGGGCGGTCGCGCTCCTCGTCGCGGCCGACCCCCGGTTCCCGCCCGCCAAGATGAGCACCGAGAGCGACGTGGTCTGGCCGCCGCCGGTCGGGGAGGTGACGATCGGGTTCCCCGTCGCCTATTGCTCGGCCGAGACCGTCGAGCTGCTGTTGGCTCCGAAGAAGCCGTCCGACCTCGGGAAGGCCGTGGACAAGGCGCTCGCCCCGCAGTCTTTCCTGGTGAAGGGAAAGACCGCCTCCCTCGAGATCCGGAAGGAGGGGAAGCCCCGCGGGATCGGGCGGAACGTCGTCGCCCTCTACGAGGCCTCGGCTACGGACGCCCTCGACGAGTACATCGTCGTCGGGGCCCACTACGATCACGTGGGGCTCGGTCACTTCGGGAGCAAGGGGAAGAAGGGGGAGATCCACAACGGGGCCGACGACAACGCCTCGGGGACCACGGGGCTCTCGGAGGTCGCGCGGGTCCTCTGCGAGAAGAAGCCCAAGTTCCGCCGCCACATCATTCTCATCCACTTCGACGGCGAGGAGAAGGGTCTTCTCGGGAGCCAGCACTACGTGTCGGCCCCGCTCGTCCCGATCGAGAAGACGGTCGCGATGTTCAACATTGACATGATCGGGCGCGGGAAGCCGAACGAGATGCTCTGCGGCCCCGAGGAGGACAAGCGCAATCCCACCTTCCAGAAGATCCTCGCGAAGCTCGCCGCGCGCTTCGGGGTGAACCTCCCCGGCAAGGGGATGGGCCAGTACATGCACCGTTCAGACCAGGCGTCGTTCATGCAGAAGGGGATCCCCGTGCTCTTCCTCTTTGGTGGCGACCACTCCGACTACCACACCCAGAACGACGACCCCGAGAAGCTGCTGATCGGGAAGATGAAGACGATCACGCAGCTCATCCTGCTTCTCGCGTCCGAGACGGCGGACCTGCCCCAGAAGCCCTAGCGGACCGGGGGAGGCTCGGGCGCGTGGCGACGGAAGCCGCGCAGAACCGGGCTCCCGCTCCGGGAGCCCCAGGTCGCGGTGCGGCCGCCGGAGCTGTAGGAAGCCGAGCGCCCCGGGAGGGGCGGGGCGATGCAGCCGGCGGAGAGGAGGGCGGAGCCGAAGAGCAGCACTGCGAGGAGGAGGCGGCGCATGCGCTCATCCTACCCTCACGCCCATCACTTAGGATGGCCGTCGTGGGCTCGGGTACTTGGCCCCGCATCGTCGCGCACGCCGACATGGACGCGTTCTACGCGGCCGTGGAGCAGCTCGACGACCCGAGGCTCCGCGGGAAGCCGGTGATCGTCGGGGGGCCGAGCCGGCGCGGAGTGGTCTCGACGGCCTCCTATGAGGCGCGGCCGTTCGGGGTCCACAGCGCCATGCCGACGGCGCAGGCGCGGAAGCTCTGCCCGGACGGGATCTTCGTCCCGCCCCGCTTCGACCGCTACGTAGAGGTGTCCCGCGTCGTGATGGAGACGTTCGGCCGCTTCACTCCCACCGTGGAGCCGCTCTCTCTCGACGAGGCCTTCCTCGACATGACCGGGGCGGAGAGGCTCTTCGGCCCGCCCGAGGCGATGGGAACGAAGATCCGCGCGGCCGTGCGGGAGGCGACGCGCGGGCTCACGGTCTCGGTCGGGGTGGCGCCCACGAAGTTCCTCGCGAAGCTCGCGAGCGACTTCCGGAAGCCCGACGGTCTGACGGTCGTCCGGCCTGACGAGGTCGCCGCCTTCCTCGACCCGCTCCCGATCTCCCGCATCTTCGGGGTGGGGCCGAAGACGGCTCCCCGGCTCGAGAGGATGGGCCTCCGGACGATCGGGGACGCGGCCCGCCTCCCCGAGGCGACCCTCGTCGCGCGGCTCGGCTCCCTCGGCGAGCACGTCTCGCGGCTCGCGCGCGGCCTCGACCCGAGGGAGGTCGTGGGGGACCGCGAGGGGAAGAGCGTCTCCAGCGAGCAGACGCTCGATCAGGACATCGTGGGGGAGCGCGCCATCCGGCCGTGGCTCCGGCGCTCCGCCGACGACGTGGCGCGCCGACTGCGGGCCGAGGGGATCCTCGCCAGCGGCGTGCGGGTGAAGCTCAAGACGGCCGGCTTCCGGATCCTCACGCGGCAGTGCGCCCTCCCCCGACCCACCGATACGGCCGCCGATCTCCTGGGAGCGGCCGACGCGCTCCTCCCCGAGTTCGACCTCGCGGTCCCGACGCGGCTCGTGGGGCTCGGGGCATTCCGTCTCGCGCCTGCGGGCGCCGCCGAGCAGCGCGAGCTCTTCGGCGAGGAGTCCCGCGAGAAGCGCCGGCGCCTCGACAAGAGCCTCGACGCCGCGAACGCCCGCTTCGGCCGCGGCTCGATCCGGCGGGCGTCGGACGTGGACTAGAATGACCGCTGCCATGGACCACTTCCGCGACCCGGTCCACGGCTTCATCCGCGTGAACGAGACGGAGCGCGCGGTGGTGGACACGGCCGCGGTGCAACGGCTCCGGGGGGTGAAGCAGCTCGCGCTCGGGAACCTCGTGTACCACGGGGCGGAGCACACGCGGTTCGGGCACGCGCTCGGCGCGATGGAACTCGCGGGGCGGATCTTCGACACGCTCGCCGAGAAGCGCGCCGCGACGCCGCGGGGGCCCCTGGGCGAGGGCGCCGAGGGCCTCGCGCGGAACCGCCAGCTCGTCCGGCTCGCGGGCCTCCTCCACGACGTGGGCCATCCCCCCTTCTCTCACGCCTCGGAGGAGTTCTTCGCGCGCGGCGAGTCGCACGTCGAGATGGGCCTCCGGCTGATCCGGGCCGATCCGGTGCGGACGGCCCTCGAGTCGGGACCGGAGGCTCGCGCGCTCGGGGTGCGCGCTGAGGACGTCGCCGCCGTGATCGCGGGGACGGGGGGGCCGCCGCTCCTCCACGAGATCGTCTCGGGGGACCTCGACGCCGACCGGATGGACTACCTCCTCCGCGACTCGCTCTACACGGGCGTCGCCTACGGCGTCTTCGACCACGCGCGGCTCGTGCAGACCCTCACTGTCTCCGAGCAGGACGGGCGCCCGGTGCTCGCGCTCGAGGAGGGCGGGCTCCACGCCGCTGAGGGGCTCCTCCTCGCCCGCTACTTCATGTTCACGCAGGTCTACTTCCACCGCGTGAAGCGGGCCTACGACCTCCACCTCCGGGACTTCCTGCGGGAGCTGTTCGCCGACCCGGCCGGACCGGGGAAGTACTATCCGACGGATCCGGCGAAGTTCCTCGAGTGGGACGACGCGAAGGTGTTCCTGCTCATGCGCGAGCGCGCCTCGCGGAGCGACCCCGCGCGGCGCATCCTCGGCCGCGACCACTTCCGCACGGTCTTCGAGACGAGCGGCCACGCCGACGCGAAGGAGACCGCGCGCCTGGACGCGGCCGTCGCGGCGCTGCGGGCGCGTCTCCCGGGCGTCCCGGTCCTCACGGACTCCTCCGAGACCGCCCCCCACGGCTTCCGCCACGGCCGCTTCCTCGTCCAGGGCCGGACCGGCGGCGCGACCCCGATCGAGAAGGCGTCGCCGGTGCTCGCCGACCTCCGGCTGATCGTCCAGAAGCGCGTCTACGTGCCCCGGGAGCGCGAGGCGGAGGCGAGGAAGGTCCTGGAGGGGGTCTGAGCATGGTGCGTCGCGTGGCCCTCGCACTCCTCTTCGCATCGGGCGCGTCCGCCGTGGTCCTGTTGCTGACTCAGCGGCCCGGTTCGTTCCCGGAGATGCCGGCAATTCCCGCTGGCGATCCCGAACTTCCCGGAGCCATGCCGATGGAGCAGCCCCGCTCCGTGCCATCCGTTGGCGAGGCGCATCGGCGCGTCACGCGGGGAGGCCCTGCCTCCGCGCCCGGCGAGCGACCATCGGACGACCAGGTGCCCAGTCGCAGGCACACTTTGGCGGCGGACCCGGCGGGCATCGCCGGCACGGTCCGCGATACCGAAGGTCGGGGCATCCCTGGGATCGTGCTGAGGGCGCAATGGGAAGGCCCGCCGCCCGAAGGGGACGAGGACCACAACGAGGAGCAACGGGAGGTGCAGACCGATTCGACCGGCCGGTACGCGTTCCCGGACGCCGGACCGGGTGAGGTGCGGATCGCCATTGACGTTCACCGCGGACGTCGTCCCCGCTATCGCGTCCTGGGGTCGCCAGAAGTGACGGTAGCCTCCGCAGGTGCCGACGTGGACTTCACACTGTGCCTCCTGGGGGCCGTCCGTCTGATCGTCCTCGACGCCTCGACGCGCGCTCCCATCCCCGACGCGGCGATCCCCGGCTACGAGACCGAGCGCGAGGGCGACGCGCTCCTCGTCTACGGCCAGTCCTTCGTGAGCGTCAAGCGGATGAGCATCCGAGCACGGGTCGTGGCCCCTGGCTACGTGCCCCGGGACGTTTGGCTGACACTCCCGGACTCGGGGGTCGTGGACCTCGAAGGACCCGTCCTGCTCGAGAAGGGCCTGCAACTCCTCGGGTCGCTGGAAGCCCCGGATGGGCGCCCACTCGCCGCCGGCACGGTGGTCGTTGAGAGGCTGGGAGAGTCGGGGGAGATCCGGGGTCAGGAGTTCTTCTCTGTGAGTCTGCGCGGCGGGGATCTCTGGCGGTTCCCGGCCCTGCGCCCCGGCCGCTACCGGCTGCGGGCGTTTTCCCCGGGGTTCGGACCGGGGCGACAGACGATCGACCTTCGGTCCACGGAGCCGCCCCACAGGGTGCGGCTGCCCGCGAAGGGCGCCGAAGGTCCGCCCGACGAGTCCGGTCATGCGTGGCCCGAGCGGCGCGAGATCGAGCTCCCGCTCGCTCTCGAAGGAGGGAAGGCCGCGGAGCTGATCGCCTGGATCGAGGAGGTGGCCGGTGTCCGCCTCGGCCGCGAGGCCGGCGTCGAGGAGCGGCTCGCGTCCTCCGAGATCTCCGTGAGCCTCCGCGAGGGAATCCGCCTCCACCGCGCGGTCCGAGTCATCGCCCGCGCCGTGGATCTCGACTTCGACGAGGAGCGGGGGATCCTGTGGCTACCCCGCCGGTAGCCAGCCCTTCTCGCGGGCGCGGCGCGCGAACTCGGCCTGGCCTTGCTCCTCGCGCTCGCCGATCCGGTAGCGGATGTTCTTGGTGAGGTACTCGCGCACCATCGCGGGCCCGAGGTTCCGCCGGGGCGCCTCGTCCAGGGCGATCTCGTCGAGCCGCGCGAGGCCGTCCTCGGCGGACTCCGTGAGGAGATCCGCGAGCGGCTTGGGGTCCCGGCCGGGCGCCGCCACCCAGCGCGCGAAGACGAACGGCAGGCCCGTCGCCGCCTTCCAGGCGGCGCCCAGGTCCACCGAAGGGCGCCCCGAGTCGAGGCAGCGGAGCGCCACGTCCCCGATCAGGAGACACGCCTCGCCCGGAGGCTTCTTGAGGAGCACCGGCACCTCGACCGGCGCGAGGTAGCTCCCCTTCACGTTCCATTCCTCGAGGAGGAGCCGCAGCAGCAGCACCGACGAGCGCGACCCCGACTGGACGAGGATCTCCCGGCACTCGGGGAGGGGCTTCTCGTGCCAGAGCCGGACGCTGCGCACCTCCCCCTCGCACGCGATCCCGAACGGGACCAGGGGCGGGAGCCCGTCGCGCAGCACCTCCGCGACCGGCAGCAGAGCCGCGTCGAGCGAGCCGTCCCGGAGCCTCTCGGCGAGCCGGGCCGGGAGGTCCCGGTGGAGCTCGACGTCGCGCCGTCCCTCGAGCGCCAGCGTGAGGGGCCTCTCGTTCAGGAACGGGACGGTGCCGATCCGGTGGATCGTCATCGGGAAGCGCCCTCGAGGGCCGCTCGGCCGCGCGCGGACAGCGGCCGGAGCGCGAGCACGAGCGCGGAGGACATCGCGAGGATCGTACCGCAGAGAGCGAAGAGCTCCCCCATGCGCCCCTCCTGCGAGAAAGTCCCCGCCACCCAGGAGCCCACCGACGCCAGGCCGAACGAGATCGTGAAGTGGATCCCGAACCCGAGCCCGCGCCAGCGCGGGCCGATGAACCGGGCGACCAGCTCGTTCCCGGCCGGCTGTCCGGCGAAGTAGAAGAAGGCGAACGCCGCCGCCGGGAGGACGACGAGCGGCCCGGACACCGCGGCCATGCCGAAGCAGGCGGCGCCCGCCAGGAAGAGGTAGATCGCGAGCGAGCGGTCGGGCGCGATCCGGTCGAGCGTCCGCCCGCCCGTCACCTGGCCGAACGCCCCCATGACGTAGGCCGCCGCGACGAGGAGCCCCGCGCCGCCCGCCCCCTTGAGCGGCAGCTCCGCCAGGTCCAGCGCCACCTCGACGTTCTTGTTCAGGAACGTCTTCAC
>JAKEIC010000006.1 GCA_022614695.1 Planctomycetales bacterium | reverse complement strand
GTCCGCAGGAGGGCCACGGCGGTCCCGGGCTCGCCGTCCGCGGCGAGGGCGGCCAGCGCGCGGGCGGCGGCCCGCCGTCCGGCCGGGGAGACGCCGCTCCCGCGGAGCACCTCCCCGGCGAGCCCGATCAGCGCGGCGCGCCTCTCCCCCCTCTCGCGTCCGGCCCGGGCCACGAGGGGGGGGAGGAGCCGGGGCCCCGCCCGGACCAGGTACGAGCGGAACGGGACGCCGCCTTCCCCGACCTCCAGGTGCCGGGTCAGCTCCGGACCGAGCAGGAGCGCGTCGGCGCGCGCCCGTTCGGGGGGCCGGGGGTCCAGCTCGGCGAGGGCGAGGAGGACGGCCGTGCGGGCGGGGCCCGGCGCGAGCCTCTCGGCCTCGGCGAGGAGCCGCGCCGCGAGACCGGGGGGATGGGCCGCCGCCAGCCCCCGGAGCCCCTCCCGGAGCGCCGCGGCCGCCTCGACCGGGCCGGCCGCCGCCTCGCGGAGCAGCAGGTCGAGGAGGTCGGGGAGGAGCCGGGGCTCCCGCGCCGCCGCGAGCCCGAGCCGCCCGAGGAGCCGGAGGAGCCCCGCTCGCTCGCGGCCGGCGTAGGCCTCGTCGCGCAGGAGCGGCCCCGCCGTGAGGAGCGTCGCCGCGAGCGGGAGCCCCGTGAGGCCCGGGGCCGCGCCCGAGAGGGACGCGATCGCCCGGGCGCGGCCCGCCGGCCGGTCGGAGAGGAGATCCCCGAGCGCGTCGGCGATCTCCGGCGGGAGCCCGTCTCTCCGGAGCGCCTCGAGGGCCTCCCGCCGGATCCGCCGGGACTCGTCCCGGAGCGCGAAGAGGAGAACGCCGCTCCGCTCGGCGGCCGGGAGTCGGGTCGCGAGGAGGTTCCGGAGCGCCCGGAGCCTCTCGCCCTCCTCCACGCCCGCCGCGAGCGTGAGCATCTCGCGGTGGAGGGCCCCCGCGCTCGCCGGCTCGACGGCGACCGCCGTCGGCACGACCGCCGGGACCGGGAGCCCCGCCCCGCCGCCGACCACCTCCTCGGCGAGCGCGAGGGCGGCGCGCCCTTCCCGCCGGATCACCGCGAGCCCCGCCTCGGGCGGCACGCCGCGCGCGCGGGCGACCGACCGGAGCGCGGCGGGGGTGAGCTGCGCCCCGTCCGCCGCGAGGCGCGGGTCCGAGAGCAACCCCTCCACGGGCGAGCCCGGCCCGGCGAGCGCGAGCACGGCCGCCGTCACGTCGAGCCCGCCCGCGCGCAGGGCGGCGACCCTCTCGGCGCAGGCCTCCGAGACCCCGTGCTCGCGCGCGATCTCGGCGGGAGGGCCCTGGACCAGGCGCATCGCGGCGATTATAGGCGTATAATCCCGCCCCGAACCGTGGGCACGAACGGCGTCCCCCTCATCCAGCTCCAGGACGTCCACAAGAAGCTGGGCGGCCGGGAGATCCTCCGGGGGGTGACGCTCGACGTCCGGGACGGCGAGACCCTCGTCGTGATCGGGCGCTCGGGCACGGGCAAGAGCGTCACGCTCAAGACCCTGATCGGCCTCCTGCACCCCGACAAGGGCCGCATCATCATCCAGGGGCGCGACGTGACCGGGCTCCCCGAGCGCGAGTACGCCGAGGTGCGCCGCCTCTTCGGGGTGCTCTTCCAGTCGGGGGCGCTCATCAACTGGCTCTCGGTCGCCGAGAACGTGGCGCTGCCGCTCCGCGAGCACACGACGAAGTCCGAGGAGGAGATCCAGGCGATCGTCGCCGACAAGCTGAAGCTCCTCGAGCTCACCCACGCGCGCGACCTGATGCCCTCCGAGATCAGCGGCGGGATGAAGAAGCGGGCCGGCCTCGCCCGCGCCCTCGTGCTCGGTCCCAAGGTGATCCTCTACGACGAGCCGACCTCGGGGCTCGACCCGGTCATGTCCTCGCAGATCAACGAGCTGGTGAACCGGATGAAGCGGGAGGTGGGCGTCACCTCGATCCTCGTCACCCACGACATGGAGAGCGCCTACTCGGTCGGGGACCGCATCGCGATGCTCTACGAGGGGAGGATCATCTTCATCGGGTCCCCGGACGAGGCGAAGAACACGGAGGACGAGGTCGTGCACCAGTTCGTCCGCGGGCTCCTCGAGGGGCCGATCACCGACGCCCTGCGGAAGGAGGAGGGCCTCGGGGCCCAGCCGCGCGAGTCCGAGGACGGGCCCGGGGACGAGTTCGGGTCCGACGAGACCCCGCGGCCGAAGACCCGCCGCACGGACACGATCCCGATCAAGCGGCGCCCCAAGCTCTGGGCCGTCTTCCGCTGCGCGAACCCGGGCTGCCAGAAGCCCGCCCGCGAGGGGCCGGTCGCGACGCCGCCGACGTGCTGCGAGAAGCCGATGGTCGAGATCTAGCCCGACTTCGTCTTCTTCGCGTCCATCTTCCTCTGCACGGCCGGGTGGCGGATGCGCTGCTCGTAGTCCCAGAACTTGAAGCCGGGGCTGTTCGCCCGGTCGTGGCAGCCGATGCAGGCCTCGATCCGCAGCTCCCGGGACGGGGGCGGCTTCGGGGGCGGCTCCTTCGGCGCGTCGGGGGCGCCCGAGAGGAACTTCTGGTAGGCGACGTGGGCGGAGCGGGGGCCGTGGCAGCTCTCGCAGCCCACCTCGGCCCGGTCGGGGGTGTCCTCCACGGTCCGGAACCCCCCGGGCCGCGCGTAGCCGAGCGTGTGGCACGGGAGGCACGCCGGGTTCCAGGCCTCGCCCTGGGCCACGAGCGACTCGAGGGCGTGGGCGTGGCGCTTCTCGAACGGCAGGTCGTCGTGCCTCCTCGGGGCGGGGGATGACGCCGGCCGCCGCCACTGCTCGTGCTCCTCCGCGTGGCAGCCCGCGCAGGTCGCGCTCCCGACGTAGGTCCCGTCCGTCGGGATCGTGCGGTCCGGGGCGATCCGCCTCTCCGCCAGCTCCTGGCGGAACCGGGCGAGGATCGCCTTCTGCCCCGGTTCGTCGGGGAAGGTCCCGTCGAGCCGGTGGTTCCCGAGCCTCTCGACGCGGGGCGCCGACACTTCCCGCAGCAGGAGGACGACCTCGCCGAGCGTGCGCCCCTCGGGCTCGGCCGCGACGATGACCGTCGTCCCGGAGTAGACGGGCTCGTTCGGGGCCCGGTACTCGCGTCCGGCGACGATCAGGTCCATCCCGGGGACCTTGCGGGCCAGCTCCGTCGCCTCGGGCACGAAGAGCCGGGCGGCGCAGATCACCAGGTCGCACCCCTCCTGCCGGAGCTCGGCCACGGCCTCGACCGCCGCCTCCTCGGGGGGCGCCCACGAGACCGGGTTCGGGTCCTGCTGGTGCGCCGCCGGGCGGTCGTACCTGAGCTGCGCGTACGGGGGCACGAGGCCGAAGATCCCGACGCGGATCCCGCCGTAGGGGAACCCGAGGATCGAGCCGCGGCCGATCGTCCGCACCACGTGGGCCGGGAAGACGCGCTTCCTCCGCGGCGCCTCCCCGGGCGCCGGGGTCGGGGCGTTCGCGTAGACGACGTTCGCGGAGACGAGCGGGAGCCCCAGCTCGCGCTCGACGCGCTTCAAGAAGAGCTGCCCGAGCATGAAGTCGAGCTCCCCCACGTTCACCGCGTCGTAGCCCATCTCCCGGAGCCCCCGCGCGAGCGCGATGTTGTGCATCTCCTGGAAGGGGTACGGATCGGAGAAGCCGTGCTCCTGGAGCCGGAAGCGTTGCCCCACGAAGTTCCCCGCGTCGAGGAGGATCGTCGAGTCCCCCGGGAGCCTCTTCGCCCGCAGGGCCGAGGCCCGCCGGGGGTTCCCTCCCGTCTGGGCCTGGGCGCAGCCGCAGGGCGCGATCGCCCCGCCGATCTGGCTCGTGAAGAAGACCTGGACCCGGCCGCCGGGGAGCGCGGGCCGCGAGGTGGCGAAGCCCGCCGCCGCGAGGGCGACGAGGGATCCCCCCGCGAGCGCGAGAGTCCGCCGTCTCACGCGCCTTCCGTCACGCCTTCCTCGCCCTCGCCCTCGCCGTCCACCGCAGGGTCCAGGTGCACCGTCGGGTGGCCTGGCCCCGTGAAGGGGGAGGCGCGCTGGATGGTCGTGTCGGCCGATAGGGCCGAGGAGTCGAAGAGGCCGAAGGTGCCGTAGACCGTCTCGTCGCGGAAGAAGTCGCCCCGGCACTTGGTGAGGACGACGCGGTTCCCGCTCGCGTTGTACTCGACGAGGTCCACCGACCGGAGCATCAGCATGATGCCGAGGCCCCCCATGCCGCCGGTCATGTAGCGCTCGCGCGCCGCGTCAATCGCGTCGAGGCTCCGGCCCCGGCGCAGGGCCTCGCGGTAGTCGAAGCCCGCGCCCTCGTCCTCGACGGTGCAGACGACCTTGTCGGCGTTCGCGATCGTGCGCAGGCGGACGGTCGCATCGGACCGGGCCCGGTTCCCGTGGCGCCAGGCGTTCGAGAGGGCCTCGCGGATGGCGGTGAGCAGCGCCTCGGTCTCCTCGGGGGCGAGCGGCCCGCCGTCGAGCATCTGGCGGAGCACCTCGTAGGACCCCTCGATCACGTCCTCGGAGGAGGGGTAGAGGACGAGGACGTCCCGGGCGGCGACCACGGCCGCCGTCGCCTCGGGCGAGAGCGCCCCCGTCCGGAAGTCCACGGTCACCTGCGGGGCCGCCGCCAGCTCCTCGTGCGTGAACACGAGCACCCGGTTCCCGATCCCGACGACGTCGCCCTCGCGGAGGGTCGCCGAGGAGACGCGGGCCCGGTTGACCCAGGTCCCGTTCGCGCTCCCGAGGTCCGTGAGGAGCCAGGCGTTCCCGCGCCGCTCGATCCTCGCGTGCTCGCGCGAGACCGTGGCGTCTATCAGGGGGAGGTCCGAGCCCTCGCCCCGCCCGATGACGACCACGTCGTCGAGCGGGAACGACTCGACCACGTTATTCGCGACCAGGATCTTGAGCTGCGCCATCCCCGCCGCCCTGGGGGGCCCCGCCACCCTGGGGGGGGATTATAGGGCATACAATGGGCTGCTGTGCCCCGGAGCGATGCCGACGTCCTCCTCGGCCAGCTCGCGCTCAGGCGCGGCTTCGTCACGTCCGACCAGCTCGAGGAGTGCCTGGACCTCCAGGAGCAGGTCTACGACCTGGGTCTCACGGAGAACCTCGGCTCGATCCTCGTGAAGAGGGGTCTCGTCACCGCGCCGCAGCGGGACGCGCTCCTCAGGCTCCAGGACCGGGTGCTCGGGAGGCGGGAGCAGGCCCTCTACGGCCGGCTCGCCGTCAGCAACGGCTTCGTCGCGCCCGAGCAGCTCACCGAGGCGCTCCGGCAGCAGAGGGGGGCCGACCGGGGGCGACGGATCGGCTCGATCCTCCTCCGGCGCGGGTTCCTCTCCGAGCGCCAGCACCACGCGATCCTCGCGGCCCAGGGCCGCATCCGGGAGACCCTCACCGCCTCCGCCCCGGCGGACGACGAGCCCGACCTGACGGGCCGCCGGATCGGGCCGTTCCGGCTCCTCGAGCGGATCGCCCGGGGCGGGATGGGCACCGTCTACCGGTCCCGGCAGGTCTCCCTCGACCGGCTGGTGGCGGTGAAGACCCTGACGCCGGCCCGCGCGCGCGACCGCGAGTTCTACGACCGGTTCCTCCAGGAGGCGAGCACCGTCGCGCGACTCGTCCACCCCTCCATCGTCCAGATGGTGGACGCGGGGACCTTCCGTGGCACTCCCTACCTGGTCCTCGAGTGGGTGGAGGGCCGCTCGCTCGGGGAGGAGCTCGCCGAAGCGGGGGGGCCTCTCCCCGCCGACCGGGCCCTCGAGGTGGCGATCACGGTCGCGGAGGCGCTGGAGGCGGCGCACCGGGAAGGGGTGATCCACCGCGACGTGAAGCCCGACAACATCCTTCTCCCGGAGACGGGCGGCGCGAAGGTGACCGACTTCGGCCTGGCCAAGGTCGTGAACGCCCCCGCGCACATCACCGACCACGGCGAGATCGTGGGCTCCCCCTTCACGATGTCGCCCGAGCAGGCAGCGGGGCTCGACGTGGACGCCCGGGCCGACGTCTACTCCCTCGGGGCGACCCTCTTCCAGATGCTCACGGGGACGCGGCTCTACTCGGGGCCCTCGCCGGTGGCCGTGATCGCGCGGGTGCTCTCGGACCCGCTCCCGGACCCGCTCGAGAGGCGCTCCGACCTGCCGGCGGCGCTCGCGCCGATCCTCCGCCGGCTCTGCGCGAAGGACCGGGAGGAGCGTCCCCGCTCCTGCGCGGAGGTAGCGGAACTCCTCCGGCCGTTCGCGAAGGCCTCCCGCGAGGCCCCCGACGCCCGGTGCCCGGCGTGCGGGCGCGGGCTCCCGAGGCCGACCCGGGACGCCTGCGGCTCGTGCGGCTACGAGTTCGCCTCGGGAGAGAGGATCCCCCGCGCGATGCCGCTCGCGGGGATCCTTGGCCTCGTCCGCCGCCGGGCCCGCGCCCGCGGGCGCCGCGGGCCGTGAGGGGCCGTCCGGTCCTCGCGGCGGCGCTCCTCGCCGGCTGCTCCCTCGGGGCCCCGGAGAGCGAGGAGGCGCTGCGCCGCGACGCGGCGGGGCGCGACCTCGCCCCTCTCCGGCTCGCGTGGCTCCATGCCGCCGACCGCAGGCCCTCGGGCGCCCCGCTCCCGCTCCGGCGCGACGAGCTGAGGGTGCTCCCCGGGGAGCCGGGATCGGGCCTCGTGCTCCTCCTGGAGGGCGACCGCTTCGCCCTCCTCGACGGAAAGACCGGTTCGCGCCGCTGGTCGGCCGCGCTCCGGGAGCGGCCGCCGGGCGCGCCCGCCGACCCGGCGGCCGCCCTCGCCGTCGGCGCGCGGCTTCTCCTGCCCGTCGCCGCCGGCCCGTCGCCGCGACCGGGCGTCGAGCCCGCGCGCCCGTGCGAGGGGGTCGTCTGGGACCCCGCGGCCGGGAAGGTCGCGGCGCGGGTCCCGCTGGCGCCC
>JAKEIC010000005.1 GCA_022614695.1 Planctomycetales bacterium | reverse complement strand
GGTGGCGGAGATCCGGCCGGACGGCGAGCTCCTGCTCGACGTGGCCCCGGCCGGCTGGGTCCGGCCCGGGATGCGGTTCCGGATCGAGGGCGCGGGGGACGGGGCGCCTCGCGCGGTCCTTGAGGCGCGGGAGATCGGTCCCGAACGCGTCCGCGCGACCCTCGTCCCGGGCACGTGCGAGGGACCGATCGCGCCGGGCGACCCCGTCCTGAATCCGCTGGCTTCCGCGGGCGATCCGCCCCGGCTCCGGCTCTCGCGCAGCCTCCCGGCCGCGGAGGCCGCCGCAGTCTCGGCGCTCGCCGCGAGTGCCGGCGGACGCGCCTCGACGAACGAGGCGTCCCCGACGGCGCGCGTCGTTCCGGCCCCGGCCCTCGCCGAGGAGCCCGGCGGGCCGCTCGCGACGCCGGAGGAGGTGCGGCTCTATTTGGGCGGATAGGGGCTCGGAGCGCCCCTTCCCTGGCATCCACCTCCGGCGGGGGCTATCGTGGCCCGCCTCATGCCTCCGGCCGCCGGGCGAGCCCCGGCTCTTCTGGCCGCCGCGGCCCTCTTCATCACGCCGCTCCTCCTCGCGGCTCCCCTCCTCCTCCGCGGTGTCCCCGTCTTCGGCCACGACAACGGGATGCTCTGGCTCCCGATCTGCCACTACACGGGGACCTCGCTCGCCGACGGGCGACTCCCGCTCTGGTGCCCGCACTACTACGGCGGGTTCCCCTACTTCGCCGGGTACCAGACCGCGCTCCTCTACCCGCCGACCTGGCTCTGCGCGCTCCTCCCCGCCGCCGCCGCGGTCACGACCCTCACGATCGGCCACCTCGCCCTCGCGGAGGCAGCGGCGTACCTCTGCGCCCGCCGGTTCGGCGCCCCGCGGGCGGGCGCGGTCGTCGCCGGCCTCGCCTACGGGCTCGGAGGCTTCGCCGTCGGCCACGCGTTCGGTGGACACCTCCCGATCCTCCAGGGGATGGCCTGGGTGCCGGCGCTCCTGGCGGCGTCGGACCGGCTGCGCGAGCGACCCGGGCCCGGCCGCGCGGCGGCCGCCGCCGCGTGCGTCGCGCTCCTCGTCCTCGCGGGCTCCGCGCAGGTGGCGCTCTACGGGCTCCTCCTCGAGGCCGCGGTCGCGGCCGCGGCGCTCGCCCGCCGGTCGCCGGGCCGCGCGCGGGCGGCGGGAGCCGAGGCGCTCGCCCTCGCCTGCGGCATCGCCCTGGCCGCGCCGCAGATCCTACCGACCGCCGCGCTCACCCGGGAGTCGGCGCGTGCGGCGTCGCTCTCCGGAGCCTGGGTCGCCGAGCATACCCTGCACCCCGGGAACCTGGCCCTGCTCGTCGCGCCGGACGCGCGGGGGGCGCCGCTCCACCCGTTCGGTCCGGACTTCGACACCCGCAAGGCCCGGGCGTTCCCCGACTCGCTCGGGAGGACGGGATACTGGTGGGAGCAGGTCGGCCACGTGGGGATGGTGCCGATCTTCCTCGCCGCTGCGGCACTGGCCCGACGGCCCGACCGCCGGACGGCGGCTCTCGCCGCCGCGGGAGCCGTCGCGCTTGCCGGAGCCGTCGCGATCGGCCCCCTCGTCGAGGCCGGGGGCGCCGTCGGGGGATGGCTCGCCGCGCCCTTCACGGCGGCGGGCCGGATCCGGGCCCCCGTCCGGCTCCTGCTCGTCGTGGGGCTCGCGACGGCCCTGCTCGCGGGCGAGGGAGCCCGGAGGCTCCTCTCGGTCACGCCTGACGAGGCGCGCTTCCTCGGGATCCGCGCCGCGCTCGGCACGGGCGGCTTCCTAGCGGCCACGCTCGGAGTGGCGCAGCTCGCCGAGCCCGGGGGTCTCCGCGCCGGCGCTCTCGCCGCCGGGCTCCTTCCCGGCGCCGCCTCGGTCGGGCTCGCGTCCGTCGGGCTCGCCCGCGGGGCCCTGGGCGCCGCCGCCGCCGGGGCCGTCCTCGTCGCCGGGGCCGTGCTCGACTTCGCCCCGCCCGCGCTGCGGACTCTGGTCGGCTTCCCGAAGCCCGACTCCGACACTCTCCTGCGCGGGCCCGGGTCGCTCCCGGGTGTCCTTCGGGAGAGCGGGGGACCCGCCCGCGTCTCGCAGTTCAGTGAGTACCCGGTCTTCAACTCCGGGCTCGTGAGCGGGCTCGAGAAGGTCGAGGGGTTCGACCCGATGGTCTCGGCGCGGTTCCTGCGCGTGGTGGACCGGATCCTCGCCGAGCCGCCGTCCGACACGCGGATCCTCCTCTACCCCGGGCAGGTCTTCGAGCGGTGCGGGGAGCCCGCGGCGGCGCGGTGGCTGGATCTGCTGAACGTCCGCTACCTCCTCTCGGACTTCCCGCCGCCCTGGAAGGCGGAACCGCCCGGGCTCCGGACGCTCACCGAGCCCGGCCGACTCCCGGCGCTCTTCGAGCGGCCGACCGCGCTGCCGCGGGCCTGGCTCGCGGGCGGGGTCCGATTCGTCCCGCCCGGCGAAATCCACGAGGCCGTTGAGAACCCGGCCCTCGACCCGCGGGGCGTCGCGCTTCTCGAGGACGAGTACCCCCCCAACACGTTTAGCGACCTGCCGGGGCGCCCAGGGCCGGCCGGGGAGGTGATCGTGCTCCCTTCCGACCGGCCCGAGCGCCTCGTTCTTGAAGTGCGGGCGGATCGGCCCGCGATGGCGGTCCTCTCGGTCCCCTGGTCGCCGGACTGGACCGCCGCCATCGGTCCCGTGGAAGTCCCGATCTTTCGGACGTACGGGTTCCTCATGGCCGTGCCCGTGTACGAGAAGTCCTGTCGAATCGAGTTTCGCTACTCGCCGGACGGGCTCGGCCTCGGCCTGGCGCTCGCCTCCATGGCCGGGGCGGCGCTCGTCCTGTGGAGCGCTGTGGCTCGCGGCCGGGGCTCTCCCGCATGAGCCACGTTCCGACCAAGACCGACTCCGCGGAGCCCGTGCCCCCGACGCCGACGGGCCGGGCGCGCCTCAACCGCGGCATCGTCTCCTGGTGCCTCTACGACTTCGCCAACTCGGCCTACTCGGCCGTCATCGCGAGCACGATCTTCTGCGTCTACTACGCCAACGCGATCGTCGGGAACGGGACCGGTGAGGGCGACGCGTGGTGGGGACGGGCCGTCTCCGCCTCGATGGTGTTCGTCGCGCTCACCTCCCCATTCCTCGGGGGGATCGCGGACGCGGCCGCGTGCGGCAAGAAGCTCTGGATTGGCTACACGTGGGTGTGCATCCTCTGCGTCGCGTCATTCTCGTTCCTCCGGAAGGGCGACGTCCTCGCGGGGTTTGCGCTGGCCGCCCTCGCCAACGTCGGCATGGAGGGCTCTTACGTCTTCTACAACGCGAATCTTCCCCGGGTTGCCCCCCCCTCGATCCAGGGACGCGTGTCCGGCTGGGGCTTTGCCGTGGGCTACCTCGGCTCCATCGTCGCACTGGTCGGCGCACTGCCGTTCGCGCTCGCCGATCCCTTCCGCGCGACCCCGATCTGGCTCCTCGTCGCCGCGCAGTTCGCCCTATTCTCTCTCCCGGCGTTCTTCTTGATCCCCGGCCAGACTGGCTCGCGCCTGGGCCCTCTCGCGGCTGCCCGCGAGGGGTTCCGGAGCTGTCTGGACGTCGGCCGTCGGCTCGTGGCGTCCCGAGACTCCAGGCGATTCCTGCTCGGCTACCTCTTCTACGAGGACGGAGTGAATACGGTGATCGTCTTCGCCTCGCTCTTCGCAACGACCACGTTGCAGTTCAGCCGGGGCGAGACGATCGCGCTGTTCCTGGTCGTCCAGATCTCGGCGCTCGCCGGCGCGTTCGCGATGGCGCGGCCCACGGACACGCGGGGGCCGAAGTTCGTGGTGGTCTCCGCGCTTCTCCTCTGGTGCACGGTCGTGACGGCCGCGTTCTTCGTCCAGACCAAGACGCTGTTCTGGGGCGTCGCCTGCGTCGCCGGGCTCGGGCTCGGGAGCGTGCAGGCGGCGTCGCGCGCGTTCTACGCCCGCTTCATCCCGCCCGGGGAGGAGAACCGCTACTTCGGGTTCTACTCCCTGGTGGGGAAGTCCGCGGCCGTGATGGGGCCGATCCTCTTCGGCGAGATGTCGCGGCTCTTCGGAAGCCAGCGGCCCGCCATCCTGTCCATCTCGCTCCTCTTCATCATCGGACTCTCCTTCGTCCTCCGGGTCCGCGAGCCCCCCGCGCGCGCCGATGCCGCGTGAGAGCGTCCGAGGGCCGCTCGACGGGTACCTGCCCGACCGGTCGTGGCGATTCCGGGCGGGGTGGGCCTTGGGGCGCTCGATCTGTCGCCTCTGCTTCCGCGCCCGCGTCGTCCACCCCGAGAGGATCCCCGCGTCCGGCCCTGCCGTCCTCGTCTCGAACCACCCGACGTGGCTCGACCCGCCTCTGCTCTTCCTGATCCTCGAGCGGCGGTTCCACTTCATGGGGTGGGACCGGCTCTTCACGCTCCCGATCGCGGGGCGGCTGCTGCGCGCGGGGGGCGCGTTCCCCGTGAAGATCGGGGGGACGGACCGGAGCGCGATCCAGAGGGCGCTCGAGCACCTCCGTGGCGGGCGCGGGGTGGGCATCTTCCCCGAGGGGGGCCGATCGCTCCCCGGGGGCGCCCTCGCGCCGTTCCGGCCGGGCGCCGCGATGCTCGCGGTCTGGGCCGGGGCCCCGATCGTGCCCGTCACCTTGAACGGCGCCTACCGGCTGTGGCCGCGGGGCCGGGCGCTCCCGCGCCTGGGGGGCCCGATCCGCGCGATCGTCCACCCGCCCATCGTCCCTCCGCGGACCGGGCTCGAGGCCGCCCGCGGGGACCTGCCCGAGCGGCTCACCGAGGAGATTCGCCGCGTGATCGTCGCGGACTACGCGGACCAGCCGCGGGATTCTGCTTGAAACCCCCGGCGACGCCCCTATCATCGTCCCCCTCGTGTACGTCCCCCGCGAGATGTTCTTTACCAAGGGGGTCGGGCGCCACAAGGAGCGGCTCTCCTCGTTCGAGGAGGCGCTGCGCGACGCCAAGATCGCGAACCTGAACATCGTCACGGTCTCCAGCATCTTCCCGCCGGGTTGCAAGATCATCCCGCGGGAGCGCGGTCTCGCGCGGCTGAAGGCCGGGCAGATCGCTTTCGTGGTGCTCGCCCGGAACGAGACGAACGAGCACAGCCGACTCATCGCCGCGAGCGTCGGCTGCGCGATCCCGAAGGACCGGCGGATGTACGGCTACCTCTCCGAGCACCACCCCTTCGGCGAGACCGAGGAGGAGTCGGGCGAGTACGCCGAGGACCTGGCCGCCTCGATGCTGGCGACGGTGCTCGGCGTCGAGTTCGACCCGAACGCCGACTGGGACTCGCGCGAGCAGACCTACAAGATCAGCGGGAAGATCGTTTCGACGCGGAACATCACCCAATCCGCCGAGGGCCACCGGAAGCTCTGGACCACGGTGATCGCCGCGGCGGTGCTTCTGCCCTAGGGGGACGCCATGGGCAGCCCGGCCCGACACGTCGGCGCGCACGTCCGGCGCCCCTCGCGGAAGGAGATCCTCCGGCACCCGGTCCTCCCGTTCGAGGTGATCCCCGGCGCGAAGGTCTCGGACGTCCTCACGCGGATGGAGGACTGCTCGTTCCAGGGCCGCTCCCTCGGCTCGGCCTTCCGGATCTGGCGCGAGGCGCTGGCCGACCGGACGACCATCTTCCTCGGGCTCGCCGGCGCGATGGTGCCCGCGGGCATGAGGAAGATCCTCGCCTACTGCGTCCGCGAGAGGCTCGTGGACTGCGTCGTCTCGACCGGCGCGAACCTCTTCCACGACCTGGTCGAGACCCTCGGACACCCCCACTTCCAGGGGGACCCCGAGTTCAACGACGTGGTCCTCGGCGAGGAGGAGATAGACCGGATCTACGACACGTACGGCGACGACCGGGTGTTCCGGGACGCCGATCGGCTCATCGCGGCGTACGCGAGCACCCTCGAGGCGCGGCCCTACACGACGCGCGAGTTCTTCTACGGCCTCGGCCGGAAGCTCCAGAAGGCGCCCGGCGAGGGGATCGTAAAGGCCGCGGCGGCGGCCGGGGTGCCCGTCTACGTTCCCGCGATCGGCGACTCGGGCTACGGGATCGCGATCGTGGCGGACGTGCCCAAGACGGATCGGCGCTTCACCTACGACCCCGTCGGCGACGTCGAGGAGACGGCCGCGATCTGCGACCACGCTCCGCGCACGGGGCTGATGATGATCGGGGGGGGAACTCCCAAGAACTTCATCCAGCAAACCGAGGTGACGGCTTCCCTCGTGTGGCACGGGGAGGAGCGGGGCGAGGGCCACTACTACTGCGTTCAGCTCACGGCCGACGCCCCGCACTGGGGCGGCCTCTCGGGCTGCACCTTCTCCGAGTCGCACTCGTGGGGGAAGATCGCGAAGGAGGCGAAGATGGTCGCCGTCTACGGCGACGCGACCATCGCGCTTCCCTTCCTCGTCACGGGGCTCGCCGAGGCGGGCGCCCCCGCGAAGAGGCCGTGGAAGCCGGCCTACGACCTCTCGGGCCGCGAGATCGGGTTCCCCGATACTCCGGGGAAGGACGGGAGGAAGAGATGACCCCCGCATCGTGGAACTTCCTCGACCTCCCGAGCCGCCTCACGGGCCTCGAGAAGGCGAAGGTCGTGATCCTGCCGATCCCCTACGAGAGGACGGTCACGTTCCTCAAGGGGACCGGGACCGGGCCGGCCGCGATCATCAATGCGTCGTCGCAGGTGGAGCTCTACGACGAGGAGCTCGGCCGCGAGTCGTCCGAGGTCGGCGTCTTCACCGCGCCCTCGATCCCGTCCGGGTCCGCGCCCCCGCCCGAGGAGCTGCACACGGTGACGGCCCCCGAGGTCGCCCGCTACCTCGCGCGCGGGAAGTTCGTCCTCTCGCTCGGGGGAGAGCACTCGATCACCCTCGGGCCCGTCCTCGCCATGAAGGACGCCTTTCCGGGGGTCGGGATCCTCCACTTCGACGCCCACGGAGACCTCCGGAACGAGTACGAGGGCACCCGCTACGGCCACGGCTGCGTCATGCGACGGTGCCTCGAGGCCGGGGTCTCGATCACGCAGGTCGGGATCCGGAGCCTCTCGGCCGAGGAGGCGGAGCTGGGCCGGTCCGGGAAGGTGAGGACCTTCTTCATGCACAAGACCCGCCCCTTCCTCGAGCACCTGGACGACGTCGTGAAGGCCCTCCCGAAGACCGTCTACGTCTCGATAGACATGGACGCGCTCGATCCGGCCTATGCCCCGGGCGTGGGCACGCCGGAGCCGGGCGGCCTCGAGTACCACGAGGTGCTGGCGCTCCTGCGCGGGGTCGCGAAGGAGCGCCGGATCGTCGGCGCCGACATCACCGAGACCCGCCCGCTCCCGAACGAGGTCCTCACCGAGTTCACCGCGGCGCGGATCGCCTACAAGATCGTCGGCTACGTGGCGGAATCGGCGGGGTGGGTGAAGTAGAGCCCTTCCGCGGCGGGCGCTAGAATCGGCTCACTGGTGCCCGCGCGGTCGCGGCCGGGAGCGAGGAGGCTTCATGGGGGCGGCGACGGACCCGGACGTCGAACGGATCGTCCTCGCGCTCGTTTACCAGGTGGAGGCTCTCGTGGACGTTCTCGCCGACGCGAAGCTGCTCGACCGGGAGGCGCTCCGGCGGCGGGTGGGGGAGCTCGTCTCGCAGGCCGCGACGCCGGCCGTGAAAGGCCCGGAGAAGGCGCGCTGATCCGGCTCCCGCCATCCTCCGCGCGCGCGGCCGTCCTCTTCGTCGCCGCGATGCTATCGGCGGGCTGTTACACGACGGAGTCCCGGGGCGCGCCCGGGGCACTCGAGTCGCTCCCCCTGGTGGTGGTCTCGGAGGTGATCTCCGGGGACACCGTCGTCCTCGAGGACGGCTCGCGCTTGCGGTACGCGGGGGTGCGGGCCCCCGGGGCGGGTGAATCCCTCGAGGGGGAGTCTCGCCAGGAGAACGCGCGGTACGTGCTCCGCCAGAAGGTGCGCTGCCTCCCGGTCGAGGGGCTCGGGCCGCCGGCCCACGCCTACGTCTTCGTGCCCAACTCGACGGGCCGGGTCCACCTGCTCGTCCAGCTCGAGATGCTCGAGCGCGGGCTCGTGCACCTGGACCCCGCGACGCTGAGGGAAGGGCCGTACCAGGACGAGATGATCGGGCGGGCCGAGCGCGCGAGGAAGGCGGGGCGCGGGGTCCACGCGCCGGGCGCGCCCCCCGGGGGAGCCCCGCGGTGAGACCCGGGGGCTGGCTGCCCCTCTGGCAGCGGTACGTGTGGCGCGAGGCGGGGGCCACATTCCTCGCGGCGACGCTCCTCCTCGCCGGCCTCCTCACGGTCGGCGGCGGGGCGCAGCTCGCGCGGCAGATCGAGGGCGCGGGCGCGACCGTTCTGGGGGCCGCGCTCCCTGTGCTCGCCGCGGCGTCGCTCGCGTTCGCGCTCCCGCTCGGGCTCCTCCTCGCCACGACGTTCACGTTCAGCCGGCTCGCGGCCGACGGCGAGGTGGACGGGTTCCGGAGCGCGGGGATCCCGGCTCGCCGACTCCTCCCTCCCGTGCTCCTCCTCGGCGCCGCCACGACCGCCGCGCTGCTCTGGGTCCACGCCGAGGTCGCCCCGATGGCGCACCGCCAGCAGAGCGAGCTGGCCCGCCGCGCGGTCCGGCAGGTCCTCGCCGACCCACGCGGGGGGGAGAGGACGGTCCGGGCCGGCTCGGGGGTGCGGATCCACTGGAGGGACCGGCGCGGGGGGGAACTCACGGAGGTGACCGTCGTGGCGGGCGCCACCGAAGGGCTCGAGGCAAAGCTCGTCGCGCGGCGGGGCCGGATCCGGCTCGAGGAGGGGACCGACACCCTCGTCCTCGATCTCGAGCGGCCGGAGCTCACGGGGATCCACCCTGAGCACGGCTGGTCCGAGAAGGGCCGACTCGGCGCCGAGCGGAAGTTCGTCGGCGAGTCGTACCGCCGCCTCGAGATCCCGCTCCTCGACCCCGCAGGCAAGCTCCCGCGGCTCCTCTACCTCACGAACGACCAGATCCTCGGGGCGAATGACGCGCTCCGCGAGATGCGCGACGACCTGAACCAGGGACGCGTCCGCCCGTGGCGCAACGAGGCGCTCGACACCGAGGTGGCCAAGCGCGCGGCCGTCCCGCTCGCGGGGCTCCTCTTCCCGCTCGTCGGCGCCCCGCTCGGGTGCGCGATCCGGCGCCGGAGCCGGCTGGTCGCCTTCGCGGCGGGGTTCCTTCCCATACTCCTCGTCTACTACCCGCTCCTCCAGCTCGGGGAGGCCCTCGGCGCGGCCGGGACCCTCCCGGCGGCCGCCGCCCTGGCGCTCCCCCACGCGGCGCTCGGGATACTGGGAGTCGGGCTCGTCCGGGTGTACCTGTGGAATTAGTCTTCGGCCGCATCCCCGGCTACGTCTTCCGGGCGTTCCTCGCGGCGTTCGCGATCACGCTCGTCTCGGTGCTCTCGCTCTTCGTGCTCGTGGACCTGTTCACGAAGCTCGGGGACTTCGTGAAGCCCGAGCGCGGGGGATTGCTCGCCTACATCGCGACCTACTACCTCTGGCACCTCCCGGTGATCTTCGCCCAGGTGGGGCCGGTGGTGACCCTCGTGGGTGTCGCGTTCGCCCTCTCGCGGCTGCGCCGGGCCGGGGAGCTCCTCCCCGTCACGGCGAGCGGCATGAGCCTCACACGGGCCCTCGGGCCGGTGCTGCTCTTCTCCGGGGGACTCGCGGCCGGCGGCATCGCCCTGGAGGAGTGGGGGATCCCGGCGGCCGGGGCGCGGATCCGCTCGGGGGGGCTCACGGCCCGTGGCGATCGCTTCCAGTTCGACGCGCTCGTCTACGACCGGGCTCGCCGCGTGCTCTTCTTCGCCGGCAAGTACACGCCGGCGGAGCAGTCCGCCGAGAACGTGCACCTGATCGAGTTCGACGAGGCGGGGGGGGAGCGCGGCCGCACGTTTGCGTGGACCGCGCACGCGCTCCCGGGCGGCGGATGGAGACTCGGCGGCGGCGGGTACCGCCATCGCTACGACGCGGAGGGCCGTCGCCTCGGGACCGGCGCGCCCGACCGGTTCGAGAGCCTCGACTACATCGGGACCGACCTCCTCCCCTACGACGTGGAGGCGGGGGGCCAGGAGGGCCGATTCCGGTCGCTGTCGCGGGCCGGCCCGTCGAGGGATCAACGGCAGTCCCACTGCTGACCCGGCCCGTCTGAAGCTGGGAGACCAGCGCGGCGAAAGACTCGTCGGCCGCGGCCAACTTGCTGATCTTCCGCGGCGGCCTGTTGGCGGCCACCAGATGGGCGAAGTCATACTCCGGGTGCGGGTGGCTGATGATCAGGCCCGACCGGCTGATCACGAAGCCATAACTGCTGTCCCCGAGGTTCAGCTCCTTCAGCCAGCCGCGCAGCACCTCAAAGTACGCCACCGACAGATCGAGCGTCAGCACGCCGACGACCCGCCC
>JAKEIC010000072.1 GCA_022614695.1 Planctomycetales bacterium | reverse complement strand
GTCCTCAAGGCCGTCGAGGCGTTCTCGGGCTGGGTCCCGGCCCTCCTCGAGGACCGGCGGCGGATCCAGGGAAGAAGGCGCTGGACCGACTCGGAGGTCCTCGCCTCGTCCGCCGGGACC
The DNA here is from genome assembly GCA_022614695.1 of Planctomycetales bacterium. Classification (GTDB taxonomy): domain Bacteria; phylum Planctomycetota; class JAKEIC01; order JAKEIC01; family JAKEIC01; genus JAKEIC01. The sequence continues at coordinate 4,006 of JAKEIC010000072.1, read as the reverse complement.
CTCGGCGAGCCGACGCTCCTCGGGGACCCCGCCTACCGCGGGATCCACGAAGGGGTGCTCGCCACGCTCCGGGCGGCCGACCCGGGGGCGTCGCCGAAGCCCCGCGTGCTCGTGCTCGCGCCGACGGTGTTCGGCGCCGAGTGCGACGGCCCGGGCGCGCGGGCGCGCCTCCTCGCCGAGGCGATCGCGCCCGAGTGCGACGTCGCCCTCGCGAGCCCGCAGCCGCCCGACCCGCCCATCGCGGGGACGAGGCCGATCGCGTGGGAGGACGGGGCAGCGGCGAGGGAGGCGGCGGAGGCGGACTGGGTGCTGGGGACCCCGGAGGCGTTCGGCGCGCTGCCCAAGGCCCGGGAGGTGGCGCGGAGGATCGCGCTGGACCTGGATAGGGGGCTGAACGGCGTTCCTCTAGGCGAACGCGCCCGCGACGAGTTGGCCGAAAGGGTGGGAGGGGCCGAGAGCCTGCTGGAGCTCCTCCGCCGCTCGCAATTCGTCCTGGTCAGCCCGCCGGCCGAGGACTGGGCGCGCGGCCTACTCGCGGGAGCGGGCCGCGTGGACGCCCCGCTGGGATCGCGCGTGGTCCCGGTCCGGACCCCGCTCCCGGCCGAGGAGCCGAAGGGTGGGCCGGGCCCGCGCGAGATGTTCCAAATCCCCTCCGGGGACCCGATCCTCATGGCCCTTCCGTGGCTCTACCCTCCGAAGTTCCTGGAGGAAACGGTGAAGGCCGTGGATCTCCTGAAGTCGGCGATCCCGCAAGTGCGCCTCGTACTGTCGGCCGGGCGTCGTGCGGGCGGAGGGGAGGATCCGGGGGTGGCGGCCGCGGCTCGCGTGGCGCAGAGCCTGGGGATCTACAACCGCAGCGTGTTCATCAACACGCGCCCGGGGCACCTCCGATGGGAGGAGCGCGGAGCATGGCTCCTCCAGGCCAGCGCGGTGCTCCCCCCCTCCGGGATGAACGTGGATTGGGAAGGCGGCGATCCCGCGGCGATCTGGGCCGGGGTCCCCTTCGTGCCGCCCATTCAAGACATGGATGCCGTGGCGATCGCGGATTGCGTCGGCGCTGGCGTGGGTTCGGGCGATCTCCGTGCGAGCCTGCTTCAATCTCAGGGGACCCTCAAGGAAACCTCTCTCCTATTCCCCCGGCTGGACCGCCTCCTCCGCCTCCTCCGCGCCCCGCCCCCTCCGCCGCCCGTGCCCGTCGTCCTCGGCGCCGCGGACCGCGTGGACCGCCGCCTCCTCGAGGCCCGCGACCGGAAGATCCGCCGGCTCGAGGACCGGATGGGCCGCGTCGAGGAGAAGGAGTCCCACATCCGGAACCTCGAGGCGATCGTCCGGGACCGCGAGAAGAGGCTCGCGGCGGCCGAGGAGGACCTCGCGGCGAAGGAGGTGCACATCCGGAACGTCGGGGCCCTCCAGGCCGAGGCCGAGGCGAAGGCCCGCGAGATCGAGGAGGCGCTCTTCCATGACCGGGGGCGCCTCGCCCGGCTCCACGAGACGCTCGACCGCGCGCAGAGGAGCGTGAAGGTGCTCGAGGAGATCGTCCTCGCCCACGCCGGGGAGGCGAAGCGGCGCGAGGCCCTCGAGCGCGAGGCGACGGGCCTCCGGAAGCAGGTCCAGGACAAGGACGTCCACATCCGGAATCTCACGGCGCTCCTGCGGATGGCCGAGGAGCACGCCCGGAACCTCGAGGCCGAGATCGCCGGGCTCCGCCGGGTCGCGGCCGACCAGGAGGCCCGCCTCGGGGCCCTCCGCCGCATCCCCGGCGCGCGCACCCTCTGGCGAGCGGCCCGATGGGCGCGCGGGAAGCTCCGTCCCGACGGGCCTCCCGCGACTCCACCCCCCTAGCTCGCGCGCTGCGCGCGAGCTAGCCGAACATCTGCGTCCAGAGAGTCCCGTGGCGGCCGACGCCGGTCCGGCCGTGGGAGCCGAGGATGTTCCGGTGGTGGCCGGGGGAGTGGTACCAGCCGTCGAAGGCGCCCTCGCCCCGCGACTGGCCGGCCGCGATGTTCTCCGAGCCGCACGAGGTGCCCTCCTTGCCCGCGCGCTGGCCGGGCGTCCGGTGGTCGGGAACGGGCGACTCGTGGGCGAAGTACCCGAGCCTCTGCATCTCCTCGCAGTGCTTTCGGGCGGCGACCACGAGCTTCCGGTCCACCTGGTCGGGCATGAGGCCCATCATCGCGCGGTAGCGGTTCGTCGCCTCGATGCAAGCGCACTCCTCGGGGTCGAGGAAGTCCCGGTGCTCCTTCTGCACCGACTCGAGCGCCTCCTCCTGCGACGAGCTGAGCCAGAGCTTCGGGATCTCGCGCCGGTCGAGGGCCGCGACCTCGGCGTCCGGGTCGAGACCTCCCGCCTTCTCGCCGGCGGCGCGGGTCGCCAGGTCGCGCAGGAGGCTCCAGCGCCCCAGCTCCTCGCGGAGCCTCGGGGAGTCGAGCGCCTCGGCCGGGAACGGGGAGTGGAAGAGGGTGCGGACGTCGCCCACGAGCCGGTCCACCTCGGGCTGGCGCTCCTTCGTGTAGGCGTTGCTCCGGATGAGCCTCTTCGCGGCCTCCCGGGCATCGTGCAGCCGCTTCCGCACGCCGCCGCCGAGCGCGCCCCCCGCCTCCCGGATCCTCTCCCCGCGCTCGGCAAGAGCGGCGTCCCGCGCGCGCGAGAGGCGCCTCACGATCTCGTCCGCGATCGGCGCCAGCCCCTCCCGCGGGAGCGCCCGCAGCGCCGCCGCCGCCTCCATGGCCACGTCCCCGCGCCCGAGCGCCCGTCGGAGGAGGTCCGCCGGGTCGGCCGGGGCGGCCGGCGCGCCGGGCTCCTGACCCGTCGCCGCCGCCAGGGCCGAGCCCAGGAGCAGCCCGACGGCCGCGGCGCGCCTCATCGCTGGGCCCTAGAACCGCAAGAGCAACGAGAGCATCGGCCCCTGGGCCGTCAGCTCCAGGTCCTCCTGCGCGCCACCGTCTTTCCGCTCCGCGTTCACCGAGAAGAAGTGGTAGCCGAGCGACACGCGGGCCTGCGCGCGCTCGCCGAGGTGCCCGGGCAGCGGGATCGGGAGCGAGAACCGCGCGTAGAACTCGAACATCCCGTTCGTCTGGTTGTCGCTGTTGTTCCCGATGGCGAGGACGCCGATCCTCCCGCCGGCCTCGAGCCGCAGTTCCTTATAGAGCCACACCTGGCCGTGGAACCCGAGGAACGGGATGAAGGCGTCCGTCGTCTCGACCGACCGCCGGGTCGCCCCGTCGGCGCGCATCCGGATCTGGGAGCCGAAGTAGCGGACGCCCGCCTCCACGTCGAAGGTGGAGATCTCCGACGAGTTCGCGAAGTACCGGGCGGCGAGCCCCGCGACGGTGGCATCCAGGAACGTCTCGAGCTTCGTCCCGGCGGCGTACGTCGCCCCGTTGAAGGTCACCTTCTTCTCGAGCGTCGGACTGCCCTCGATCGCGACGTAGAAGAACTCGGCCGAGACCGAGAGCCGCGGCGAGAGGTGGAACATCGCCTCGAGTGGCGCGACCAGGGTCACGCCGTCGAGGTCGAGGTCCGAGAAGTCGGTCCTGGTCCCGAGCGACCCGACCAGGTCCTTCCGGACCGCCCCGGAGAGCAGGGCGAGCCCGAGGCCGCCCCGCGCCTCGAGGTCGCGGTCCCGCCGCGGGAGACGCGGGGAGATCCGGGGACGCCTCTTGCCGGGCCCCTTGGCCGCGGGCTTCGCGGCGGGCTTCTCGCCCGGCTTCGCCTCGGGCTCCTCGCCGGGCTTCGGGGGCTCCTGCGCGTCCGGAGTGGGTTCGGCGGGCTTCGTAGGCTCCGGCTCCTGCGTCCGGCCGCGGGGCTTGGGCTTGGGCTTGGAGTCCGCCGGGGGCTCCTGGGGCTTCGTCTCGGCCGGGGGCTCCTGCGGCGGGGCCTCGGGGGGAGCCTCCGGGGGCTTCGACTCGGGGGGAGGCTCTTGCGGCGGCGGGGGGGGGGCGCCCCCCCCCACCTGGCCGGAGGCCGGGCCGGCCCCCCCGGGGAGTCCGGCGGCGAGGATCCCGAG
>JAKEIC010000071.1 GCA_022614695.1 Planctomycetales bacterium | reverse complement strand
GGGTGGGGGCCGGTGGGGGACCGGCGCGTCGGGGGGGTCGTCGGGCGACGACGCTTCGGGCGAGGACCGCGCGAGGAGGAGCGCCGCCAGGAGGGCGGCTCCGGCTCCGGCGGCCATGCCTCCGCGCACCCGCGATCGCGACCGCCGCGCGGGCCGCTCCCCGGCCAGGAGCCGCGCGAGGTCGTCCCGGAACTCGCCCGCCGTCCGGTGACGCTTCCCCGCCGCCTTCGAGAGGGCCGCCCGGACCGTCGCCTCGAGGTCCCGAGGGATGTCGGGTCGCTGCCGGCGCAGCCGGGGCGGGTGCTGGGTGAGGACCAGGCCCACCACGGCCGCCGAGGTGGGGGCGTCGAAAGGCCCGCACCCCGCGAGCATCTCGTAGAGGACGCAGCCGAGGCTCCAGACGTCGCTCGCCGGCGTGAGGGACGACACCTCGCCCCGCGCCTGCTCGGGGGACATGTAGGCGGGGGTCCCGAGGGCCTGCCCGGTCCGCGTGAGCCGGCTCCCGGTCGCCGCGAGCTTCGCGAGGCCGAAGTCGGCGAGGAAGGCGCTCACCGGCCGCCCCCCGGCACCCCGAGCGCGGCTCGGGCGCGGGCGAGGCCCTCCTCGGCCTGCCCGCGGTTCGGCCAGCCCGGCGGGGCGACCGCGAGGGCCCTCTCGAAGTCCGCGATCGCCCCCGCGAGGTCGCCCTGCCTCGCCCGCACGACTCCGCGGTTCCAGCATGCCTGCGCATGCCGAGGGTCCGCCTCCAGGGCGCGCTCGAAGTCCGCGAGCGCCGCGGCGAGGTCGCCCTGCTTCGCCCGCGCGACTCCGCGGTTCGTGTACGCGTCCGCATACCGCGGGTTCACCTCCAGGGCGCGGTCGTAGTCTTCGATCGCCCCCGCGAGGTCGCGCTGCCCCTCCCGCGCGAATCCGCGGTTCAGGTACGCCGGCGCATACCGCGGGTCCACCTGCAGGGCGCGGTCGTAGTCCTCGATCGCTCCCGCGAGGTCTCCCTGCTCGGCCCGCGCGAAGCCGCGGTGGGCGTACGCCACGGAGTCCCCCGGGTTCACCTCCAGGGCGCGACCATAGTCCACGAGGGCCCCGCCCAGGTCGCCCAGCGACTGGCGCGTGTTTCCGCGGTTCAGGTACGCCTCCGCGAACCGCGGATTCTCCTCGAGCGCGCGGCCGTAGTCCTCGATCGCCCCCGCGAGAAGTCCCTGGGCCCGCCGGGCGTTTCCGCGGTTCAAGTATGCCCCCGCGTAGTGCGGGTCAATCTCGAGGGCGCGGCCGTGGTCCTCGATCGCCCCGGGGAGGTCGCCCTGGGCCTGGCGCGCATTGCCCCGGCTGCTGTACGCCCACGCGAAGCCGATCCCCTCTTCGATCGCCTTCTCGTACCCCCGCACGGCGGCCCCGGGGTCCCCCGCAGGATCGAGGGTCTCGACGTACCCGCGGAGGAGGGCCGCCTCCCAGCCCCCCTCTCCCTGCAGGTGCCGGCGAGCCTCTTTCCAGTCCCTGGCCAAGAGCGCCAGGGCTCCTCGTGCGAGACCCCCCTCGCGGTCCCCGGCCGCCGCGAGCGCCTCCAAGTCGGGACGGGCCTGGTCTCCTCGGAGCCACCGACCCTCGAAGCGGAAGAGCGCCTCGAGCGCCCGGTAGAGCCGCGCCGAGCGGGCCTCGGGAGCCCCTTCCGGTACCCGACCCCACTCCTCCCGCGCGGCCGCTCCCTCCCCGACGCCCCACCGGAGGAGCCCGAGTTCCACTCGCCAGTCGTGCCGGCCCGGCTCGCGCTCGAGGGCTGCCCGCAGCAGCCCCGCCGCCCGCCGCGGGTCCGTCCCCCGGAAGGCGCGGGCCCGGGCGGCGAGTGCCGGCGCCTCCGACGGCAGGGCCGCGGTCGGGGAGGCCGTGGGCGGGTCCGCGGCCCCGGTCCCGGTGCCGACCCTCCAGGCCCCGGCGGCCACGACCAGCGCGGCCGCAGCGAAGAGGGTGGCCGCCCCCAGGGCACGGCGGACCCGGGAGCCCGGAACCCTCGCCCGCGGCCTCTCGCCCTGGACGACCCGGTCCAGGTCGTCGCGGAGGGCCGAACCGTCCGGATAGCGGTCCGGCGCGCGCTTCCCCATGCAGGCCCGGAGGACACGCGCGACGGCCTCGGGGACGTCCGGGCGAATGGCGCGGAGGCGGGGCGGCTGGGAGAGAAGGACCTTCCCCACCACCGCCGCGTCCGTCTCGGCCTCGAAGGGCCGCTGGCCCGAGAGCGCCTCGTAGAGGACGCAGCCGAGGGACCAGACGTCTGTCGCGGGGGTAAGGGAGGAGACCTCGCCACGCGCCTGCTCGGGGGACATGTACGCCGGAGTCCCCAGAGCCTCGCCGGTCTTCGTGAGCCTCGACCCCGTCGCGACGGACTTCGCAAGGCCGAAGTCGGCGAGGAAGGCGCCGGCAGGCTCGCCCCGGCCGAGCTCCGCCGGACTCTCGGAGGGGCCCGCGCTCATCCCCGCCGGTCCCAGTCAGCGCTTCTTCGCCGGGAGTGTCGCGACGAACTCGGCTCCCCACTTCACCCATCCCGCCAGCGCCGCGGCGGACCGCAGGCCGGCCGGCGAGACGAAGACGTAGCCCCGCATCGGCTTCCCCGTGAAGTCCATGGTCCTCGCGCCCGGTTTCTCGAGGGCCGCGTCGTGGCGGTCGGGTCCAACGCGGACCATCAGCTCCTCCTTCACGATCCCGACGAACATCTTGCCGTCCAGGAGCCACGCGACGCCGCCGAACATCTCCTTCTCGCCGACCCCGCGGCGGCGGCCGAGGGCCTTGCGGACGCGGTCGGCCAGCGCGAGGTCGTAGGCCATGGGGAGTCGAGTGTAGCGACCGGCAGTCCTCGCCTCGATCCCGGAAGGCCCCGCCCGGAGACGCCGCGACCGGGGAGCGTTCGTCTGAGTTACGGGCCCGTCAGGGGGCGACGCTACGTCGTCGGGGGTCCGGCGCCCGGGGTGGGAGGCGGAGCGGCGGCCGGAGCGGCGCCGGGAGCCTGGGGCGGGCCGACCTTGCGGCCGATCAGGATGTTCCCGGGCTTCACGTCGCGGTGGAGGATCCCCTTGGCGTGGGCGGCGGCGAGCGCGTCGGCCACGTCGCGGGCGATCTGGACCGCCTCGCGCCAGGGCAGCGGCTCGCGGGCGATCCGGGCCGAGAGGGGCTCGCCCTCGATCAGCTCGAGGGCCACCCAGAACGGGGTCTCGCCCTCCTTGGCGGAGTCGAGCACCCGCACGATCCCGGGGTGGTCGAGCGTCCGGGTCAGCTCGATCTCGCGGCGGAACCGGTGCAGCTCCTCGGCCCCGGGCGCGCCCTCGCCCGAGCGCATGACCTTGAGCGCGACCTCGCGGCCGTCGCGGGTGTCCCGCGCGCGGTAGACCGTCGCGAAGCCGCCGCGGCCGAGCTCCGAAAGGACTTCGTAGGGCCCTACGTTCATCGGTTCTCCCCCGTGCGCGGCGGAGGCCGCCACGGCCCGCCGCAAGTCGTCTTCTTATAGGGGCGGCCCCCCGTCGCGTCAAGGCGCCCCGCGCCTCATCCGGAACACCCCCTCCGCCGGGGTCCTCGGGATCACTACCTCGAGGAAGTGCGTCGCGTTCGGCTGGAGCCACGCCTCCGCGTCGCCGGCGGCGTGGAGGGTGACGTGGCCCCGCGCTCCGGTCTTGTAGTTCCCGAAGTAGCTCACGTTCTCCCCGGGAGGCGACGCGGAGAGGCTCATCCGGAGGGCCCGGTCCTCGGCCTTCCGGATCCGGGGGTAGTAGCCCCCGATGAGGTCGGTGCGGTCCACGTAGAGGCACCGGTACGAGGGGTTCGTCCCGTTCGCGTGGACATGCTCGAGGACCTCGCGGTGGAAGTAGACCGACGGGTCGTCGGACCCGGTCTCGGGCCCATAGAACTCGAGGAAGTAGTCCGGGACATCCGCCCCCTGGTCGTCCACCACGTGCACGTTCAGCTGGAGGTACTCGTGGAAGAACTCGGCGCTCTCCTCGGGGTCGTCGTCGGGGAGGAGGGCCTCGCGACGCTCCGCGGCGGACTCCGGGGCGAGGGCGACCGTCTCTCGCGTGAGGGCCGACCAGTCCGCCGCGAGCCGGCCGTAGGCGCCGAAGTCGGGGCAGGAGAGCGCCCGCAGGAGGAGCGCCCCGAGCGGGTCCGCGTAGCCGCCGCCCGTCTCCACGTCCCGCTCGTCCGGCGAGATGACGGAGCCGTGGGTGCGGGCGGGGAGCATCGCGAACGGGAACTCCCCGGCCGGTCCGGCTTGGCGCGGCGCCCACTCCCGGAACGTCGCCCGGTCCTCGTCCTCGGCGAAGCTCACGGTCGCGCCGCGGGCGTTCAGGTTCGCCGCCGCGGCCCGGACGGTCCCGTCGGCGCCGTCCTCGTTCACGACGCGGCGCAGGAGGCTCGTGTAGGGGTGGGCCCCCGTGATCACGAAGGGCCAGACGCTCTCCCGGCCGTAGACGGCCGCCGCCCTCGCCGCGCCCGGAGGGGCGAAGAGGTCCGACCGGGCGAGCCGCCACTGGGTGGGCGACGCGAGCTCGAGCGACCGGAGCATCTCCTTCCCGGTGTGGAACCAGTTCCCCCAGCCCTTCACGACCCGTCCGAGGAGACTCTGCCCCATCGCGGCGAGCCGGCTCCCGAAGTTCGCGGGGGCGAGCATCACCAGGCGCTTCAAGGGGCAGTCGCGTGTCGCGTAGAAGCGCGAGACCCACTCCCGCGAGACGAGCCCCCCGGTGCTGTGGACCACCATGTCGAACGGGCGCGCGAGGGTCTTGTCGGCGAGCCTCGCCGCCACGACGGCCTCGACCCGCTCGGCCACGTCCTCGATCCGCACGTCGTCGTCCATCGAGACGTAGTCGCCGAGCCAGATCGGGACGGGCGAGTGGCCGTTCCTCCTGAGGAAGTTCGCGAGGGCTCCGAACGACCGGGACGTGTCGCTCCAGCCGTGGAGGATGACGACGTGTCGCGGGGTGGCCGCCACGGGCCCTAGAGCTCCAGCGTCCCGGAGACGCCGAAG
>JAKEIC010000070.1 GCA_022614695.1 Planctomycetales bacterium | reverse complement strand
TCGGGGGGCAGGGGCTCGGCGTAGTGGCGGATCTCCCTCTCCTCGCTCCCGAGCCGGAGCTTCCACTCGCGGAGGCCCGGGTTGTCGCGCGGGGTGAGGCCGTGGTCCCAGAGCCGGCATCCCTTCGCGACTCCCCAATCGGCGGCGCGCCAGAGGAGGGGACTCACGACGCTGGTGCCTCCCGATCCGGGTGCCCGGGCCAGGTACTTATCGTAGAGCACCCCGCCCGAGACGAGAAAGAGGCCGGCCGCGATGACATGGTCCCGGAGCTCGGCGACCGCGAGAAGGGCGTCCCCCGCCTCGGCGAACCGGCGGAACACGGCCTCGAAGAACGCCAGAGGCGGGGTGAGGACTCCGTACTTCTCCTTCCGGAACCGCGCGTGCAGGGCATGGAAGGCGCGGAGCTCCTCGGGGCCTCCGTCCCGGACCAGACCCCCGCGTTTCGCGAGCGCCGCCCGCTCCCGGCGGCGCCGGCGGTTCCAGCGCGGGACTCCCCCCGCGAGCGAGGTGGCGTGGTGGAGGTCGTGCTCCGACTCGGGCACCCCCACGAGAGGCGGCGCCGAGAGGAAGTTCGCCACGAGCCGGGCCCCGGGCGCGGCGTCGCGGAGCGCCGCGACGAGGACCGGGAGATCCCCGGGATCCCCGAGCACCGGGTCCCCGTGGTCCGAGAACGGGAGGGAGACGAGGCGCCGCCCCCCGGGGTCCTCGACCAGGAACGCGGCGAGCCCGCTCCGCCCGTCCTCGGTGAGGGCCGCGAGGGGCCCGAACCCGTAGGTCTCCGCGATCGCCCCGAGCCAGCGCGGGTCGAGGAAGAGGTGGCCGCGGGAGGCGACCGGGGGCCAGGCCCCGTCCGACGTCGGGTCGAGGAGGCACGCCCTCATGTCGCCCGCCGGCCCAGGGCTAGCGCCACGAGGGTCGCGAGCGCGCCGAGCGCCGCGAGCGCGAGCCCGAGGTCGAAGGTCGCTGGAGCGTAGACCATCTCGACCCGGTGTAGGCCCCCGGGGACGGCCACGGCCCGCAGCAGGTAGTCCGCGCGCCGGATCGGCACGGGCTGGCCGTCGAGCCGGGCGCGCCACCCGGGGAAGTGGATCTCCGCGACCACGAGCCAGGCCGGTCCGGGCGTCTCGACGACGAGCCTCAACCGGTCGTCCCGCCGGGAGGTAAGGCTCACCGTCCCCCCCGGCGGGCCCTCGAGCCTCTCGCCGGGCGCGCCCGGCTCCTCGAGGAACACGACCCGCCTCGGGTCGAAGTCCGGCGCGCTCATCCGGCGGAGCGCCTCGGCTCCGGAGCGGATCACCTCGGCGCTCGGGACGACCCAGGCGCGAGGGAGCGCGGCGAGATTCTCCCAGATCGAGACCTCCCCGGCGCGCGCCAGGACGAAGTCCGTCCCCCCGGGGGTGGCCCACGCCCGGAAGCCGATGTCGGCCCCGAGCGGCGCGTCCCCGTCGCAGGCCTCTCCCCCCGCGTAGACGTCGCGCACGGACCTCCAGACCGTGACCGCGTTCCCGGGGACGCCGTCGGGCGAGTCGAGGAGGAACCGGAACCGCCGGCCCGCCGAGTCGCGCCGTTTCGGGACCCGGAAGACGCGCCAGGCGTTGTCGGCGATCCCGGCCAGGTCCACGACCTCATCGGCGACGGGGCGCGCGTCGCCCGCCGTGTCCAGCTCCTCGAGCCGGAACCGCAGGGTCCCCTCGTTGCGCCGCGCGTAGGTGGCGAGCAGCACCTCCACCCGGTCGAGACCCGCCGCCCGGCAGAGGAACGTCTGCGAGAGGACCCGGCCGCGGACGAGCTCCCCGGCCGGAACGTTCCCGGGCACGACCTCGGCGGCGGCCGCGGGGCGCGGGGCGACGGGAGGGGCTCCCTCCCGCATGGCGACGAACCGGAGCCCGACGAGGTTCCAGAGCGGATGGGCCGGCTCGGGGAGCTCGCCCGAGTCGGCCCACGCCCGACGGGGGGAGCCAAGCTGCCGCAGGAGCGTCATGGTCCTCTCGGGGTGGAGGGGCCGGAAGGACGCCGGCTCCTCGAGCCCGAACCCGATCGGGACGTTGCTCCGGAGGATGTCGCCGCGGCCGAGGACCCGGCAGGGGCCCCGCTCCTCCACGAGTCGGACGAGTTCCGCGAGGTAGGGGGGCGCCTCCCAGGGATCGGCCCGGGCCGTCCTTCCCCCGGGCGCGAGGCGCACCGCGTCGCCGAGGACGAGGAGCGCCGCGAGCGAAGCGGCGATCGCGGGCGCCAGGAGCCCCCGGCGGCGCGCGAGTGCGAGGACGAGGAGCGCGGCGCAGACGCCCGCCGCGGGCGCCACCTCCGCGAGGACCCGGGCGAGGCGGCCGGGGGGCGCGATCGGGCCCTGCACCGACGCGACGAAGGCGGCGAGGGCGCCGAGGAGGATCGAGGCGGCGGGGACGATCCCCCGGACGGCGGCGCCGGGGACCTCGGCGCGCAGCCGCGCGAGCGCGGACGCCGCCAGGAGGGACGACGCGAGAGCCGCCTCGGCCCCCGCGTACTTGTGGAACAAGGTCCGCGAGAAGCCCGGGAGGAGTGCGACGAGCTCGTTCACGACCGGGAGGCCGAAGCACTTCAAGGCGAAGAAGGCCAGGAGCCACGCGAAGAACCGGAACGGCCGGCCGAGCCCGCGACCGAGGATTGCGGCCAGGGCGAGCGTGACGAGCGCGGGGCCGAGCGAGCCCGGGAGCCTGTCGGTCCAGGGGGTCTCGTCCCAGCGATAGTAGGGGTTCCCGCGGGCGTCGGGGGCGACGAGGTCCACCCAGCTCCGGAGAGGGAGCGCCTGCTCCCCGACGCCGGCCGGGTGCGTGTGGTCGGAGTGCCGGATCACTTCCGCCGCCGGGAGCGCGAAGGGGGCCGAGAGGGCGGCCGCGAGGGCGCCCGCGCCCAGCGTGGCGGCGAGGACCCGCCCCGCCCTCCCGGTTCCGCGCGCCCGCCAGGCCACGTAGGCCACGGCGGTGAGGAGCGCGAGGAAGACCGCCTGGGGGAATCCCCCGAGGATCACGAGGGCGGCGGAGAGGCCCGCGATCGCGACGGGCCGGAGGCCCGGCGCCGTGGCCAAACAGTCGGCGGCGATCAGGAGGCCCGGGAGGAGAGCCGCGGCGTTCAGGAACGGGTGCTGGACGAAGCCGAGCATGTGGCCGGAGAGCGCGTAGGCCGCGCCGGCGGCGAACGAAGGCAGGGGGGCGAGCCCGAGCCGCCGCCCGAGGAGGAGCGCCAGCATCCCCGCGACCGCAAGCCGCGCGAGGTAGGAGAGGTCGCAGACCCACGCGCTCGGGCCGAGGAAGGCGGGGAGGTTCAGGGGGAAGAGCGCGGGGCTCGCCGGGTCGCCGAGGAGGGGGAAGCCGAGCCCGTTCCCCCCCGACCAGAGCGGGAGGCGACCGTCCCGGTAGGCGCGGTGGATCGCGGCGATGCTCGGGTCCAGGATGCGGGAGGCCGCGGGGGAGTCCAGGACCTCCGGCCGGCCGGCGCGCGGCCCGCGGTACCCGGCGACCCCGCGGCCGTCGGGGTCGGTCCAGGGGCCGAACTCGGTCACGAGGAACGTCCGGCCGCCCACGACCACGTCTGCGTGCGCGGCGAGTACGAGGATCACGACCCCCGCCGCCGCCGCGAGCGTGGGACGGGCGCGGGCGTTCACGCGGTCCCCCGGCGTCGTGCGAGCGCCGCCGCCAGGAGGACGGCGAGGGCGGCCGCGGAGAGGGCGAGCCCCGCCCGGAAGCTCCCGGGGGCGTAACGGAGGACGACGCGGTGCTCCCCCGAGGGGACCGGGACGGCGCGGAGCATCGCGTTGGCGGGCAGGACGGGGGCCGGGCTCCCGTCCACCGTCGCCCCCCAGCCCGGGAACCAGGTGTCGGCGAGCACCAGGAGCCCGTCCGCGGCCATCGTCGCGCGGAGCGCGACCTCGTCCGGAGCATCCGACTCGACTCGCACGACGGAGGGGGAAGGCGGCTCGGCCTCCGGCGGGAGGAGCGGCGGCGACGCCTCGAGGATCGCCACGCGCCGCAGGTCTTCCGAGGCCGCGAGGACGCGGGCCCGGGCCGCCTGCGCGTCGGCCACCACGATCCAGCGGTGGACCGCGAAGGCCCGCGGGAAGGCGCGACGGTTCTCGTAGAGCCGGAACGGCCCCCCCCCGAGCGCGTCGAGGGGGCGGAACTCGGGGCCGTCTTCCCACGCCGGCGCGTGGAGGGTGGCGAAGCCGAGGTCCCCGGGCTCGTCGTGGCCGGCCTCCGTCCGGTTCCCCCCGGCGTGGCGGTCGCCCGGGTTCATCCAGATCGTGGGGGCCCGCTGCGGGTCCCCTCCCTCCACGCCCACCTCGAAGCGGAGCCTCCGTCCCGACGACCCCGGGAGCGGGTCGAAGAAGACGTCGTTCCACCGGTCGTTCTCGATCCCCGGGGCCGGGCGCCGCGCCTCCCGCAGCGGCGCGGGCGAGTCCGGGTCGAAGAGACGGAGCACGAGGGTCCCGGGGTTCTCGCGCCGATACGTGCCGAGCAGGAGTCTCACCCCGCAGAGCCGGTCTTCGGGGGAGAGGAACGTCTGGCCGACCGAGCGTCCGGCCTCGAGGGGGCCCACGGGCACATTCCCGGGCGTCGGATCGGCGCGCAGCCCCTCGCGCAGGTGGGGGAGCGTCTCGCGCCGCGCGGCCACGTACCGGAGACCGAGGACGTTCCAGAAAGGGTGGTCCAGGCTCCGCACCTCACCCCCCGTCGGGTTGGGTTCGGGGCGGCTGCCGAGGAGCGCGTGCAGGACCCCGAACGCGCGCCGGACGTGCATCGCGTCGTGGGCGCCGGCTTCGGGGAGGCCGTGGCCGGCCGGGGTGGCCGAGTGGAGGACGTGGTCGAGGCCGAGGAGTCGTCCCGGCCGCTCGGCCATCGCCTCCCGGAGGGTCCGCACGAACGGAGGCGTCGTGAACGGATCGTGGCGGAGGGGCCGGCCGTGCGGCACGAGGGCGGCCAGCTCCCCGGCGGCGGCGAGGGCGAGGCCGGCGGCGAGGGCCTGGCGCGGGAGCCGCGCTCCCGCACCGGCGAGCGCCGCGAGCGCGGCCGCCGCCGCCGCGGCGGGGAGGGCGGCCTGCGCGGCCTCCTCGAGCCGGTCGGCGGCGTCCAGCGTCGGCGCGTGCCACCAGAGGAGCACTAGCAGGGCCGCGCTGGCGGCGAGGAGCCCGCGCGAGAGCACCCGAGGCTCGAGGCGCCCCCGCCAGGCGTTCTGCACCGTCGTCCCCGCGAGGACGGCCGCCGCGAGCCCGAGGACCGGAGGCCCGTAGCGGGCGATGTGGCAGCGCGCGAGGAGGGGGAGGGAGCCGACGATCTCGTTCAGGCCGGGCAGGCCGTAGAACTTCGCGAGGCACGCGGCCGCGGCGGCGCCGGCGAGGATCCCACGCCGGCGGCGGGAGCCCCGATCGAGGAGCGCCGCGAGGCCCAGCGCCGTCGTCCCGAGCCCCAGGGGCCCAGGCTGCATGTGCCAGTTGACCGGCACCCAGGTCTTGTGGATGGGGCCGAGCGAGAAGGGCGAGAGGAGGAGGAGGGCGTGCTCGGGCGGGTGCGCGAAGAGCCCCGCCCCGCGCTCGGGAGGGTGCTCGTGCTGGGCGTGGGCCCAGTACTCGAGGAACGGCAGGAGCTGGGGCCCCGCGAGGGCGAAGCCGAGGGCCGAGGCCCCGAGCCACCCGGCGAGCAACCGGAGCCGCGGCCGGGCCGAGGGGTGGACCGCGACGAAGAGGGTCGCGGCCAGGCACAGGAGGAACGTGGACTGCGGGAACCCGGCGAGCACCAGGGCGGCGGTCGCGACGGCGGCGAGGCCCAGGCTCGTCCCCGCCGGCCTCCGCGCCAGCGCGTCGGCAGCCGCCAGGAGCCACGGGAAGAGGGCGGCCGCGCCGAGATAAGGCATGTTCGCCTGGAGTATGAGGTGCCCGGAGAGGGCGTAGAGCGCGCCAGCGCACGGGGCACCGACCCTCCCCGCACCCCACCGGCGCGCGAAGACCCAGGCGCCGCAGGCCGCCAGCCACAGGCGGCCGAGCGTGTAGAGGTCCCAGGCGAGCGGCGTGTCCCCCAGCACCCACATCGGGAGCTTGAGGGGCGAGAAGGCCTCGACCTGCATGTTGGCCGCGAGGGGTTGCCCGCAACCGGAGTCCGGGTTCCAGAGCGGCAGGGTCCCCGAGACCCACTGGCGCCGCGCCGCGCGGGTGAGCGGGTAGTGCTCGAGCGCCGGCGCCGCCATGTCCATGAACGGGTAGTCGCCCGGCGGGTCCTGGCCCGGGTAGCCCCACGGGCCGGCCGGGACCGTGCCGGCGATGTAGCGGGACGTCTGGAAGGACCGCCCGAGGAACGCGACATCGGCGTGCGCGAGCAGCACGACGAGGAGGAGGCCCAGAGGAACCCCGAGGCGCGTCATCGCGGGGCGGGGATTCTCCGCCGGGGCGCGCGGCGGCGTCAACCGGGCTCCCCGGTAGAATCGGGAACGCATGCCGCCGGAGGCGAGTGAGCGGGTCCGCGCCGCGGCGTCCGAGGGCCGGGAGACGCTCCCCTTCGGTCCGGCCTGGCTGAACATCGAGGTCACGCAGCGCTGCAACCTCTGGTGCGTGATGTGTCGCGACCCCGGCCAGCCGACCGGGGGCGACCTCGAGGACCGGGCGCTCGAGTCGCTCCTGCCCCACGTGGCGGACGCCCGCGTCGTCGTCCTCAACGGCTGGGGGGAGCCGCTCGTCTTCCCGGGCTTCCGGGCGCTCCTCGCGAGGGTACGGGCCCTCGCGCCGGGGGCGCTCGTGCGTTTCAACACGAACGGGCTGCTCCTCGACGCGAGCCTCGCCGACCTGCTCGCCGACCCGCGACATCCGAGCGCGGTGGCTCTCTCGTGCGACGGCGCCACACCCGCCACGTACGCGGCCATCCGGCGCGGAGGCGACCTCGAAGCCGCGCTCCGGCGCCTCGACCTCCTCGCGGCGCTCAAGCGGGCCCGCGGCTCGCCCTACCCCCGTCTCTTCGTCGAGGTGGTCCTCCAGCGCCGGAACGCGCCGGAGCTGCCCGGGATCGTGGACATCGCCGTGCGGCTCGGGGCGGAAGCGGTGACCGTGGAGGACGTGCGGGGGGGGAGTTTCGGCACGCCGCTCGGGGAGCTCATCGCCGACGTCGAGGACCACCTCGACGCCTACGAGGAGGCGTGCCGCCGGGCGTCCGCCGCCGGGATCGCGGTCGGGGGCTCGGGAGCCCTGCGCTTCGCGCGGGCGCTGGCGGCGAGGCGTCCGGCCGCCCCGGCCGCCGCCGGGGCGCGGGAGGCCCCGCGCGCGAGACGCTTCTGCTACGAGCCCTTCCAGACCGCCTACGTGAAGCAGAACGGGGACGTCCGCCCCTGCTGTCGCTACCCCGCGCCCTTCGGCAACCTGGGCCGCGACGCTCTCCCCGCGATCTGGAACGGGGAGCGGTGGCGCCGCCTGCGGGCCGCGATGGCGAGCGGGTCTCCGGACCCGGTTTGCGCCTCCTGCATGGCGAGCGGCCACCACGTCCCCGTCCCCCACGAGGAGGCCGCCGCCCCCGCGCCCGCGACCACCTGGGCCTTCGCGTGAGCCGCCCCCCCTCGGTCGTCCTCGTCTGCCTCGACTCGCTCCGCGCCGACGCCGTGGGCGCCGAGGGCGACCGGAGGCTCTGGGCCCGCTACGGGGTGACGAGGCCCGCCCGGACGCCGACGCTCGACGCGCTGGCCGCGGAGGGGGTCCGCTGCTCGCGCGCCTACACGACGGCCCCGCACACGCCGCCGGCGCACGCGGCCCTGTTCACGGGCCTCCCCCCGGCCGCGCACGGGGTCCGCTCGACGTTCTCGCGGGCCCTCGCGCCGGGCGCGACGACGCTGGCCGCGCGCCTCCGCGCTCGGGGGTACCGCACGATCGCGTGCTACGAGGAGGACTTCCGGCCCTTCTTCGAGTCCCTCGACCTCTGCCGCGGCGTCGAGGAGCGGTTCCTCGGCGACGAGGAGGCGGCGGTCGCCGCCTGCGGGAAGGGGCCGGCCTTCCTCTTCGTGCACGTGGGCGACATCCACCACCTCTACGGCCACACCGAGGTCCCGGCCTCCTCGGACGAGAACGACGACTTCGCCCGCCGCTTCGCGCGTCTCCGCGAGGAGTTCCCTGCGCCCGGGCTGGACGGCCTGGCGCTCGACTTCCAGTACGAGGCCGTGAAGCGGGAGGCCTTCCGCCGGGGCCGCCTGGACCGGATCTTCGAGGAGTACCTCTTCGGCGTCGAGAAGTGCGACGCGGGCCGGCTCCGGCGCCTCCTCGGGCGGCTCGAGCGCGCGGGGCTCCTCGCGGACTCGATCCTGGCGCTGTTCGCGGACCACGGCGAGATGGCCTACCCGTGGGGGTTCTTCCACGGGGGACACCTGGCCGAGGAGGTGCTGCGGGTCCCCCTCGTCGTGCGCGCGCCGGGGAGGCTGCCCCCCGGTCGGACCGAGCCGGCCGTCGCATCGCTCGCCGACCTCCCCGCCACGGTGCTCGAGCTGGCCGGCTTCCCCGACGAGGGCTGCCGGGGAAGCCTCCTCCCCGTCTGGCGCGGGGAGGAGGATCCCGCCGGACGGCGCGCCTACTCCGAGATCTGGATCGAGGACACGGCCGCCACGATGCGCCGCATGCAGGAGAGCCGGGAACGCGGCGCCCTTTCCGAGGCCTCCTCGCGGCCGTTCCTCCTCGAGCGCGCCTGGCGCGGGCCGGCCTGGAAGTACCTGAGGGCGGGGCTCACGCCGGAAGAGGAGGCCGCCGTCCCTGCGGCGGGGCCCGGCGCCCTCCCGGACTACCGGCTCGGCCTCGCCTTCCAGCGCCACGTCCACGTGCGCCCAAACCCGATCCTGGTCCCGGCCTACGCCGACCTCGTCCGGCGAGGCTGGATCGGGCCCGACGAGGCGGAGGCGGCGCTCGCCTCGCACCGTCCGATCTACCCGAAGGAGGCGCTGCTCCTCCCGGACGAGGACCCGGCCGAGACGGCGGACAGGCTCGCCGCGGCTCCCCTCGACGGCGGGGCCGCCGCGTTCCGCGAGGAGGCGCTCGCCGCGTTCGCCCGGCTGGGGCCGGCCCCGGGCGGGGAGACGACGCCCGTGACCGGTCCGCCCGATCTCGCCCCGCGGGAGGCGGCGGAGGCCGAGGCGAAGCTCCGGACCCTCGGCTACTTGTGAGCCGCCCTCCCTCCGTCGTCCTCGTCTGCGTGGACTCTCTGCGCGCCGACGCTCTGGGCGCGGAAGGGGACCTCCGTTCGCGGGCCCGCTACGGCGTCCGGAGGCCCGCCCGGACCCCGACCCTCGACGCCCTCGCCCGGGAGGGCGTGCGGTTCTCGCGCGCCTACACGACGGCTCCCCACACGCCTCCGGCGCACGCCGCCCTCTTCACGGGTCTGCCCCCGGTCGCGCACGGGGTGCGGACGGCCTTCTCCCGACCCCTCGCGCGCGCCGCGACGACGATCGCCGAGCGGCTCCGCGCCCGCGGCTACGCCACGGTCGCCTGCCACGAGGAGCTGTTCGGCCCCTACTTCCGCCACCTCGACCTCCTTCGCGGGATGGACCGCGTCGTCGGCGGCGACGAGGAGGCCGCCATCCGAGCCTGCGCGAGCGGTCCCGCGTTCCTGTTCGTCCACGTGGGCGACGTCCACCACCCGTACGGGCGGACGGAGGCCCCGGCCGCCGCAGGGGAGAACGACGACTTCGATGCGCGGTTCGCCCGGCTGCGCGAGGAGTTCCCCGCCCGCCCCCGGGGCGGCCCCGGTGGACCGACGGGGCTCGCGTTCGATTACGAGGCCGTGAAGCGCGAAGCCCTCCGGCGCGGCCGCGCCGACCGGGTCTTCGAGGAGTACCTCTTCGGGGTGGAGAAGTGCGACGCCGGTCGGCTCCGCCGACTCTTCGCGCGGCTCGAGGGGGCCGGTCTCCTCGACGACGGCATCGCCGTGCTCTTCGCCGACCACGGCGAGATGCTCTACCCGTGGGGATTCGCCCACGGGGGTCACCTGGCCGAGGAGATCCTCCGGGTGCCGCTCCTCGTGCGGGCGCCCGCCCGCGCGCCCGCCGGGCGCGTCGTGGATGGCCTGGCCTCCCTCGCGGACCTGCCGGCCACGATCCTCGACCTGCTCGGGATCGAGGTCGAGCCGCCGCCGGAGGGGGCGGGGAGGAGCCTCCGGCCCCTCTGGGAGGGTCGGGAGGATCCGGCGGGCCGTCGCGCCTACTCCGAGATCTGGATCGAGGACCTGGGGGCGGCGCTCGAGCGGCTCCGCCAGAGCCGCCGCTCGGGAGCGCTGCCGGCGGGGGTCAGCGAGACATTCCTTTACGAGAGGGCCTGGCGGCGCCCGGGGTCCAAGTACCTCCTGGCGGGGCTCTCCGACGGCGAGCGCCAGGCGACGCCGCCCCCGGCCCCGGACGCCC
>JAKEIC010000069.1 GCA_022614695.1 Planctomycetales bacterium | reverse complement strand
TCGCTCGCCGCGGAGACCTCGAGCACGGACCCCGCCGCGATGCGGAGGGTCCGAGCGCGGTCCGCCCCGCGGCGCCCCATCGCTTCCGCCAGGTTCAGGAGTCCGGACCCCGAGGCGCGGGTCGCCTGGTCGGCGAGCCACGCGTGGCCGCGGGGGACGTCGCGGACAACGGCGACGACCTCGCGGTCGAGTTCCAGGGCGACGCGCCAGGCGTCGAGACGCTCGTGCGGGAGACCGTGCACCGGGCACGGAGCCGGACACGAACACGGACGAGGATCGGTCGGAATCATGACGATCTCCTTTCGAGGGACCGCACGCGGGCCCCTCACAACAAGTGGGGGCCCGCGGGCGGGTCCTCGAAGTGGGAGATCGCCTTCCGCGACGGGCGAGGATCGAGGCCGAGATCGAGGCCGGATCCGAGTCCGATGCCGGATCGGCCCGAACTCGGCCTCGTCCTCGCGACCGGACTCGACCTCGGACTCGAGACCCGAGGGCTTCCGATCCCCAAAGAGATCCGCCGATCCGCTTAGTCCCTTGCCAGGGGCGCGTCGCTCGGTTACACCGTGCCCGTGCCTTCCGGCTTCGAGACCCGGGACGTGGACCTCGTGCCGGTCGCGGCGGCAGTCCCGCTCTCCGCCGAGCTGCAAGAGACCGTGGACGAGGCGCTCGACGTCGAGGGCGCGGTGCGCCGCAGCGTGCCGGGCGGGCTCCTCGTCTCGTTCCCGCTCCCGGGGGGCCGCCGACAGAGGATCCAGATCCTCGGGGCCGCCGGGGCCCCTGCCGGGGGCGAGCTGCTCCTCCTCGCCACCATCTGCGCGCCGGCGGTCGCCGACCGTTTCGAGGCGGTCCTCCGGATGAACGGGACCCTCCCGGTCGGGGGCGTGGCCGTCCGCTCGCTCCGCGGGAAGGACTACTTCGTCCTCTCGGCCGGCCTCCCCGCCGAGGGCCTCACGGCCGCGCGCCTGCGGTCGGTGCTGCGGTACCTCGCCGAGCGCGGGGACCGCCTCGAGGAGATCCTGACGGGGCAGGACATCGAGTAGATATACTCGTCGCGGGATGGCCGAGGTCCCCGACCTCTTCGACTGGATGCGCGAGAAGGCCGCGCCGGCCTACGGGAAGCTCCACTGGGAGGGGAGCTTCCCCGAGTTCCTCTCGCAGAAGCTCGAGAAGGACCCCTACCGCTACACGCGCACCGCCTACCAGATGCTCGCCGACATGCTCGAGCACTTCGGGACCGAGGAAACCGTAGAGGACGGGGTTCGGCTCGTCCGCTACCGGCTCTTCGACGACCCGTTCGAGGGCGGGCGCCGGGCGCTCTTCGGGCTCTCGCGCGTGATCGAGCGGATCGCGCACGCGATCCGGGCGGCGGCCAAGGAGGAGGGCAAGGAGCGGATCCTGATCCTCAACGGCCCCGTCGGGACGGCGAAGACCTCCCTCGTGGACCTGATCTCGCGGGGGCTCGAGGAGTACTCCCGCCTCGCCGAGGGCGAGATGATCACGTTCTCCTGGCAGTTCCCCCGTCACCTGGGGGACGAGGGGGGGAAGCTCGGGTTCCGCGCCTCCGAGGGGGCGGAGGACACGGAGACGTTCGCGCGGGTCCCGTGCCAGCTGCGCGATCCCCCCGTCTACCTGATCCCGCGGCCGGAGCGCGCCGCCTACCTCGCGGGCCTCTTCGCGCGGGCCTACCCCGACGCGCGGACCCGCCCCCTCGTCCCGCGCAAGATTCTCGAGGGCGACCTCTGCTTCAACTGCCAGGCCATCGCGCGGCACCTCTTGCGGCACGGGAAGGGCGACTGGGGCCGGGTCGTCGCCCGCGTGGTGGTCGAGCGGTTCGTCTACAGCGAGCTGGCCGGGACAGGGATCGCGAAGGTCCTCCCGGAGGGCAACGTCGAGGGGGGCGCGGCGCTGCTCGCCTTCGACGAGAACTACAAGGCGGTGGCGCAGCTCCTCTCGGACATCACCCTCGTGCGCTTCGCCGGCAAGTACGTCCACGGGAACCGCGGCGTGATGCACTACTCCGACATCTTCAAGAAGCCGGCCGTCTACCTCCAGCACCTGCTCTCGGCGTGCGAGGAGCACAAGGTGGACTTCGGCGAGGTGGGGGCCGACGTGGACGTCGCGATCTTCGGCACGACGAACCCTCCGGAGTACGAGGCGCTCAAGAAGAACCCGATCGCGCACGGCCTCCGCAGCCGCATGCGGAAGGTCGAGGTCCCCTACCTCCTCCTCTTCCCCGAGGAGCGGAAGATCTACGACCAGGCGCTGCGCGAGGCGTCGCGCGCGACCCACATCGCTCCGCACACGACGGAGATGGCGGCCCTCTGGGCCGTGCTCACGCGCCTCGAGCGCAGCCGCCTGAACCACGACAACGCGCTCCCCGAGCCGACACGCAAGGCGGTCGCGAAGCTCTCGCCGCTCCACAAGGCGCTCCTCTACGCGGGCGAGATGCCCGCGGACCTCACGGCGGAGGAGCGGCGGGCGCTGTCCCAGGACGTCCGCCGGCGGCTCCGCCGGGAGATCCCGACCGAAGGGATGGGCGGCGTCTCGACCCGCGTCGTGCAGAACCTCCTCGCCGACATCTGCGAGACCGGGGAGACCCGGTGCGTCACCCCCTTCGAGCTGTTCAAGGCGCTCCGCCGGCTCATCGCGGAGGGGCCCGAGATCTACGACTTCCTCGCGCAGAAGGAGGAGGGCGACTTCCACGACGCGGAGAAGCTCCTCGAGCAAGTCGTCGCCCGCTACGACCGGATCCTCCTGTCCGAGATCGAGATGTCCGCCGTGGAGGTGGACGTGACCGAACTCGACGGGAAGGTGCGGGACTACCTCCGGCACGTGCGCGCCTACAACTCTCGCGAGCGGGTGACCAACCCGAAGACGGGCGCCGAGGAGGAGCCCGACGAGAAGCTGCTGCGCTTCGTCGAGTCGCGGCTCGCCGTCGAGGACGGGGACCGCGACGACTTCCGGTTCAAGGTCCTGGCGCGCGCGACCTCGGGCGCGCGTGTGGACGGCGGGAAGCTGGACCTCCGTCTCACCTACGGCGACCTCTACAAGGCCGTCCTCGAGGGGCGCTACCACGAGCAGCGCGCCGAGGTGAACTGGCGCCGGCTCGAGCGGGCGCTCGCGCAGGGCGAGGGGGGCCTCCGGAGCGTGGACGACGCCACGCGACGCCGCACCGAGACGCTCCTCGGGAACCTCGTCTCGGGCCACGGCTACTGCTCCCACTGCGCGCGGGACGGGGTCCTCTACGCCGTGGGGAAGGGGCTGCTCGGGTAGAGGGCCGGGCGGCGTCGTGGGTCTTGACAGGGGTCCGAGATGCGTTTATACTTACGCATGCGCTCGTAAGTATATTTCTCGACGCGGGCGCACGGAAGGAGCCGTCATGGATCGTCCGCTCGACGAGTCCCGGGACTACGGGCCCTGGCCGGACCGGCCCCGGGAGGCGCCGGCTCGCGCCCGCGACACCCACGGGCACCGGCGCCCCTCGGCCCGGCTGGTCGCGACGTGGCTCCGGGCGGGTCCCGGCGACGGGCGCCCGGACGGGGAAGGCCGGGAGGGGCCGGGGGGACCCGAGAGCGGGAGCGTTGGGGCCCCCCGCTCGTCCTAGGGGGGTGGAGGCGGACACCGGCGCGGGCGCGGCGCCCGACCGTCGGCAGGAGACCGCCCTAAGGGAGTATTCCACATGAGGTTCCGTCTCTCGTCTTGGACGGCCGTGGCGGTCCTGGCGCTGGTCGGGTCGGCCGGGGCGCAGGAGAAGGCGGGCGAGTGCCCCGAATGCCGGTGCGAGCGCGGGGCGCCGAGGGCCCTCGCCGCGGACTTCGCGGTCTCGGAGCCGCTCCTCGCCGTCGCTCTGCCCGGCGGCGAGGACGAGAAGCTCGCCGAGAAGATCCTCGCGGAGGTGGACAAGAGGATCCGCAGGAGCCACGAGCAGCTCCTGCGGGAGTTCCGGCGGATGCTCGACGAGCGCCTCGGGCGCGGGCCGGAGACCGGCCGGACGCCGCGGGCGGCGCGGAGTCCCGAGCCGCCCCGTCCTCCGCATCCGCCGCGCCTGCAAGTCCGTCCCCTGGAGAAGGGCGACCGGCACGAACCCGAGGGCGGCCACGCGCGCGCCCACACCTACGTCCTCGAGCGCGACGGCCACGGCGGCTCGGGCAAGGCCCGGGTCCGGATCGAGGCGGACGGGAAGGTGATCGAGAAGGAGATCCCGTTCCACGGCGGCCGGGGCGACCACGGCGAGAAGGGCGGCGGGATGGAGTTCGAGCTGCCCGGCGGCAAGGGCAAGGTCTACCTGAACCTCGACCACGACCTCCGCCACGATCTCCAGAGGGAGGGCGGGAAGGACGGCCCGCGCGTCTTCAGCCGGGCTTGGGCCCTCCCGGGCAAGGACCGCCCGGGGATGCGTCTCCTCGAGTTCGGCGAGAGGGACCTCCACGGCCTGGGGAAGCACCTCCGCGACGCGGCCCCCGAGATCGAGAAGTGGGTGAGGGACTTCGGCGAGGGCGAGGGTCTCCCGCGCATGCGGAAGCTCCTCGAAGGGAACGAGGACGATCTGCGCGGCGCCGGCAAGCGGCTCGAGGATCTCCACGACCGCCTGCAGAGGCTCCTGCGCGACTCCGGAGGCGAGGAGCGGCGGAAGCCCGCCAAGAAGCCCTCGAGCAAGAAGTCGAGGCGGGACTCCGGGGAGAACGGAAGAGAGGGCGAGGAGAGGGAAGAGCGGGAAGGGGAGGAGCGCGACGGCTCCCACGACTTTTAGCCCCGGACCGTTCCGGCGTCTCCTCCGGGAGGCGTGCCGCGTCGCGCTCTTCACGGCCGCGCTCTGGGCCGTGGCCCTGCGGGCGAACGTCGTGCAGGGGGCGAGCATGGAGCCCACCCTGCACGACCGGGACAGGCTCCTCTGCGAGCGGCTCTCGCTCGCGGCGGGCGGCCCCGGGCGCGGGGACGTCGTGGTGCTCGCGAACCCGACCGCCCTCGACGAGAACCTGGTGAAGCGCGTCGTCGGGGTGGCCGGCGACGTCGTGGAGGTCGGAGGCGAGAGGTTCGCGGTCCCCGAGGGGCACGTGCTCGTGCTCGGGGATAACCGCGGGCGGTCGCGGGACTCGCGGGATTTCGGACCGGTCCCCCTGCGGGCGGTCCGGGGAGTGGCGCGATGGCGGTGCTGGCCGCCGAGCCGATTCGGACCCGTCCGCTGAGCGGCGACGCCGTCCTTGGCGGCGAGTGGGCCCCGCTGGCAGAATGGCTGCCAGCGGGCATGGAGGGCGCCGAGGTCGAGCGACGCGAGGAGGTCCCCTCGGACGAGGCCCTCATGGCGTCGTTCCAGGGGGGGGACCGTGGCGCGTACCGGACCCTGGTGGACCGCCACGCAGGCGAGATCCTCAACTACGCGACCCGTCTCGTCGGGGACCGGGGCTGGGCCGAGGACCTCACCCAGGACGTCTTCCTCAGGCTCTGGCTCAAGGGCTCGACGTTCAAGGCCGAGAGCAAGCTCTCCACGTGGCTCTACCGGGTCGCGCGGAACGCGTGCCTCGACTTCCTCAAGCGCCGCAAGCATGAGCCGCGGCTCCGCGACCCCGCCCCCGGGCCGGCCTCGTCCTCGGAGTACCCGGCCCTCCGGCTCGAGGCGGAGGACCCGGCGGGCGGCCCCGAGCGGGCCCTCGAGCGGGCGGAGCTGCGGGGCCGCGTCGAGGCGGCCATCGCGGCGCTCCCCGAGCGGTTCCGCGCCCCGTTCGTGCTCTGCGTCCTCCAAGGGCTCTCGTACGACGAGGCGGGCGCCGTCCTCGGCTGCTCCGTCAAGACGGTGAGCTCCCGGCTCTCGCGGGCCCGGACGCGGTTCCGCAAGGCCGTCGCTCCCTACCTCGACGACCGGGACAATGGGGGGCGTGCGCGATGACCGGACCGCTCCCCTGCTCCCGCGCGCGAGCCGTCCTCTCCCCCTGGCTGGACGGCCGGCTGCCCGCCCCTGAGGTGGCGGCGGTGGAGGCCCACCTCGCCTCGTGCCCGGCCTGCGCCCGCGAGGCCCGGGAGATGCGCGCCGGGGACGCCGCGGCCCGGGCGGCCTCGCCGGACGCGCCCCCGAGCCCGGACTTCCTCCCGGGCCTGGACCGGAAGATCGCCCGCGGCGTCGCGCCGGCCCCGTCCGCCCGGTTCGTCTCGCTCGCCCGCGCCGCGCTCCCGATCGCCGCGGGCCTCGCGCTCGGGGCCGGCGGCACGTTCCTCGCGGCGCGCGCGCTGCGGTCGTGGCCCGGCCTGCCGGTCGCCTCGGCCGACGACGCCCTCGGCCGATTCGCTGCGGCCTCCGAGGCGTTCCTCACCGACGCGGTCCACCACTGCGGGGAGGACCCGGCCCGCGACGTGGAACTCCTTCGGCGCGAGACCGAGGCGTTGCGGCTGCCGGAGGCGATCGCGGGCGCCCGGGCGGCGATCCCCGCGATCCGGACGGCGAATCCGGCGCTCGCCCGGAAGGTCGAGGTGGCGGCCGAGGGGACCGACGGCCTGGTCCGGCGTCTCTCGACGGCCGGCCGCCCGGAACGGGCGTTGTTCGCGATCTGGGACGACGAGGAGAGGCTCCACCTGCGGGCGCTCGTCAGGGAGCTCTGCCCGGGCGGCCTCCCCGACCCGCGCGCGGCGACACGCCGCTCGCCGGTCGCGGCGGGGAGCGACGCCCTGTCGGCGTACCTCGCGGGCCTCGGGAACTACGCGGGCGGCCGGCTCGAGCCCGCGCGGGAGTGTTGGGAGCGCATCGTCGCCCGGCCTCCGGACCGGCGCTGGGCGTCGCGAGCCGCCTACTGGGCGTCTCGTGCCTACGTCCTGGAGGGGCGGGTCCAGGACGCCGTGAAGCTCCTCGAGCCGGTCGCCGGCTGGTGTCCCGACGCCGTTCGGGACACCGCGCTGGGGTCCGCGATCTGGTTCGAGCTGGCGGATTTCGGCAAGGGACCCCGGATCCAGGTCTTCGCCCTGGGAGACCTCGGGCGGGAGCTGGGGGAGCCCCTCGCCGCCCTGCTGGGCCCCGCCCCCCCGCCTTCGCCCCCCGCCGCCTCGGTGCGGCTCGAGGAGCTCGCGTCCGTCCGGGTGGACGATTGCGACGTGCCGCTCGTCGAGGCCGAGGTGCGCGACGAGCTCCGCGACCTCTGCGGCATGGTCGCGCGCCGCCTCCATGGGCAGGCCCGGTGCGAGGTCCGGTCGGACGGGCCCGGTCTCCGGACGCTCGCCTTCGACCTCGCGCCCCGGGGGGACGAGCGCTGCCGGTTCCGCACGCCCCCGGGGCGTCGCCTCGCCGAGGTCCTCTCGCGCGCGCTCGGTCGCCCGCTCCACGACGCGGACGGCTACTCCCTCGTCTCGCGGATCGAGGTGAGCGGCCGGGCCGCCCCCGTCGAGGAGGGCGCAGGGCGGCGTTGATTCCGGCCCGCCGCGGGCCGACAATGACGGCCCGGTGAACCCCCTCGACCCCCCCGGCGGCGAGGACCGGCTCCTCGGCGAGATCCTGCTGCGGCGCGGCCTCCTCGACGAGGCGACCCTGCGGGAAGCCCAGCTCGCGGCCGAGGAGGCGGGGGTCTCGCTCGCCGAGGCCCTCGTCGCCACCGGCGCCCTCACCGACGCGCAGGTGGACTCGGCGCGGCGGCTCCTCGAGGACCGAGGGGACTCGGGGGCGACGATCTCGGCCTCCGAGGCCGAGGACTCGGGGGCGACACCTGCGACGCGCCCGGCCCGGGGCCGCGTGGCCCCCGAGGAGGACGGGAGCGGCGTCCGGGCCCGCGACGCGCTCGTCGGGCAGACGATCGGCGGGATCGAGATCCTCTCGGTCCTCGGCGAGGGAGGCATGGGGGTCGTCTACAAGGGGCGCGACCGGGCGCTCGACCGGACCGTGGCGCTGAAGCTCCTCCCGTCCCGTCTGCGCGGGACGTCGGACCAGATCGAGCGGTTCAAGCGCGAGGCGCGGGCGGCCGCGCGGCTCGAGCACCCGAACGTCGTGCAGGTCTACCAGGTGGGCGAGCACGGGGGGCGCCACTTCATCGTCATGCAGTTCGTCGAGGGCGAGAGCCTCGCCGCGGCGATCCGGCGCGAGGGGGCGATCGAGCCCGTGCGCGCGCTCCGGTGGATGCTGGACGTCTCCCGCGGGCTCGCGATGGCGCACGAGATGGGGATCGTGCACCGCGACATCAAGCCCGACAACATCCTCGTCACGCGACGGGGCGAGCCGAAGCTCGCCGACTTCGGGCTGGCCCGCGAGGTCGAGAGCCAGAGCGAGATCAGCCAGTCGGGCCAGGTGCTCGGGACCCCGTACTACATGTCCCCCGAGCAGTGCGACGCGCAGCCGGCCGACGGGCGCTCGGACATCTACTCCCTCGGGGCGACGCTCTACCACATGCTCACGGGGCGCCGCCCCTTCGAGGCCGACAACCCCCTCCAGGTGATGCTGAAGCACCTGAAGGAGCCCCTGGTGCCCCCGGGGAAGGTGCGGCGCGGGATCCCCGAGCCGGCCGCCGCGCTCTGCTCCCGGATGATGGCGAAGAACCCGAACGAGCGGCCCGCCACGGCCGAGAAGCTCATCGGGGAGATCGCGCACGCCCTCGTGGCGCTCGGCGAGGAGGTTCCGGCGGGAACCACGACCGGCCTGCGGCGGCGCCGGCGGAGGGTCGCCCTCCCGCTCGCGCTCTTCGCCGCCGGGGCGGGGGCCGCGGCGTTCCTGGCGTGGAAGGCCTCGGGGTACGAGACGGACGCGGGGTCGGCGCTCCGGGTCGCGCAGGCGGAGGCCTCCGAGCGGGCCGGCCGGCTCGACTTCGCCGGGGCCGCGGCGCGGCTCCGGGATGTCGCGGGGAGCTTCCCGGACTCGGGCGTGGCTCGCGACGCGGAGGCCGAGGCCGCGAGCTGGGAGGAGAAGGGACGAGGGGAGCGGGCGTCGCGCCTCGCGACGGCCGAGGCGGCGGCGGGCGACGCCGACCTCGAGAGGCTCCGGGAGGCGCTCCCGCCGCTC
Organism: Planctomycetales bacterium; assembly: GCA_022614695.1. Classification (GTDB taxonomy): domain Bacteria; phylum Planctomycetota; class JAKEIC01; order JAKEIC01; family JAKEIC01; genus JAKEIC01. The sequence goes on along the minus strand of JAKEIC010000069.1, from coordinate 1,886 downwards.
GAGTCGCTGAAGACCCGCGGGGCTCCAGGCGAGGACCGGACCGCCGCGCTCCGGGAGATCCTCCGCGGGCTCGAGGCGGTGGCACGGGCGCGTGCGTCCCTCAGCGCCGCCGCCGAGCCGGGCGAGGCCGGGGAACGGGCCGCCCAGGAGGCGTCCGCCGCCCTCGCCGAAGCCTCGGCGGTGGACCTCCCGGAGAAGGCCCGGCGACGGGTGGAGGAGGCGCGGAAGAGCCTCGCGGCGGCCCGCGCGCTGCCGCGGCACCTCGAGACGTTCGAGAAGGCGCTCCGGGAGGGACGGCTCGACGAGGCACGCGCCTCCCTCGAGGGGCTGGACTTCGTCGCGGGGGCCCTGCGGGACCGGGTCCAGCTCGCTGCGACGAATCTCGACAAGGCGGTCGAGAACCTCCAGGGGCAGTTCGACTCGGCCCGGGTGTCGGCCGCCGAGTCGGTCTCGAGAGGACGGTTCGCCGAGGCGCGGCGCGCCCTCGAGAGGTTCGGGAGCTGCGGCGTGGCGGCTATCGCGTCGCGGGGCTCGATGGAGATCGAGCGCGTCGAGGAGGCCCGCCGGAAGTTCGGGGAGGGCCTGGAGGCGGCCCTCGCCGCGGCCCGGGCCGATCCGGCGCGGGCCGCGGAGGTGCTGCGCCTCTACGCCGGGAGCGAGGACGAGGAGGCCCGGCGCCGCTCGGGACAGGTGCTCGCCGAGGCGTCCGAGAGGAAGGCGACGCCGGAGGGCTTCGCCTACGTTCCGGGCGGACCGTTCCTGCGCGGCCAGGGGAAGGAGCGGGCGGACCTCCCGGGCTCCCTCTACCTCGCCGTTCGCGAGACCACGAACGCCGAGTGGCGGGAGTTCCTCCGGGCCGAGCGCGGGCGGGAGCCGCCCCCGCACTGGCCGGGGGGCGAGGTCCCGGCGGGCCTCGAGGACCACCCGGTGGTCTACGTGAGCCTCGCGGACGCGGAGGCCTACGCCGCGTGGCTCTCGCGTCGCGACGGGGTCCGCTACCGGCTCCCGACCGAGGACGAGTGGGAGAAGGCCGCCCGGGGGGAGGAGGGGCGGGAGTACCCGTGGGGGGAGCAAGGGGACGGCGCGCTTCCTCGGGGCCGCACGGGCGCGGCGGGCGCGGGCGACCGCGACGTCTCGCCCTACGGGGTGCGCGGCCTCGCGGGCAACGTGGCGGAGTGGGTCGTGGCCGCCGCGGGCGGGCGGGCGCTCGTGCGAGGGGGGAGCTTCGATGACGCGGCCCCCGCCGCCGCCTGGCGCCGCACGCCCTGGGTCCCCCGGGGGGACGGGCGGGTCTTCTGCGTCGGATTCCGGCTCGCGAGGGACGTCGGACGGTAGGTGGGGTCAGCCGGGCGCGGGAGTTATCGGACGTCCGCCGATTCCGTGCGCCCGGGGACCGATTCCGTTGCGCCCTGGGCCCGGGAGCGGTATCGTGTCTCCTCGCCGGATCGCGGCGCTCCCGGGGAGAGGGCGGGAGTAGGCAAGGAGCGCCATGACGGGGTTCTGGGGCCTATTCCGGGGACGCGGAGCCGAGGCGGCCCTCGGCGCAGCCCTGGGCGGCCTCGCGGGGGTCCCGGTCGCGCACGTCGCGCTGGAGGCCGGGAGCGCGGTCGTCCGGATGGCGCGCGTGGAGCCGGGGTCTCCGGCGGGTCTCCCCGCCCTGCGGGACGCGGCCGAGGCCGTTCTCCGGGACGCCGCCGCCTTCGCGACCGAGGTGTTCCCCGACGTCCTCGAGACGCTGCGGCGCGAGGCGGCGCCCGGGCCCGTCCGGGGGCCGGGGTTCCTCCGGCCGCCCGCGAGCCGGCGCGCCGCCGTAGAGGCGGCCCTCGCCCTCGAGGCCCTGGGGGCGGCGGGCCCGGGAGCCTCGGCCTCCGCGCTCCGGGGAGAGC
>JAKEIC010000068.1 GCA_022614695.1 Planctomycetales bacterium | reverse complement strand
GTTGACTCGGGGGCGGGCGGCGCTACAGTGTAGGGGCTTTCGTAAAGCTTGATTCGTCAAGCATACGATGGGCGGGGGGGGCGAAGGCCTGACGCCCCGACCTGTCGGGGGGCCTGAAGGAGGGGGGACAGATGGCGCGGACTCTGTTCGGCGGGATCCTGGCGGTCACGGCGGTGCTCGGAGCGGCGGCCCCGGCGGCGATGGCCGGCGAGGCCGGCACCCGCGAGGGCGGCGCCGTCAAGGCGTTCGTCGGCGGCGAGATGAACATCGAGTACGTCTGGCGCGACGCGTTCTTCGACGCGCTCTTCCCCCGCAACAAGGTCCCGAACGGCGTGACCCGCGTCCGTCCCGAGCCCGAGACCTACATGAACCTCTTCACAACGGTCTTCGTCGAGTTCCAGCTCCGCGACCTCTGGGGCGCCTACGTCGAGATCGAAACGGTCCGCGACGCCTTCGCGGGCGAGTCGCACCGCCTCGGCGACACGAACGGCCAGGCGCTGAAGTTCGGCCAGGCCTACGTCTCGGCCTCGGACTTCCTCTTCAAGGGCACGGACTTCCGGCTCGGCCTCCAGGACCTCCGCGAGGAGCTACGCCCCGGCCGGGGGCACGGGGCCTTTTTCCTCGACACGGCGCGCTCCGAGAACCCCTTCACGGGCGCCGTCCACACGGCGGCCTTCGTGACGCAGGCGAAGGGGCCGATCCTCGGTCCCGTGGACGACACGATCGTCGCGACCGGGGTCCCGACCTCGGTGTCGGGGACCCCGCGGACCGGTCTCGGGACCGTGGGCTTCCCGCCCCCCGGCGTGACGATCGGCTCCCCCCTCTACGGCGGGATCGCCGACCCCGACCCCGGCCAGTCGGACTGGGGCTGGAACCCCTACCTCGGCGGGAACGCCTGGTACAACAACCTCGTCGGCCAGTCCAAGACGAGCGACTTCGGGGGGCTCCGCGCGAACATCGAGGTCTGGGACCGGGTCTTCTGGCTCCGGGGCTTCGCCGGCAGCACCCTCGAGACCGGAACCGCGCGGAAGGACACCCAGCTCTTCGGCGGGGCCATCGAGACGCGCTTCAAGCTCCCGACCGGCTCCCGCAGCGGCATGAGCCGGTTCCAGGTCCTCTACGCCGTGCTCTCGGCCCACACGGATGCCTTCGTCCAGTCGTTCGGCGCGAGCGCGGACCTCTGGATCGTCTCCGACTACTTCGAGGCGTACGGGGAGTTCGTGGGGCAGCTCGGCCAGTACACCGAGCGGTCGCGGCCCTTCGGCTTCCACGACACGCAGCAGAAGTCCTACGCCTGGTACGCCGGCGGACGCTTCGAGATCCCGCTCTCGCTGCTGGGGCTCACCGAGCAGACCTCCGGCAACGTCTTCTTCCTCGACTGCTCCTACTGGTACCTCTCGGGTGACGCCGGGAACCCCTACCAGGCCAACGAGGACTATGTCTCGTTCGAGAGCGTGGACTCCGCGCTCATCCTCGAGGGCGCCGAGCACGGGCTCGACGTGGACACGAACTACTGGGCCATCAAGTGGGAGGGCGGCATCACGGCCGACCTCTTCTCGTGCTCCATCTTCTACGGGATGTACCGTCTGAACCGGCCGCCGTTCGGGACGGTCGGGGGCCAGTCGCCCTCCAATCCCAACCCCATCGGGCAGCGGCTCGGGAACGAGATTGACCTGCGGCTCCGCTGGTATCCGATCCCGAACGTCGAGATCGGCGTGGCGCTCGCCTTCCTCTTCGACTCGAACTTCTTCGACAGCGCGACGAGGGCTCGCGCCGCCCAGGCGGGCGGACCCCCGGCGGATTCGGCGCCCAACCGGACCGGCGACAACGCGCAGCTCGTAATCGCGGACGTGAAGTTTAAATTCTAGCGCCGTAACCCAGGTGACGCCGGGAAACAACGGCTCACTTCGGTGGGGGGAGACTCGGGGACTCGCCTCCCCCCAGTTGCTCGCTCCGCTCGCCCCCGCTCGCCGCGCTTCGCGCGCCCGGCGCGACTCCTCGCGCTCCGGTGTGGCGGGGCGATTGACCGCCGCCGACTCGGGGGGCTAACTTCCCGTTCCGGATGGGCGGAAGGGCGAAACTCCTCGCGGCGGTGACCTTCGCGGCGGCCCTCGCGGCGGCGGCGGCGGCGCAGGAGAAGGCCCCCGGCGCGGGGAAGCTCGAGCGGGGGCTCGCGGCGCTGCGCCAGAGCGTCCCGGACGACCCGGCCCGGCCCCTCGACGAGATCGGGCCGCGGGGGGCGGCCGTCGAGGCGGCGCTCGCGCTCCGGCCCTCCGTGGAGGAGATCGGGCGCGCGCTGCGGAGTCTCCCGTCTCCGAAGACGGCGGCCGGGTGGACGGCCACCCTGGCCACGGACGAGCGCGGCGCTTCCCGCCCCTACCTCCTCTACGTGCCCGCGGCCGTCGCCCGGGACCGAAAGCCCGCGCCCCTCCTCGTGTACCTCCACGGCGGGATCTCGCGGAACGACTTCCCCTCGGAGGGGGAGGGGAAGTCGTATGGGGAGATGTGGACCGCCTCCGCCGATCGGCACGGGATCGTCCTCGCCGTGCCGCTCGCCCGCGCCGACTGCGCGTGGTGGACGGACGCCGGCGCCGCCCATGTCCGGGCGGCGGTCCGGGACGCCAAGCGCCGCGCTCCGGTGGACGACGACCGGGTCCTCGCGGCGGGCTTCTCGCACGGAGGATCGGGTTGCTGGTACCTGGCGCTCGCGGCCCCCGACCCCTTCGCGGGGTTCATCCCGATGAACGGCCATCCCGCCATCGCCTCCCAGGGCTCCTCCCGCCAGCTCTACCTCGAGAACCTCCGGGCGACCCCGCTCTTCGTCGCGCACACCCAGGACGACACGGACTTCCCCCTCACCACCCTCCTCCCCCACCTCGACGCCGCGATCGCGCTCGGGTCGCCGCTCCGGCGCCTCGTCCACCCCGAGGGCGGCCACTCGCCCGCCTACTTCCAGCCGCACGAGGAGGAGTTCGCGAAGTTCGTCCTGGAAGCCCGGCGCGAGCCGCACGCCCGCGAGGTCTCCTGGAGGGCCGCCCACGTCGAGACCGGGCGCCGCCACTGGCTCGAGGTCGAGGAGCTGGGGGCGGCGGCCGGCGACGCCCCGGAGGAGCCCGACCGGAACGTCGAGATCGCGACGGGCCGTGTCCTCCTCGGGATCACCGTGGACCAGGCCTTCGCGGGGCCGGGCGTCCGGGTGACGGCGGTGAACGCCGGCTCGATCGCCGAGGCGCTCGGGGTCCGCCCGGGCGACGCGATCGTCACCCTCGACGGGAAGCCCGTCGGCGGGCTCACGGACCTGCGGAGGCTCCTCCTCGAGAAGCGCGCGGGCCAGCCGATCTCTGTCTCCATCCGTCGCGAGGGGGAGAAGGCGCCGCGCGAGTCCTCGGGTGCCGTCCCGACGGACAAGCCTGCGGCCGTCTACGCCCGCGCCCTCCGGACGGCGAGGATCTCCGCCCGTCGCGAGGGGAACGCCGTGGAGGTCGTCTCCCGGGGCGTGCGCCGGTTCCGCCTGCTCCTCTCGCCCGAGGCGCTGGATTTCTCGGCCGAGGTCGTGGTCCGCGTGAACGGGACGGAGCGGTTCCGGGGGAAGCCCGCGCCGGACCTCCGCCGCGCCCTTGCGCGCTATGCGGCGGAGGCTGACGCGCGCCGCTTCTTCCCGGCGGAGGTCGTCGTCGAGCTGCCGGCGGCCGGCGGTTGACGCTCCGGGGGGCGATCCCTACCCTCTCGCCCCCGTGCCGAGACGGCGTGCGAACGAGGGCCGGGTCGGGATCGGGTGGGACGCCCACCCGCTCGCGCCGGGGATCCCATGCCGGATCGGCGGCGTCGCGATCCCGTGCGACGAGGGGCCCCGGGGCCACAGCGACGGGGACCCGCTGCTGCACGCGCTCGCCGACGCCCTGTACGGCGCCATCGCCGACGGCGACCTGGGGACCCATTTCCCGGATGCGGACGCGGCGAACGCCGGCCGCGACTCGGCCGAGTTCGTCTCGGCCGCCCTCGGGTCCGTCGCGGCCCGGGGGCTCGGGGTCGCCAACGTGGACGCGGTCGTCACCGCCGAGAAGCCCCGCCTCGGTCCCCACCGGGACGCCATCCGCGGGAGGATCGCGGGGATCCTGGGGGTCCCGCTCGACTCCGTGAGCGTGAAGGCCAAGTCATGGCAGGGGCTCCCGGCCGGCGCGGGCTCCGTCCTTGCCCAGGTGGTCGTGCTCCTGGCGCCTCGCGCCGGGAAGAACGTCCGCGCCGCCGCCGTCAGGACCCGGGGCCGGGTCCGGGATCTCACACGGCTCCGGCAGCGCCGCCGATGAACCTCCCCCGCCTCACGAACACCCTCACGCGGCAGGTGGAGCCGCTCGCCCCGCTCGCCCCGCCGAAGGTCGGCCTCTACACGTGCGGCCCCACGGTCTACGCGCGGGTCCACATCGGGAACCTGCGCACCTTCCTCGCCTACGACCTCGTCGCGCGAACCCTCCGGGCTCGGGGAGCCGACGTCGTCCACGTGATGAACGTGACCGACGTGGACGATCGCACCCTCGACGAGGCGCGCCGCCGCGGCGTCCCGCTCCGCGAGGTCACCGACCGCCACCTCGCCGAGTTCCTCGCGGACCTCGACGCCCTCCGCGTCGTCCGCCCCGCCGTGATGCCGCGCGCGACCGAGCACATCCCGGACATGGTCGCGCTCGTCCGGAGCCTCGAGGCGCGCGGCCACACCTACGAGGCGGACGGGTCCGTCTACTTCCGTATCGCGACGCTCCCGGGTTACGGGAAGCTCTCGCGCCTGCCGACCTCGGGCTTGAAGGCCGGGGCCCGCGTCTCGCACGACCACTACTCGAAGGAGGAGGCGCGCGACTTCGTGCTCTGGAAGGCCTGGACCCCGGACGACGGCGACGTCGCGTGGGACGCCCCCTTCGGGCGGGGGCGCCCCGGCTGGCACCTCGAGTGCTCGGCGATGTCCAGGCACTACCTCGGGGAGACCCTCGACGTCCACATGGGCGGCGTGGACCTCGTCTTTCCCCACCACGAGAACGAGATCGCGCAGTCGGAGGGCGCGACGGGGAAGCCCTTCGTCCGCCACTTCGTCCACACGGGGTTCGTGAACCTCGAGGCCGTGAAGATGAGCAAGAGCCTCGGGAACGTGCGGACGCTCGACGCGGTGCGGACCCTCGGGCTCGCGCCGGAGGACTTCCGCTACTGGGCGCTCTCGGTCCGCTACCGCGATCCGATCGTCTTCTCCGAGGAGGGCCTCGTGGCGGCCGCGCGCGCGCGGGCCGACCTCGTCGCCCTCAGGAAACGGCTCCGGGAGGCGACCGGGGAGGGAACGGGCCCCGGGACGTCCGCGGCCGCGGCCGCCCGCTCCCGGCTCGACGAGGCGCTCGACGACGACCTGAACGTGTCGGCGGCGCTCGCCGCGCTCCACGAGCTCAAGACCGAGATGAACCGCCTGCTTGGCCGGGGGGAGCTCGCCCGCGCGGACGCCGACGCCGCCGAGGCCGCGTTCGCGCACGCCGACGGGATCTTCGGTTGCTTCGCGGTGCCGGGGGAGGAGGCGACTCCCGCCGACGTATCGGCGCTCGTCCTGGAGCGAGAGACGGCTCGCAAGCGCCGCGACTTCGCCGCCTCCGACCGCATCCGGAAGGACCTCGCGGCGCGCGGGTGGGCCGTCGAGGACACGCCGGCGGGTCCCAAGGTCCGCCGTGCGGGGCGGTGAAGTGCGGGCCCTGGCCCCTCGCCGCGTCGGATCGCTACGCCGGCTGAGGATGCCCGCCCGCGAGGGCCCGGATGGCGGTTTCGGCATCCGCGTGGGTCTCGAAGAACCGCCCCAAGTCCATCATGCGCGAGATCCGCTCGATCGCCCGGTTCGGCGCCACGAGGCACGCGGCGCCCCCCGCCTCGACCAGGCGCTCGCGGAAGCCGATGAGGCTCCCGACGGTGGCGGAGACGATGTGGGTCACCTCGGAGAGGTCGAGCGCCGCGCGGCGGACGCCGCGCGTGGAGACCAGGTCCCGGAGGTAGGCGTCGAGCTCGTCCACGTCCTCGATCGTCACGCGCCCGCAGAGCGCGAGGACATGGACGTCGCCGGCGCGCCGCAGCCGGATCTGCACCGTGGAACCCTGACGTCCCTTCCTCCCCGGGCGGCCTGCGCCCTCCGCGAGCGCCGTTGCCGGAGAGACCCTTCTTATGCCCTTCCGACTCCTACCCGTCAAGGGAGGGGGGGCTCGGGCGGAACGAGGCGCTCCGCCCCTCGCGCTCCCCGCGGGAGCGGCCCATGATCCGGGAGCGGGACGTCCTCCGTCCCCCCCCGCCCCGGTTCCCGGGGGAGGGGGCCCCGGCCGGGCTCTCGCCCGCGACCGAGATCCGGTACTTCCGGGGCGTCGGCCCCGCGCGCGCCGAGAAGCTCCGGAAGCTCGGGCTCCGGACCTGCCGGGACCTGCTGCACCACCTTCCCCACCGGTACGCCGACCTCTCGAGGACCGTGCCTCTCGGCGAGGTCCGTCCCGGAGAGACGGTCACGGTCCGCGGACGCGTGCTCGCGGCGGGCCGCGGGCCCGGCCGGATCGCGTTCGAGGCCGTGCTCGGCGACGCGACCGGGTCGCTCCGGGCCGTCTGGTTCGGGGCGCGGCTCCGGGCCCCTCGCGTGTGCGTCCCCGGGCGGACCGTCGTCTGCGCCGGGCCGGTGAAGCCCTTCCGCGGGGAGCCCCAGCTCGTCCATCCGACCGTGGAGACCCCCGAGGAGGCCGAGGCCGAGGCGGCCGAGACGGGCCGGATCCTCCCGGTCTACCCGGGGACCGAGGGGCTCCCCCCCCAGCTCCTGCGGCGACTCGCGCGCACGGCGCTCGCGGCGGCGGGGGCGCTCCCCGACCCGCTGCCCGAGGGGCTCCGCCGGCGCCGCGGTCTCGCGCCCCTCGCGGAGGCCCTGCGTGCGGTCCACGCGCCCGCCTCCCTCGGGGAGCCGGCCGCCGGCCGCGAGCGGCTCGCCTACGAGGAACTGCTCCTCATGCAGGTCGTCCTGGCGCTGCGCCGCCGGGCCGCCCGCATCGAGAGGAAGGCGGTCCCGCTCCGGATCAGTCCGGAGCTGGACGCCCGGATCCGGCGGCGGCTCCGCTTCCCGCTCACCCCCGGCCAGGAGGAGGTGCTCGCCGAGATCCGCCGGGACCTCGAGGCGCTCCAGCCCATGAACCGGCTGCTCCAGGGCGACGTGGGCTCCGGCAAGACCCTCGTGGCGGCCTGGGCGATGCTCGCCGCGGTCGGCAACGGGGCGCAGGCGGCGCTGCTGGCCCCGACCGAGGTCCTCGCCGAGCAACACCACCGCACCCTCTCGGAGATGCTCCGGGGCTCGCGGGTTCGGATCGAGCTCCTCGAGGGGGGAAGGAGCAAGAAGGCGCGGGCGGAGGCGCTCAAGCGGATCGCCTCGGGCGAGGCGCAGATCGCGGTCGCGACGCACGCCCTGCTCACCGAGGACGTGCGCTTCGGTCGCCTCGCCCTGCTCGTCGTGGACGAGCAGCAACGGTTCGGCGTGCGCCAGAAGGCCGGGGCCGTCGCGAAGGGGGTCCGACCCGACGTGCTCGTGATGACCGCGACGCCGATCCCCCGGACGCTCGCCCTCACGCTCTTCGGGGACCTGGACGTCTCGACGCTGCGGGGGTTCCCCCCGGGCCGGGCGGGGGTCGAGACCCGCTGGCTCCGGGGCTCGCGGCGGGCGGAAGCCGACCGCGCGATCCGCGGGACGGTCGCGGCCGGCGGCCAGGCCTACGTGGTGGCCCCCCGCGTCGGGGACGAGGCGGACCCGTGGACGCGGGAGGACGTCGCCTCGGCCGAGAGGCTCGCCGCGGAGCTGCGGGGGAGGCTCGGCCCGGGCGTCCCCGTCGGGCTCCTCCACGGGCGGCTCTCCCGCGCGGCGCGCGAGGGCGTCATGGAGGAGTTCCGGGGCGGCCGCGTCCGCGTGCTCGCCGCGACGACCGTGGTCGAGGTGGGCGTGGACGTGCCGGCGGCGACCCTCCTCGTCGTCGAGAACGCGGACCGGTTCGGCCTCGCGCAGCTCCACCAGCTCCGGGGCCGCGTGGGCCGCGGCGGCGCGCCGGGGACCTGCCTCCTCGTGGCCGACCCGGGCACCCCCGAGGCCGAGGAGAGGCTCCGGACGCTCGTCGGGACATCGGACGGGTTCCGGATCGCGGAGGAGGACCTCCGGCTCCGCGGCCCGGGCGAGATGTTCGGCGTGCGGCAGAGCGGGATGCCGGAGCTGCGCGTGGCGCGCCTCCCCGAGGACTCCCGCCTCCTGCTCGAGGCCCGCGACGACGCCGCGGGGCTCGTCGCCGCCGACCCCGCGCTCGCGTCCCCCCCCCTCGCCGCGCTCCGCGCCGCCCTCGCCGAGCGCTTCGAGGACGCGGGGCGACTCGTGGGGATCGCATAGAATGCCGCACCCCATGTCCCTCGCCGACCGGCTCGTCTTCTCCTCCGAGGGCCTCGTCCCCGCGATCGTCGCGGACCGCGCGACGGGGCGCGCGCTCACGCTCTGCTACCTCACCCGCGAGGCGCTCGCGAAGACACTCGAGACGGGGTTCGTCCACCTCTTCCGTCGCTCGGCCGGGCAGCTCCAGAAGAAGGGCGACACGTCGGGCCACGTCCAGCGCGTGCGCGAGATCCGCGCCGACTGCGAGGGGAAGTCGCTCCTCCTCCTCGTGGACCAGGAGGTCGGGGCGTGCCACGCCGGCTACTTCTCGTGCTATTTCCGGGTCTACGACCCCGCGGGGGATGCGCTGGTCGAGGCGGATCGGCGGGTCTTCGATCCCGCGGTGGCCTACGGGAAGGGACGCTAGGGGGACGGCCGCCGGCCCGAGTGGCCGGAGCCCTTCTCGGGCGCCGCCTCGAACGCGTCGAGCGCCTCGCGCTCCGAGCGGAGGATCTTGAGATACGAGAGGATCCCGATGGACTGGAGGACCTGCGTGACCTTCGGGCTCACGTTCACGATCTTGAGCGTCTTCTCCGTCGCGATCCGGACGAGGAGGCTCACTCCGGTGCTGCTGATGTAGCCGACGCCGGCGAGGTTCAGCAGGACCTTGCCGAACGGGGCCTTCTCCTCGAGGAGGAGGCGCGAGAGCGCCTCGGCCTGCTCCAGCTCGAGCCGGGGCGCCGTGACGCGCACGACCAGCACGTCCTTCCCGGCGACCGTGGCCGTGGCGGGTGGTTCCGGGGCCGTCATCACGGGTGCCTCCCGACGCACGCGAACATGTGCTCATTCTAGTCCTTGCCCGTCCTCCCGTCAAACGGAATCCGAGCAGGCTACAATCCGCGCCCCATGCGTGGAGCGCGCGGCGCGATCGCCTTCGCCGCCCTGATCCTCTCGGCCGCGCCGGCCCTCGCGCAGGCGCCGGCCGGCGGGGGGCGGGAGAAGCCCGAGGGCGACACGATCGCCGAGATTGTCATCCGGGGCCGCTCCCACCGGCCGGAAGGGGAGATCCGGGCCCGGATGAAGACCCGCGAGGGCCGCGCCCTGGACACCCGCGTGATCGAGGAAGACGTGAAGAGGCTCGGCCGCGAGGGGATCTTCGCGCGCTATGAGTGGGACCCGGGCTCCCGGAGGCTCACGCTCCACCTCGACGAACGGCCGCCGATCCGCTCGATCTCGGTGACCGGCGTCTCCGTCCTCACGGAGGACGACGTCCGCGAAGCGCTCGCGATCCGGACGGACGACCCGCTCCTCGACCTGGCCATGCTCGAGGTGATGCGCGAGGGCGTCCGACGCGCGTACCGGCGGAAGGGGCACCGCTTCGCCGACGTCCGCGTCACGGCGGAGCCGCAGGCCGGCGGGGTCGCGCTCCTCGTGAAGATCCACGAGGGGCCGGCCACCTCGATAGACGAGATCCTCTTCCGCGGCGTCCACGCGGTCGCCGAGGGGGAGCTCCGCGACGAGCTCACGACCGAGACGGGGAGCTTCTTCAAGGGGTCCAAGGTCCTCGACGACGACACGCTCGCCCTCGACGCGGCGCGGGTCGAGACGGCCTACCGGATGCGCGGGTTCCTCGACGCGCGGGCGACGATCGCCCCGCTCCGCTATTCCGACGACCTCGAGGAGGTCACGGCCACCATCGTCGTCGAGGAGGGCCCGCGCTACGCCGTCGCCGCGGTGAGCGTGGAGGGAGCGAAGGCGGTGCCGACTCCGGAGATCCTTGCCGAGATGGACCTCGCGCCGGGGGAGGCCTACGACGGGCGGCTCGTGCTCGGGGACCGCGCGCGCGCCCTGCCGGGCGACATCCCTCGCATCCAGGAACTCTACGCGAAGAAGGGCTACCCGTTCGCCCGCGTGGAGATCGAGCACCGGATCCCGAAGGCCGGGACCCCCGCGGTGGACGTGATCGTGCACGTGGACGAGGGGCCCAAGGCCCGCGTGGGCCGCCTCGACATCTACGGGAACCGCGTGACGCGCGAGGACGTGATCCGCCGTGAGATCCCGCTCGCGCCCGGCGACCCGCTCGACATGGAGGAGCTGCGCAAGGGGTATCTGCGGCTCTACCAGACCCAGCTCTTCAAGAACATCGAGCCGCGCTTCCGCGAGACGTCGGATCCCGAGGTACGCGACGTGGTCCTCGACGTCTCCGAGGCCGAGACCACGGGGGAGTTCCAGTTCGGGGGCTCCTACAGCCAGAACGCGGGGTTCGCGGGGCAGATCCTCCTCACGATCCGCAACTTCGACCTCGGGAACCCCTCGCCCTGGCCCTGGGACCTCTTCGTGACGCCCCACTGGCGGGGGGGCGGGCAGACGCTCCGGTTCGTGGCCTCGGCGGGATCGCGGTCCGAGAACTACGCCGTGGACTTCCTCGAGCCCTGGCTCTTCGGGACTCGGAACTACCTCGACTTGAACACGCACATCCGGAGCCTCCAGCGGCCGGACCACACGGTCCGGCGCGAGGGGGCGACGCTCACGATGGGGCGGAACCTCTCGCGCGTCCTCTCGGTGCGGGGGCTCTACACGCTCGAGTGGATCGAGCACCGGAACGTCGAGGTCGGGGCGCTCCCCGAGGTCATCGCGCTCGACGAGGAAGGGCGCGAGCTCCTCTCGAAGGCCGGCCTCGGCGCGGGCCTCGACTTCACGCAGCGGGACCGGGCCAAGGTCCCCTACGGCGGCTTCGAGCTGGACGCGATCGCGGAGTACGCGGGCGGGCCCCTCGGCGGCCGGTGGAACTTCTGGACGCTCGGGACCGAGGTGAAGATCCACCAGACCCTCCTCGGGGAGGACTCGGAGTGGCGGCACATCGTCACCGCCCGCGCGCGCGTGGACTACGGGCGCGCGCACTCCGGCGACGCGGACGTCCCCTACTTCGAGCGCTACTTCGCCGGGGGATGGGGGACGATCCGCGGGTTCGACTTCCGGGACGTGGGCCCGCGCGTGAACGGGGACCCCGTGGGCGGCGACTTCCTCGTCACGGGATCCGTCGAGTACTCCATCCCCCTCTACCGCGACTCCCCGTACGGGGCCGGGCTCAAGTGGGATCTCATCCGGATCGTCGCCTTCTTCGACGCGGCCGCGATCGCGTCGGACTTCCAGGACTACTCGAGCGAGTCCTGGCGGACCAGCATCGGGTTCGGGTTCCGGCTCCGGATCCCGGGGTTCCCGCTCGAGGCGCCCTTCGCGCTCGACTTCGCCTGGCCCCTGGGACGGCGGGCGGGCGACGAGACGGAGGTGATATCGTTTAACTTCGATCTGCGGTTCTCGTAGGAACGAGAACCGCGGGCGACGTGCCATAACCCAGGTTGCACCTTGAACCGTCGGCGCACGTGGGATGGGAGGCGGCTTCGCGGACTCCGCCTCCCCCCGGTTGCTCGCTTCGCTCGCCCCCCCTCGTCGTGCTTCGCGCTCCTGTCTCTGACCGGATGACCGAGGGGGGTGTGTTGCCGCCGGCGTTCCGGATCCGGTACACTCTTCACGGACCTCGGGAGGGCGAAAAGTCCGGCGGGCGGGAGGCCGCTCGCCCCCGAGGCAAAGGTTCGGGTGAGACGGAACCCGGTCCTGGAGCGGGGCTTCGGGACAGCGAATCGAGGGACGAGTGATGTCCAGGTCGGGAACCCCGGCAGGGGGGCCCCGAGCCGCCCGCGCGGCGGCCGGACGGCCCCGACGGCTTCGTCCTCCTCCGTCCGCCAGCGCCTGAGCCTCGCCCCGAGGTCCAGGGAGGAACCCTTGGATCCCCTGATCGGAACCCTGGTCGGCGGGCTCTCGGTCCTGGCGATCGGCGGCGGGGTCGGATTCGCGATCCGTCATCTGTTGGGGCGCGCCGGCTTGGCGGCGGCCGAGAGTCGGGCCAAGGCCCTCGAGGACGAGGCCGCCCGAAAGGCCGAGGCCAAGGTCCGCGAGGCCGAGGACGCGGCGCGGGAGGCCGGCCGGAAGCGGAAGGAAGAGGCCGAGCGCGAGGTGGCCTCCGTCCGCGACACGATCCGCGAGAACGAGCGCAAGCTCGCGCAGCGGGAGGACGCGCTCGCGCGCCAGGTGGACGGGCTCGCGCGCAAGGAGAAGTTCCTCCGGACGGCCGAGAAGTCGCTCGTCGAGAAGCACCAGAAGACCCTCGAGCGCCGCCAGGAGGTCGAGAAGCTCGTAGCCGAGCGGGTCGCCGCCCTCGAGCGGGTCTCGGGGATGCCGCGCGAGGAGGCGCGGAAGCAGCTCCTCGAGGCGGCCGAGAAGGAGATCACGCACGAGGAGGCGATCCTGATCCAGCGCCAGCTCGAGCGGGTGCGCGAAGGGGTGACCGAGAAGGCGCGGCGGCTCATCGCGAACAGCATCCAGAGGATCGCGTCGGACTACACGACCGAGATCACGACGGCGTCGGTGGACCTGCCCGCGGAAGACCTGAAGGGGCGCATCATCGGCCGCGAGGGCCGCAACATCCGCCACTTCGAGAAGGTGACCGGCTGCGACGTGATCGTGGACGACACGCCGGGCACGATCCTCGTCTCCTCGTTCGAGGGGGTGAGACGGGAGGTGGCGCGCCGCGCCATGACGAAGCTCATCGCCGACGGCCGCATCCACCCGGCTCGCATCGAGGAGGTGGTCGCCGCCACCCAGAAGGAGATGGACCAGCACATCGTCGAGACGGGACGCAAGACCTGCATGGAGAACGGGCTCCAGAACGTGCACCCCGAGGTCGTGCAGTGCCTCGGGCGGCTCCAGTTCCGGACCTCGTTCGGGCAAAACGTGCTGCTCCACTCGATCGAGGTGGGCCACATCGCCTCCCTGATCGCGGCGGACCTGGGCCTCGACCCCGTGCTCGCCAAGCGCTGCGGCCTCCTGCACGACATCGGGAAGGCGGTGGACCAGACGCAGCAGGGGACCCACCCGGGGCTCGGGGCCGAGATCGCAAAGCGCTGCGGCGAGCGGCCCGAGGTGATCGAGGCGATCGGCGGCCACCACGACGACGTGAACGTCGTGCAGTACGTCTACACCGTGCTCGCCAACGCCGCCGACGCGATCTCGGCCTCGCGGCCCGGGGCGCGGCGCGACTCGACCGAGCGCTACATCCAGCGCCTCCAGAAGCTCGAGGAGATCGGCAACGCCGTCGAGGGGGTGCAATCGGCCTACGCCATCGCGGCCGGTCGCGAGATCCGCGTCATCCTGAACCCCGACAAGCTCACCGACGAGCAGGCGATCGTCGTCGCGCGCGACCTCGCCAAGCGGATCGAGTCGGAGCTCACCTACCCGGGCGAGATCAAGGTGACGGTGCTCCGGGAGAAGCGCGTCGTGGAGTACGCGCGGTAGGCCGGCGCCCTGATGGACTTCAAGATCCTCTGCCTCGGCGACACCGTGGGCCGGCCGGGTCGGGAGGCCATCGAGGCCCTCGTTCCGCCGCTCGTGCGCGAGAGGCGTCTCGACTGCGTGATCGTGAACGGCGAGAACATCGCGGGCGGCTCGGGGCTCACCGAGGCCCTCGCGGAGAAGCTCCTGCACGCCGGCGTGGACGTCGTCACCACCGGCGACCACATCTGGAGGAAGCAGGAATTCGCCGACTACCTCCGCCGGACGAAGCGGGTGCTCCGCCCCTACAACTACGCGCCGGGCGCGGCCGGCGTGGGCGTCACGGTCGTGGAGACCCCGCGCGGGGTGCCGGTGGGCGTCGTGAACCTCCTCGGAAGGGTCTTCATGGACCCCGCCGACTGCCCGTTCCGGGGCGCCGACGCGGCCTTGAAGGAGATCGGCGAGCGCGCAAAGGTGATCGTCGTGGACATGCATGCGGAGGCGACCTCCGAGAAGGTCGCGATGGGGCGCTACTTGGACGGCCGCGTCTCGGCGGTCGTCGGCACCCACAGCCACGTGCAGACGGCCGACGAGCAGCTCCTCCCCCGAGGGACCGCCTACATCACCGACCTCGGGATGACCGGCCCCTACGACTCGGTCCTCGGCCGCCGCGTGGACGCGGTCCTCTTCCGGTTCACGACGCAGATGTACGCCCCCTTCGACGTGGCCGAGAAGGACGCGCGGATCTCGGGCGCGATCGTGACCGCGGACACCGAGACCGGCCGCGCCAAGGCGATCGAGCGGATCCAGGTGAGGCTCCCCGACGAGCAGAGACCGCCCGCGCCGGAGAGGCGCGGGCCCGAAGGCCGCGGAGAAGGCCGGTAGCGGCGTGGCCGCCCCGGCCGCGCGGTCCGAGGCCCCCGAGCCGCTGCGGCCGCTCACGGTCACGGAGGTGACGCGGCTCGTCTCCGAGATGCTGGACGCGGTCCCCCCCCTCTGGGTCGTCGGGGAGGTCTCGGGGCTCCGGCGCGCGGGGTCGGGGCACGTGTACCTCACGCTCAAGGACGAGGAGTCGGCGCTCGCGGCGGTCCTCTGGCGGCCGGTCGCGCAGCGGGTCCGGTTCCCCCTCGAGGACGGGCTCGACGTGCTCGCGTCCGGGGAGCTGCGGGTGTACGGGGCGCGGGGCGTCTACCAGCTCCAGGTCTCGGCGATCGAGCCGCGGGGCGTCGGGGCGCGGGAACTGGCGCTCCGGGCGCTCACGGAGAGGCTCCGGGCCGAGGGGCTCTTCGAGGCTGCGCGGAAGCGCCCGCTTCCGGCCTGGCCGGCGGCCGTCGGGGTCGTGACGTCCGCGAGCGGGGCGGCGATCACCGACATCGTCGCCGTGCTGCGGCGGCGGTGGCCGGCCGCGCGGGTGCTGCTCTCCCCGGTCCGGGTCCAGGGCGACGGCGCCGCCGCGGAGATCGCCGAGGGGATCGCCGCCGTCGGTTCCGCGCCGGGCGTCGAGGTCGTGATCGTGGGCCGGGGCGGCGGCTCCCTCGAGGACCTCTGGGCCTGGAACGAGGAGGCCGTCGCCCGCGCGATCGCCTCCTCCCCCGTCCCCGTCGTCTCGGCGGTGGGCCACGAGCGGGACGTGACTCTCGCCGACCTCGTGGCGGACCGGCGCGCGGCCACGCCGTCGGAGGCGGCGGAGCTGGTCGTGCCGGACCGCGAGGAGATCGCGCGGCAGGTCGCGGGACTCGGCGGGCGCCTCGGTCGGGGCGTCGGCGAGACCCTCGCTGCGGCCCGCGCGCGGCTCGACGCGATCGCCGCCTCGTACGCGCTCCGCCACCCGGCCGAGAGAGTCCGGGCGCTCGCGCAGCGGTGCGACGACCTGGGCGAGCGCCTGTCGGCGGCCGCGCGGGCGGCGCTGCGGGCGGCGGGGGACCGCCTCGCCGCCGCCGCGGGCGTCCTCGAGAGCCTCTCGCCGCTGCGGGTCCTCGCGCGCGGCTACGCCGTGGCGCAGGGGCTCCCGGAGGGCCGGAGCCTCTCCGACCCCGCCGAGGCCCCCGCCGGGACGCCGCTCCGGATCCTCCTCGCGAGGGGCCGGCTCCGGGCGCGGTCGGAGGGCGCCGAGTAGAATCGCCAGCGCCGTGGCCAAGAAGAAGGACACGCCGTCCGAGACGGAGGCTGGCGAACGCTTCGAAGAGGTGCTCGCGGGGCTCGAGAAGGCCGTCGCCGAGCTGGAGAAGGGCGACCTCGGCGTGGACGACGCGTTGGCCCGCTACGAGGAGGGCGTCCGGCACCTCCGCCGCTGCCAGGAGATCCTGAAGCGCGCCGAGCAGCGAGTCGAGCAGCTCCTGCGCGAGTCGGACGGGTCGCTCGCGGCGAAGCCGTTCGAGCCGCCCGCGGCGAGCGCCGTCAAGTCGCCGAAACCCGAGCCATGAGCCCGGCCGTCGCCTCCGACCTCCCACGCTTCCTCGAGGAAGAGCGCCGCAAGGTGGACGCGGCGCTCGACCGGCTCCTGCCGCCCGAGACCTCGGAGCCGGCGGCGCTCCACAAGGCGATGCGCTACAGCGTGCTCGGGGGAGGGAAGCGCCTCCGCCCGATCCTCGTTCGGGCGGCGTGCGCGGCGTGCGGCGGGGACCCCGACCGCGCGATGAACGCCGCCTGCTCGCTCGAGATGATCCACACCTACTCGCTCATCCACGACGACCTCCCCGCGATGGACGACGACGACCTCCGGCGCGGGCGCCCCACGTGCCACAAGGTATTCGGCGAGGCTCTCGCGATCCTCGCGGGCGACGCGCTCCTCACGTTCGCATTCGAGGTGCTCGCGCGGCCCGTCGCGGGCGAGGGGCTCGCGCTCACCCTCGTCCGCGAGGCGGCCGAGGCGGCGGGGACGCTCGGGATGGTCGGGGGCCAGGTCCTCGACCTTCAGTCCGAGGGAGGGACCCCGACCGCCGCCGCCGTCGAGGCGATCCACCGGAGGAAGACCGCGGCCCTCATCCGCGCCTCGGTGCGGATGGGCGGCCTCCTGGCCGGCACCGACGACCGGCTGCTCGGGGCCCTCACCCGCTTCGGCGAATCGGTGGGCCTCGCCTTCCAGATCGCGGACGACGTGTTGGACGAGACCTCGGACGCCGCGACGCTCGGGAAGGCGACGAAGAAGGACGCCGACCGCGGGAAGCTCACCTACCCCCGGGCCGTGGGCCTCGAGGCCTCGACCGCCCGCGCCCGCGCGCTCGCGGCGCAGGCGGTGGAGGCGATCGCGGACCTCCCCGCCCCGCGGCGGCTGCGCGAGCTGGCGGAGCTGCTCGTGGAACGGAAGGCGTGACGCCGGCCGGCCTCCCGGGCGTCTCGGTCGCCCTCTGCACCCTCGACGGCGCGCGGTTCCTCCCCGGGCAGCTCGGGAGCGTTCGCGCCCAGACGCTCGCGCCGGTCGAGGTCGTCGTCCGGGACGACGGCTCGAGGGACGGGACGCCCGCGATCCTCCGGGAGTTCGCCGCGACGGTTCCCTTCCCCGTGCGGTTCCTGCCCGCCGGGGAGCGCCTCGGGCCCGCGCAGGGTTTCGCCCGCGCGCTCGCCGAGTGCCGCGGCGAGCTCGTCGCCTTCTGCGACCAGGACGACGTCTGGGACGCGCGGAAGCTCGAGCGCCTCGCCCGCGCGCTCGGGGCGGATCCCGGCGCGGGAGCCGCGTTCTCGGACGGGACGGTCGTGGACGAGGCGGGCGGCCCGCGAGGCGATTCGCTCTGGGGGGCCGTCGGCTTCGGCCCCCGCGCTCGGGCGCGCCTCGCCGGAGGTCGGGCCTTCGAGGTGCTCATGCGGCACCCCGTCGTCACCGGAGCCACCCTCGCGGTCCGCGCGTCGCTCCGACCGCTCCTCCTCCCGGTCCCGCCCGGCTGGATGCACGACGAGTGGTTCGCGCTCGCCGCCGCCTCGGTCTCCCGCCTCGCCCCGGTCCCCGAGCCGCTCGTCCGGTACCGCGTCCACGCCGCGCAGCGCGTGGGGATCCCGGCCCCCGGCCTCCGGGCCCGCCTCGACCGCCTCCGCGAGAGGCGGGCCGAGGAGCGGCGCGACCCCGGCGGCGGGCGGCGGGCCGAGGCGGAGGCGTTCGAGCGGCTCGCGGAACGGCTCGCGGAAGGCTCCCGGCCGGCGGGCTACGCCCTGCAGCCCGGGGTCGCGGAGGCTCTCGACGGCCGCCTCCGCCACCTCCGCCGTCGCGCGGCGTTCCCGCGCTCTCGCTTCGCGCGCCTGCCGGGCATCCTCCGCGAGGCCGCGGGCCTCCACTACTGGCGTTTCGCGAACGGCTGGCGGAGCCTGGCGCGGGACCTCCTCGCGTAGGGGGCCGGTCGCCCGCGGCCGCGCGCTCCCGCCGCCTCCCGAGTAGGATGGCCTCGTGCGGATCGTGCAACTCCTCCCGAATCTCAAGGGAGGCGGCGTCGAGTGGCTCGCGCTCTCGGTCGCACGCGCGATGCAGGAGGCCACCCACGACGTGACCGTGGCCGCTCTCCGCGAGGACGGGGTCGTGGGCGATGCGCTCCGGTCCCGCGGACTGCCGGTCCGGGTTCTCGGGGCGCCGCAGGGGAAGTTCCGGGCCTCCGTGAGAGCGGTCGCCTCCCTCCTCGAGGAGGTCCGCCCCGACGTGCTCCACACGCATCTCCTGCCCGCCCACGTCTCCGGCGCCTTCGCGCGTCGGCCGGCGTCCCTCCGCGTCCTCGCGCGCACGGACCACGGGCTCGGCTCCTGGGGCCGCTGGTACCACGAGTGGATCGGGCGCGTGGCCGTCCGGCGCGCCGACGTGATCGTCGCGGTCTCGGAGGCGGTCCGGGCGACCCTGTGCGCGCGCGGGATCGCGGCCGAGCGGGTGACGGTGATAGGGAACCCCGTGGACCCCGAGCGGCTGGGGCCCCCTTCGGGGCGCACCGAGGCGCGGCGTGCGCTGGGTCTCCCCGAGCGCGTTCCGGTCGTGGGAGCCGTCGGCACGCTCAAGCCCGAGAAGGGGCTCGACATCCTCCTGCGAGCCGCGGCCGCGCTCGCGCCCCGCGTTCCGAACCTCGTCCTCGCGCTGGTTGGACCCGACCATACGGGGTACGGCGCGACGCTCAAGGCCGAGGCGATGCGCCTGGGGATCGGGGACCGGGTTCGGTTCCTGGGGGAGCGCCAGGACCTGGCGAGGGTCTTCGCGGCGCTCGACGTCGCCACCGCCCCCTCCCGCACCGAAGGCCTCTGCCTCTCCGTCATCGAGGCCCAGGCCTGCGGCGTCCCGGTCGTCGCCTCCTCGGTCGGCGGGCTCCCGGAGGTGGTCGAGGACGGCGCGACCGGACTCCTCGTCCCGGCCGAGGATCCGGCCGCGCTCGCCGCCGCGCTCGATCGCCTCCTCTCGGACGCGGCCCTCGCGTCACGCCTCTCCGAGGCTGCCCGGGCCCGGGTACGGGAGCGGCACGACCTCGGCCGCTACGTGCGGGCGTTGATCGGGCTCTACGATCGGGCGGCGGCCGGGAGTCGCCGTTGAGCGCCCCCTCTCCCAGGGTCTCGGTGGTGATCCCGTCCCTCGACGGCTCCCGGGGCGGAAACGTCGAGAGGCTCCGGGCGCAGGTGCGCGAGTCGCTCGGCGACGGCGCGGCCGTTGAGGTCGTCATCGGCGTCCGCCCGAACGGCCGCGCCCGGAACGTGGGCGCGGCCCGGACCCGCGGCGAGATCCTGATCTTCGTGGACGACGACGTGACCTTCGGCGGCCCCGAGGTGTTGCCGGCGCTCGTGCGGACGCTCGAGGAGAACCCCGACGTCGGGCTCTGCGGCCCGTCCCAGCTCCTCCCCCCCGGGTCGTCCTGGTGGCAGAGGCGCGCGGCCCGCGAGATCCCGCGGAACCTCTCCCCGGTCGTGGATCGGCTCACCGACTCGGACATGGTCACCCATATGTGTCTCGCGATCCGCCGCGACCTCTGGGACCGGATCGGCGGCGAGCACCCGGACCTCGAGCGGGGGACCGACCCGGACCTCCGGTACCGGGTCCGGGCCGCGGGGAAGCGCGTCGTGATGGTCCCGGGCGTCTGGGCCTACCACCCCATGCCCCCGACGATCGGCGCGCTCCTCCGCATCGCCTGGCGGAACGGGATCGGAGCGGCGCGAACCTACCGGCGCTTCCCGGGTCTCATCTACGACGCGCCGCCCCACGGGGAGCGGGGCACGGTGCGGAACGTCGGGCTCCCCCGCCGCGTGCTCCGCGGGTGCGGGCGCCTCCTCCTCGCGGCCGTCACCTTGAGGCCGTTCCTGCTCGTGTTCCAGGCCCTCTACATGGCGGGCTACGCCGCCGGCCGCCTTCTGCCGCTCCCGCCGATCCCCCCTGGCGGAACCACCGACACGGGTGCGCCCGCGGCCGGGCGGACGTCCGCGGGGGAGCGGGGGTCGGGAGCGGCATGAGGGTTGCCCTGTCCCTCGCCCGTGGAGCCTCCCCATGTGCGGGATAGCCGGGTATCTCCTCCGCCGCGCGGGGGACGCGCCGCCGCTCGCGCGGATGGTGGCGACGCTCCGCCACCGGGGCCCGGACGAGACGCGGGTCCGGGAGTTCGGCCCCGCCGGGATCGCCACGGCGCGCCTCCAGGTGATAGACCTCGTCACGGGAAGCCAGCCGCTCGCGAACGAGGACGAGACCGTCTGGGTCGCCTTCAACGGGGAGATCTACAACTTCGCGGAGCTGCGCGCCGGGCTCGAGGCTCGGCACCGCTTCCGGTCGCGCTCCGACACCGAGGTCCTCGTGCACCTCTACGAGGAGCACGGGATCTCCTTCCTCGACCGGCTGAACGGCATGTTCGCCTTCGCGCTCTGGGACGGGTCGCGCGGGGTCCTCCACCTGGTGCGGGACCGGCTCGGCGTGAAGCCGCTCGTCTACTCCGAGGGGCCGGAGGCGATCCTCTTCGGGTCGGAGATCAAGGCGGTCCTCGCGGGGCTGCCCGCTCGGCCGGCGCTCGACCCGGCCGGGATCGAGGCCTACCTCGCGGCGCTCTACGTCCCGGCTCCGGCCACGGCGTTCCGCGGGATCCGCAAGCTCCCGCCGGGCCACCGGGCGGAGGTGACGGCCTCCGGAATCCGCCTGGAGCGCTGGTGGCGACTCCCCGAGCCGGACCCCGATCCGCGGCCGACCCTCGACGAGTGGGGGGAGGAGGTCTGGGCGCTCCTCTCCGACGCCACGCGTCTGCGCCTCGTCTCGGACGTGCCGCTCGGCGTGCTCCTCTCGGGCGGGCTCGACTCCTCGCTCGTGACCGCGGCGCTGCGCGAGCACCGGCCCGGAGCGATCCACACCCACTCGATCGGGTTCCCGGGCGCGGGGCCCTACGACGAGTCGTCCTACGCCCGGGCCGCGGCGCGGCACTTCGGCACGGAGCATCACGAGTGTCCCCTCACGAAGCCCCCGGACGACGCCCCGGGCCTCGTGGCCCGGGCGTTCGACGAGCCCTTCGCCGACTCGTCGGCGCTGGCGACGGGGCCGCTCTGCGCTCACGCGCGGCGGGACGTCACCGTGTCTCTCTCGGGCGACGGGGCCGATGAAGTCTTCGGCGGCTACACCTGGCTGCGGGACGACGAGCGACTGCGGAGGCGCACGCGGTTCGTGCCCCGCGCGGCCGCACGCGCTGCCCGGGCCCTCCTGCGCCCGCGGGGGCCCGACCCGACCCGGCGGGACCCCCTGGGGCGCCTCCTCGCCTACCTCTCCGAGCCCCCCGGGCGCGCCTATGCACGCAAGACGAGCGCCTTCGGCCCCGAGGCCCGGGAGTGGCTCCTCCGACCCGATTTCCTGGCGGAGGCCCGGGCCGGGGACCCCGAGGACTTCGTCGAGTCGGTGGCGCGCCGCGTGGAGGGCGGGCGCGGGGAGATCGGGGCGAGGCTCCTGCGCGCCGACACGGAGGTCTTCCTCCCGGAGGACATCCTGACCAAGGTGGACCGGATGAGCATGGCCCACTCGCTCGAGGTGCGCTCCCCCTTCCTCGACTGGCGGCTGGTGGAGCGGGCCCAGCGGATCCCGTTCCACCACAAGGTCTCGCCCGGGGGGCTCCGCAAGGTCGTGCTGCGGGCGGCGGCGCGTGGGCGGGTGCCGCCGGAAGCGCTCGAGGACCGCAAGCGCGGCCTCTCGGTGCCTCTCCCGGACTGGCTCCGGCAGCCGGGCGGCCCGCTCGGCCTGCTCGAGCCCGGAGATGCGCGACTCTACCGGCTCGTGCGCCGGGAGGCCGTCTCCGCCCTCCTCGAGGCGGACCGGTCGGGAGGGGACGACCACTCCCACCGCCTCTGGGCGCTCTGCGTGCTCGAGGCCTGGCTCCGGGAGGCGGGGAGATGAGCGACGGCCCGGGACTCCTCGCGCCGGACTTCCTCGCGCGGCTCGGGCGGATGCGCCTCCCCCTCCGTCGCGCCTCCGGCGGGGCGCCTTCGGGCGGGCGCACGACCCGGCGCCTCGGCGGCGTCCTCGAGTTCGTCGCGCACCGGGCGTACGCGCCCGGGGACGACCCGCGCCGCGTGGACTGGAACGCCTACGCGCGACTCGGCCGGCTCGCGGTGAAGGAGTTCGCCCGGGAGGAGGTGCCGCGGCTCCGGGTCCTCCTCGACGCGTCGGCCTCGATGGGGGCCGAGGGCCGTGCGAAGTGGGATCGCGCCCGCGAGGTCGCCGCCGCGCTCGCCGCCCTGGCGGTCTTCGCCGGCGGCACCGCCGAGGCCGCCGAGGCCCGGAAGGGAGGTTGCCGGACGCTCGCCGAGGCCGGGTCGGAGGGCGCGATCCCCGGGCTGCTGCGGGCCCTCGCGGCGCTCGAGCCGGGCGGCCCCGGGGACCTCGCCTCTTCGCTCCGGGGCCCGAGGCGGGGGCCCGAGGCGGTCGCGCTCGTATCGGATCTCCTGGATCCGGCCGATCCCCGCGCCGCGCTCGCGGCGCCCCCAGGTGCTGGCGAGCCGATCGTCGTGCAGCTCCTCGCCGCGGGCGAGGCGCGGCCCGGAGGGGACGGCGCGATCGAGCTGGCCGACTCCGAGACCGGGGAGAGGCTTCCCTGCCTCGCGGACGAGGCCCTGCAGGCGCGCTACGCCGAGGCCCTCACCGCCCACCGCGAGCGCTGGCGACGGGCGGTCGTAGCCGCGGGCGGCCGCTTCGTCGCGGCGGACGACTCGGAGCCGGTCGAGGCGATCGTCGGGCGCGTGGTCCGGCCCCCGGTGGTGCGGTAGTGACCTTCCTCGCGCCCGAGGGTCTCCTGGCGCTGCTCGCCGTCCCCGCCCTCCTGCTCCTCAGGCTCGCCGGGGCCCGGCGGCGGGCGCGGATCGCGGGCTCGCTCCTCCTCTGGCGCAGGGCCGCGGCCGGGCGCCCGGCGGAACGGGGCTCGCGGCTGCCGCCGCCGGCCGACCTCGCTCTCGAGGCGGCCGCGCTCGCGGCCGCGGCCCTCGCACTCGGCGATCCGGCCTCCCCTCGCGCCGAGGCCGGGGAGACCCGCCTCGTCGTCGTCCTCGACCGGACGGCCAGCATGGCCGCCCGCGCCCCCGACGGGCGCACGGCCTGGGACCGGGCCCTCTCCGCCCTCGAGGCCAGGCTCGGCGGCGTTCCCCCCGGCGCGCGCGTCACGCTCGTGGCGGTCCCCGGCATCCCCGGCGGCGTCGTGGAGGGACCTCCGCTCGAGGTCCTCCGGGCCGCTCGGACCGCCGGTCCCGCCGCGTCGAGCGGAGATCTCCTCGCCGCGCGTCTCCCGTCCAGGGACGATCGGACCGTGCTCCTCGTGACGGACAGGCTCCCCGCACTCGCCGCAGGAGACCCGACGGAGGTCCTCGCCGCGGGAGTCCCGCTCCCGAACGCGGCCGTGACGGCGCTCCGGGCCGAGAGGGCGGACGGCGCGCTCCGGGTCTTCGCCGCGGTGGCGAACCTCTCGGAAGCCGCGGCCGACCTCCGCCTCTCGGTCCGCGTCGCCGACCCGGAGGGCCCCGGGACGGATCGGGCATTGCGGTGCGGGCCCGGCGAGGAGGTGGGCGTCACACTCGAGATCCCAGGGGCCGCCGGGGCCCATGCCATCGTCGCGATCGTCTCGCCGGGGGGCGCGCTCGACGTGGACGACCGGCTGCGCGCGCCCGTCGGCGACGGGAGGACCGGGCCGGTCGTCTGGAACGGGCCGGACGCGCCGGCGCTGCGGCGGGCCCTTCGCGCCGCTCTCGGGCCGGCGACCGAGTTTGCGGCCGGCGCCCCGGCCGACGCCGCCCTCCATGTCTTCCACCGCGAGGTCCCGCCGACACTCCCCGACGGGCCCACGCTCCTCGTGGACCCCGTCGGGGCGCCGCCGGGCCTAGACTGGACCGTCGGGTCGGGCGCCCCGGTCGCCGCGGCCGGCCCCTGGGAGGCCGCACTGCGGGCGACCGGGCTCCCCGCCGCGGCGCCGGCGGCGACCGGAGCGAGCCCGAGCCCCCCGGCCGGGGCCGAGGTCCTCCTCCGAGCCGGCGGGCGCGGGGCCGTCGCGTTCGTGTTCCCGCGCCGCGAGGGTCCTCTCGCCGTGGTCGGTCTCCCCGCGGCCGGCGGCTGGCAGCTCGCCCCCGCCTACCCGGTCTTCTGGGGACGGCTCGTCCGCCGGCTCGTCGCCCGGACCGCCGGGACGACTCCCCGCGTCGCTTCCCTGGATCGTGCGGAGTCCGACCTGCGCGCCGCCGGGAGCGGACACCGCGAGGGCACCCCGGGCCCGCGGCCGGCCCCCGCCGCGCCCCTCTCGGGACGCCCCCTCCTCGCCTGGCTCGCGGCGGCGCTCCTCGCCCTTCGCCTCTCCCGGCGGGCTTAGGGCGCAAACTCGTACAGCTCCGCCGGCAAGTGGCCCTCGCGCGAGGCGCCCGTGTGCCGCAGGAGCAACCGGAAGTGACGTGGATCCAGGTACTCCGGGTCGGCGCGAGCCCTCGCCAGGAGGGAGCCGCCGCCGAGCGGGCTCGCGATCAGGTGCGTCACACCGAGTTCCGCGAGGCGTCTCCGCAGCTTCTCCGGCGTATCGAGGGCACGCCAGTCCACCCAGGCGTGGTGCTCGGCCGCGTAGACGAACTCGCGCTCGAGGTAGAGCGATCGGCCGTCCGTGAGGAGGACCCGTAGAGGCCGGCCGGGCGCTTCCGCGATCCGGTTCACGTGGCGGACGAGGGGGTAGGTGCTGATGCGGTCCGCGAGGTATTCGTCGCGGCCCGTGAGGCCGAGGACGACGGGGAGCTTGCGCGCCGCGCGGATGCCGAGCAGTCCCTGCGAGAGGAGGAGCCCGCCGCCCAGGGCGAGCACGCCGAGCCATCGCAGCCAGGCGCGCCGCTCCGCGAGCTCGACGGCGCTCGCCGCGCCGGCGACGAGGAGCGGCGGGAACGCCAAGGAGACGAGCCGGGGCACGTTGTCGGGGGATGAGGTGTAGGCGAGCGAGATCCCGGCCACGGTCGCGACGACGAACGCGGCCGCGCCCGGAAGCGCGGTCCGAGCGAGGGCGCCCGGTCTGGCCACCGCGGCGAGGAGCGCCAGCGCGACGCCTCCGTAGCCCGCGCCGAAGTGCCAGAGCGCCTCGCCGAGCGCCGCGACGGGCTCGGTCAGGAGCGGAGGCGGGCGGGGAGGAGCCGCGAACGGCGCCGGGAGGAGGCCTGCGAACGACGGCCAGAGGGGGTTGCCCGTCGCGAGAACGGCCCGAAGGTAGGCGGGAGCGGCGAGCCCCGCCGCGAGCGCCGCCGCGAGGGCGACCCGCCTCCGGGGCAGCGGACCGGGGCGAAGCGCGAGCGCCGCCCACGGGATCAGGAGTCCGAGCGCGGTCGGCTTCGCGCCGAGGGCGAACCCGGAGAGGAGGGCCGCCAGCGTCAGCGCGCGCGAGTCGCCGGCTTCGCGCGCTCGCACCAGGAGGAGCATGGCCGCCGTGCCGAAGGCGAGCAGGGGGGGTTCCGCGATCCCCGCGTCGGCCTGGAATCCGACCGAGAAGCAGGCGAAGAAACCCAGGGCGGCCAGCGGACCCGCCGCCGGCGAGCCGGCGAGGGCCGCCCACCGCCACAGGAGCGCACCCGTCGCCGCGTAGCAGAAGACTCCGACCAGGGCCGCCCCGGTCGTGCCCCCGAGGAGGAGGCCGGCCGCGTTCAGGAACCCGAGGTAGGGCGGGTAGTAGTAATAGAGCCAGTCGAGACGAGCGGGCATCCCCCCCGCGCGCAGCCAGTAGGCGGGGATCGCGAACTGGTACGTCGTCGCGTCCCATCCCGTGGCCGGCGCGCAGGCGCCGAGGATGGCGATCGCCATCGCGGCGCCCCCGGCCCCCAAGGCAACCCGCCGGGCCGGAGAGGGTGACTGCGGAACCCCGGGCCGGGGCGAGCCATGGCGGAGCCGCAGGAGACCTGCGAGGCCGAGCAGGCCCCAGGTCCCGAAGGCGACCCACGTGACTGGAGTCCCGATGAGCCCCGTCGCGAGGAGCGCTCCCGTCGCGGCTGCGAGCAAGGCGAGCCCCAGGAGCACGCCGACCACCGCCTCGACGACCGGGTCCTCGAGATCTCCCGGGCGGGCGGCCCATCGTCCCACCCCGCGCGCGAGGGCGAGCGCGGCGACCCCGCCTGCCACCACGACGGCGGAGCTGGCGGGCGGGCCCACGGATGCCATCACGCCGGAGCGGCCGAGGCCTCTGCGGCGCGGGGCACGGCCGAGGCGTCCGTGGCCTCCTCGGCCAGCACCCGGTGCTCGAGCGACGCGAGGAGCCCCGTCGCGAGCCAGAAGGGCTCCATCGTACGGGTGGTGGTGAAGCTCGTCGCGGCCATCGCATGGACGGCGAGGCCCACGGTCCCCGAGAAGTGACCCAGCGCGAGGCCGGCGAGCACCGGGTCCCGGGTGCGAAGCGAGAGGCCGTAGCCCAGGCGCAGGAGTCGGCCCAGGAGCCAGAGGAACGCGACGAGGCCGAGGATGCCGCCCTCCCGCGCCTTCAGGATGTACTCGTTGTCTATGTCGCCCATCATCAGGGTCCCGACCCCTTCCCCGAGGATCGGGGCCTTGGCGACCTCCCTCATCTCGTATTGCCACGCCCCCGTCCGCGCGGTCCACGAGGACGGGGGGCGGGTGCCGAACACCTCGGCCGTGGTCTGCATCCGGTCCCGGATCGTCTCCGGGACCACGAACGGGAGCACCGCCAGGGCGAGGACGAGCACCACGACCAGCCGGGGGGACCGCAGGAGCCCGAGCACGAGGACCCCCGCCACGAGCGCCACGTACGAGCCCCGGGACTGGCTGTAGAGGAGCGGGAGCGTGACGAGCACGATGAGGCCCACGAGGAGGGCGCGCGCCCCGGTGGTGATGACGCTCACCAGCAGGCCGAGCGCGAGCAGGACGTGGAAGAGGAGGTAGCCCCCGAAGATGTTCGGTGTCTCTCCCGGGGGGCCGGACGTGCGCGCGGACGGATCCGCGAGGATCTGGTAACTGCCGAACGCGGCCACCACGGCGCAGGCCGAGAGCAGGATCACGACGAAGGCCTTGAGATCCCGCGCGCTGGTCACCGAGTTGAGAACGACCAGGAAGATCAGGAAGTAGCTCGCCAGCCGCAGGTAGTGGAAGAAGGCCTCGGTCGGCTTCGCGGTCCCGAGGGTGAGGGCGTTCAGGGTCGCGAGGCCGAGGATCCCGAGCAAGGCGAGGGCGGGCGCGATGAGGGGCGATCCCCGCACCGGCCGATGGTGGGCGGCCCCCTGCCCCAGCCATGCGAGGAAAACGATCGGAACGAGGAAGTCCTCGAGCCGCAGGTCAATCGTGCGCCCCCCGACCGTGACGGGGAACTCGGGCGAGATCGCGAGCGCCACGACGGTGAGTCCCAGCCCGATCCGGACGTCGGCGAAGGTGAGGAGGTAGAAGATGAGGCCCGAGGCGACCGCGGAGAAAATCTTCCACTCGACGGGCAGATCCTCGATCCCGAGGAACCCGTACGCGATGATGAGCAGGAGCAGGCCCGGGAGCGCGTATCGGGCGATAGCCTCCCGCCTCTGCGGACCCGGCTCGCCCGCGGGCTCCCGGGAGAGATCGGGCTCTCCGCTCGCCACGGGCCCCTCCGGCTCCACCATGGGCCCGGATTCTACGGGATAGAATCTCGCTCCCGATGCGGTTCGTCGCCGTGACCGACACCTTCGATCTGGGCCGCATGGGGGGAGCGACCCGGGTCCTCTGGGAGACGGCGCGGGCGCTCCGCCGCCTCGGGCACGAGACGACGATCGTGGGAGGGGGCGACGACGCGGGGGAGGAGACGCGCGAGCGGATCGTCGTCCGGAGGGCCCGCTGGCGCGGCCGCGAGTCGGGGTTCCGCGAGCTGCGGCCGTTCCTCCGCGAGATCGGCCGCCTCGTGGAGGGTGCGGTCCGGGAGTCGCGGGCCGCGGCGACCTGGCTCCACCAGCCGCTCTCGGCGGGCCCGGCCCTGCGCGCGGCGTCCCGGGTCGGCGTCCCCTCGGTCTACGTCTTCCACTCGCCCTGGCCCGCCGAGATCGCGGCGGAGGGTCGCCGGGGACTCCGGGCGGCGCTCGGTCGGGCGGTCCGCTCCCGCGTCGAGCGCGCCGTCGTGAGGGGAGCGTCGCGCGTGGTGACCCTCTCGCGCGCGATGGCCGGCGAGTGCGCCTCGCGCCACGGGATCCCGGCCGACCGGATCCGCGTGATCCCGGGCGGGGCCGACCCGGTCCGCTTCGCTCCCCCGGCCGACCGGGAGGCTCTCCGGCGGGAGCTGGGAGTCCCGTCCGGCGCGACGCTCCTCGTGGCCGTCCGCCGGCTCATCCCGCGGACCGGGATCGAGGACCTCCTCCGGGCCGTCGCCGCCCTCCGGGGCGAGTTCCCGGGGCTCCAGGTCGCCGTGGCCGGGGACGGCCCGCTCCGGGAGTCGCTCGCGGCCGCCGCGTCCTCGCTCGGCCTCGGGGACGCGGCCCGCCTCCTCGGGGCCGTCCCGGAGGCGGACCTCCCCCGCTGGTACGGGGCGGCCGATCTCGCCGTCGTTCCCACGCGCGAACTCGAGGGTTTCGGGCTCGCGGCCGTCGAGGCGCTCGCGTGCGGGACGCCGACGCTCGCCACGCCGGTCGGGGGGCTGCCGGAGATCCTCGCGGACCTGGATCCCGGACTCCTGGCGCCGGGCACGGGGCCGTCCGCGCTGACCTCGGGCCTGCGGCCGTGGATCGCGCGTCCCGAGGCCCTCGCGACGCTCCGCCCGCGCTGCGCCGCCTACGCGCGCGAGCGGTTCACGTGGGACCGGGCGGCGGCCGCCCTCGTCGAGGTCGTGGAGTCCGCCGTCGCCGAGGGGAAGGGGCGGCCGGCGTGATCCCCCGGCTCCGGATCCTCCAGGTGATCACCCGTCTCATCCGGGGCGGGGCCCAGCGCACCGTCGTGACCCTCGCTCGCCGGCTCGCCGAGGAGGGCTGCGAGGTGCGGCTGATCACGGGGCCGGAGGAGGGGCCGGAAGGCACGCTCCTCCCGGAGGTGCGCGCCGACGGGCTCGACGTCCGGATCCTGCCCGAGCTCGTCCGCGACCCGGCGCCGGTCCGCGACGTCCTCGCGCTCGTCGGCCTCGTGACGGAGATCTCCGCCTACGCCCCCGACGTGGTCCACGTCCACACGTCGAAGGCCGGCTTCGTCGGCGCCGTGGCCGGCCGGCTCTGCGGAGCCCGCGTCGTGTACACCCCGCACGGCAACGTCTTCGCCGCGGGGGCCGGCATCCGCGGCGTCTCCGACCGTCCGGGCCTCCGGCCGCTCCTGCTCCGCCTCCGCCGGATCGCGAGCCGCTGCTCGGACCGGGTCACGGCCCTCTCGGAGGAGGACCGCGACCAGCAGGTGGCGGCCGGGCTCGCGCGCGCCGACCGCTACCGGATCGTGCCCAATGCCGTCGCGCCCGCCTTCTTCGCCGCCGATCCCCAGCGGGACCGGGAGTCGGCGCGGAGGCGCCTCGGACTCCCCGACGGGGTGCCCGCCATCGGGACCGTGGGTCGGCTCGTGCCGGAGAAGGGTCACGACGTGCTCCTCGACGCGTTCGCGCGGCTCCCCGACTCCCGCGGCGCGTGGCTCGTGATCGTGGGCGGCGGCCCCTCCGAGGCGGACCTCCGTGCGCGCGCGGCGGCGATTCCCGCCGCGCCGAGGATCCGCTTCGCGGGCCTCCGCGACGACGTGCCGAGTCTCCTGCCGGCGCTCGACCTCTTCGTCCTGTCCTCGCGGTACGAGTCGCAGGGGATCGCCGTCCTCGAGGCGCTCGCGGCCGGGGTCCCCGTCCTCGCGACGAGGGTCGGGGGGGTGCCGGGGATCGTGCGGGATGGGGAGAATGGGTCCCTCGTGGAGCCCGGCGACCCTGCCGCCCTCGCCGACCGGATCTCGTGGCTCCTCGATCACCGTGGGGAGGCGGAGTCTCGTGCCCGCCGCGGGCGGGAGGGGACCCGCGCGCGCCACTCCGAGGAAGCCGTCACGCGGGCCTACCTCGAGGTCTATCGGGAGCTCGTCGGATGATCGTCGTCGGGCTCGTCGCGTGTGCCGTGGCGGCGCTCCTCGCGCTCCTCCTGACGGGGACCGTGCGGAGGCTCGCCCCCCGATGGGGGCTCGTGGACGAGCCGGGCGAGCGCAAGATCCACCAGGCTCCGACGCCGCTCGGGGGCGGCCTCGCCGTCGGCCTCTCGGTCGCGCTCACGATCGCCGGGGGCGTCGCCGTGACCTGGCTTCCTCCGGAGGCGCTCCCCGCCTGGGTCCCGGAGTCGGTGCGGGTCCACTTCCCGGGGGTCCGGCACGTCTCCGTGCAACTCGCCCTCGTGCTCGGGGGCGGGCTCGCGCTCCTCCTCCTCGGGCTCCTCGACGACTTGCGGGGGCTCTCGGTCCGCGTCCGATTCGGTGTCCAGGCGGCCGTGGCGCTCGCCCTCGCGCTCTGCGGGATCCGGGCCGAGCTCTTCCTCGGCGGCCTCGGGGTCGCGGGGGAAGCGCTCGGGATCGCGGTGACGGTCCTCTGGATCGTCGGGGTGACGAACTCCTTCAACCTGCTCGACAACTCGGACGGCCAGTGCGCCGGCATCGCCGTGGTGACGGGGTCCGTCCTCGCCGGGATCGCGTTCTTCTCGCACCAGTACTTCGTCGGCTGCCTGCTGCTCGCGCTCGTGGGCGCGTGCCTGGGATTCCTCCGGTGGAACTTCCCGCCCGCCAGCATCTTCCTCGGCGACGCCGGCTCGACCGTGATCGGCTTCTGGCTCGCGGTCTCCTCGGTGATCTTCACGTTCTACACGACCCACTACCCGCTCTACGCGATCCTCGTCCCGCTCCTCGTCCTCACCGTGCCGCTCTACGACACGGCGAGCGTGATCCTGATCCGCCTCCGGAGCCGGAAGCCCCTCTTCGTCGGCGACCGGAACCACTTCGCCCACCGCCTCATGGCACTCGGCCTCTCCGCCCGCGGCGCGCTGCTCGTGATCCTCCTCCTCACGCTGGTCTCGGGCCTCTCGGCGATGTTCCTCTACAAGGTCCGGACGGTGGGCGCGCTGCTCCTCGCGCTCCAGATCGTCGCCGTGCTCACGATCGTCGCCGTGCTCGAGAGGGCGGGGCGGGCGCGCCAGGGGTCGGGGCAGGCGTCGGGATCGGCGCCGCCCTCGACGGGCTTGTGAGCGCTCGCGGGCGGCGCTATCGTCCGCCGATCGTGACCGGACGCATCCCGGCCCGCCTCCTGCTCCTCGTCGGGGCCGCCGGCTGCGGGGACCGCGCTCCGGCCCCCCCGCCCCCCGCCCCGGGCGAGCCTCTCCGGATCGCGCGCGAGGCGCCGGCGGCCCGGGCCGGGTGCCCGACGTGCGGGGCCTCGGTCGGCGCCGACCACCGCTGCGGCGTCTCGAAGCCGTGCGCCGGGTGCGGGCGCGAGGCGGCCGCCGGGCACGCCTGCCGGGTGAGCCGGTTCTGCGCCGCGTGCGGGCGCGAGGCCGCGATCGCGGGACACCGTTGCGGGGAGACCCGCTTCTGCCCGGGCTGCCTCGCCGACGAGGACCTGGACCACCGCCACCCGACGGCGGCCGCGCCCCCGGCCGAGGCCGGGCGCTGACGATGCGGGGGACGGCGCTGCGGCCGTTCCTCGGGCTCCTGCTCGCCGCGTGCTCGTGCGGGCCGGGGCCGGGCGGTCCCGCGCCCGCGGCCGGAGCGCGGGTGCGCCTGGCGGGCCGCGAGATCGCCGTCACGGTGGCGCGCACCGAGGCGGCGCGGGCCCGGGGGCTCCGCGGCCGCGACCGGCTCGGGGAGGACGAGGGGCTCCTCTACGTCTGGCCCCGGCCCCTCTGGGTGGCGGTCCGCGCGTCGGGCCACCGCGTCGCGGCCGACCTCGCCTTCCTCGGGGCCGGAGGGGAGGGGCTCGGGGGGGCGAGCCTCCCGCCCGGGGAAGGGGTCCGCGACGCCGACGCCCCGCTCGCGAAGTCGCCGGCGCCGGCGCGCTACGCCCTGGCCCTCCCCTCGGGCTGGCTCGCGCGGCACGGCGCGGGAGAGGGGGCGCGGGCCGAGATCCCGGCCCCCCTCGGCGAGGGCGCCGAGGACCTCTCGTTCCCGTCCCTTCCCCGGGCGACCCTCCGCGTCGGCGGGGTCCCGGTCGCGGTCGAGCTGGCGCTCACGCGCGACGACCGCGAGCGCGGGCTGATGTTCCGGAACTCCCTCCCCGCGGACACGGGGATGCTCTTCGTCTACCCCGAGGCCGGCCCCCACGGGTTCTGGATGAAGAACTGCTGCCTGTCCCTCACGGCCGCCTACACCGCCGGCGACGGCCGGATCGCGGCGCTCGTGGACATGGCCCCGGCGTGGCTCGTTCCGGAGGGGACCGATCCCCCGAGCTACCCTTCGCCCGAGCCGGTCCCCTACGTCCTCGAGATGGAGCAGGGCTGGTTCGGGAAGCACGGCCTCCGCGCCGGGGACCGGATCGAGCTTCCACCCGAGGCGGCCGAGTGGAGGCGGAGGGCTGAGCGATGAGGCGCGGGACCCTCGTCATCATGCTCTTCGGCGCGGGGGCGGCGATCCTCCTCGCGGTCCTCGCGGCGCAGCTGATCGAGACCAACCCCAACGTCCGGCCCCTGGTCGTCCTCCGGGAGGCGGCCCGGGTCCCGTACGGGGAGAGGCTCCTGAGCCTCGGCTGGGTGGAGGGCCTCGAGGGGCGCGCCCTCAAGGCCGTCCTCCGGCCCCACCCCGGTCCCGCGTCCCCGCCGCCCCAGGAGCAGGCGCGCGAGCTCGGCCGGTTCCTCATCCGCGAGTTCCCCCTCCACGGCCGTCTCGTCTGGGCCGAGGTCCTCTGCGAGGGGGACCCTCCCGGCCAGGCGGTGCGGGTCGAGCCGGCGGGACTCCCGCGCGCCCCCGCCCCCCCGGCGCTCCCGCGGACGCCCGCGCCGTCCCCGCCCGCGACGGCCGCGAGGTGATGCAGGGTTGCGTCGCCAGGGCGCCATCCTTACACTCCCCGCCCCGTGAAGAGCGGCATCCATCCCCGGTATCGGACGGCCACCGTCACCTGCGGGTGCGGCGAGAAATTCACGACCCGCTCCACCAAGGAGCATATCGGGGTCGAGATCTGCTCCAAGTGCCACCCCTTCTACACGGGGCGCCAGAAGTTCGTGGACACGGCGGGCCGGATCGAGAAGTTCCAGAAGAAGTACGGCTGGAACGTGGCCGAGACGGCGAAGGCCGCCGCCGGCGCCGCCAAGGCCGCGAAGGCTCCTCAGGCCGCGAAGTAGGGGGGCCCCGTGGCCGGACGGACCGAGCCCCCGGTCCGCGGGGGACTGCTCGACTCGCTCCCCGAGACGGAGCACCGTTTCGAGGAGCTGGAGCGTCTCATGAGCGACCCCTCCGTCGAGCCCTCGCGGAGGGGCGCGATCGTCCGCGAGTACGGGGCGAAGCGACCCGTCGTCGAGCTCTACCGCGAGCTCAAGGCCCACCGCAAGGAGCAGGAGGATGCGGAGAAGCTCGCGGCCGACCCGGCCACCGACGCCGAGATGCGCGCGCTCGCGACCGAGACCGCCCGCGAGGAGACGGCGGCCGTCGAGCGGCTGACCGAGAAGCTCCTCGAGAAGCTCGCGACCGAGGACGAGTCGTTCGCCCGCGACGTCATCGTGGAGATCCGCGCGGGTGAGGGAGGGGACGAGGCGGCCCTCTGGGCCCGCGACCTCTATCAGGTCTACCGGAACTTCGCGGCGAAGCGCGGCTGGACGGTCGAGGTCTACGACTCGTCCTCGACCGAGCTGGGCGGGATCCGCGAGGTCGTCTTCCAGGTCTCCGGCGACCGCGTGTACGACTCGTTCCGGTTCGAGGGCGGGGGCCACCGGGTGCAGCGCGTCCCCTCGACCGAGACGCAGGGCCGGATCCACTCCTCGGCCTGCACGGTCGCCGTTCTCGCGCAGGCCGAGGAGGTGGACGTCGTCCTCCGGACCGAGGACCTGATCATCGAGGCCGTGCGTGCGGGCGGCCCCGGGGGCCAGCACGTGAACAAGACCGCCTCGGCGGTCCAGGTGACGCACAAGCCGACGGGGCTTTTCGTCCACTGCCAGGAGCAGCGCTCCCAGCACCAGAACAAGGACCGGGCGCTCAGGATCCTCCGGAGCAAGCTGCTCGAGCTCGAGACCGAGAGGAAGGCCGCGGAGAGGAACCTCGCGCGGAAGACCCAGGCCGGCTCCGGCGGGCGCCACGAGAGGATCCGCACGTACAACTTCCCCCAGAGCCGCGTGACCGACCACCGCCTCGCGGGCGAGGGGGGCGGGGAGGAGGACGGGGGGGTCGGGAAGAACTTCGGCCTCGAGCGGGTGCTCGCGGGGGAGCTCACGCCGATCCACGACGCGCTGAGGGATCTCGAGAAGCGCCGGAGGCTCCGCGAGGTGACGGGCGGGCTCGTGGGGGGCGGCCCGGGGGCGAAGGCCGCGAAGTCGTGACCGCCCGGGAGTTCCGGAAGGCCGCCGCCGCCCGCCTCCGGGCCGCGGGGGTGCCGGACCCGGCGAGGGAGGCCGACGGTCTCCTGGCGAAGGCGCTGGGCGTCCCGCGGGCGGCCGCGCTCGGAGAGACGGGCGCCCTCCCGCCGGGAGTCGTGACGCGGGGCGAGGCGTTCGTCGCCCGCCGGTGCGACGGCTGGTCCTTCGCGCACGTGGTCGGGGAGCGCGAGTTCTACGGCCTCGCGCTCGAGGTGACGGAGGACGTCCTCGCGCCGAGGCCGGAGACGGAGATCCTCGTGGGGAGGGCGCTGGCCCTCCTGAAACTCGACGCGGCGAGGGGAGAAATGGGGTCTGACCCCATTACGGTCGCCGACGTGGGGACCGGGTCCGGCGCCATCGCCTGCGCGGTCGCCGCGAACGCGCCGGGGGTGCGCGTCCTGGCCACGGACGTCTCGCCCGCCGCGGTCGAGGTCGCGCGCCGGAACGCCGCGCGGTGCGGCGTGGCGGACCGGGTCGAGGTGCTCGTCGGGGACCTCGGGGGACCCCTGCGCCGCGCGGGCGCCGCCGGGCGGGTCGCGCTCCTCTGCGCGAACCTCCCCTACGTGGCCCGCCGCGACGCGGCCTCGCTCCCGCCCGAGGTGCGCCGCGAGCCGGAGGTCGCGGTGTTCGGGACCGAGGAGGACGGACTCGGCTTCGTCCGGAACCTGCTCCGGGACCTCCCCGTCCTCCTCGCCTCGGGCGGCGCAGCCCTCCTCGAGATCGGCGCGGGGCAGGAGTCGGCCGCGCGAGCCGCGATCGAGGCGGCGGGGCTCGGCTTCGTCGCGGTCCACCCGGACCTCGCGGGGATCCCACGCGTTGTCGAGGTCCGGCGGTAGCTCCCGCCCCACTCCCGACCGCCAACTCGGAAGTCAGGGCCGACTTCAGCCCTGCCAATCCGAGGCCCAACGTCCGCCGCGCTCGAGCCTCATCCCGATTCACAACCGATTGATGAGGGGCGGCTTCCGTCAATCCCGCATCGAACCTCCCGAGCGCACTTGTTCGGCCAGCGGTTTGCGGCAGAGTCGGATGCCATGCGTGGGATCTCGGGGAACCGGGGAGACGGGGGCCGCTGGGACCGCGTGAGCGGGTGGGTCCGCAGGGTCGCCAGGGGCCTCTTCGGCACCGCGGGCGCGGCCCTCCTCGCGGCTTGGCTCTCGTTCGGCTGCATCAATCCCATCCCGCGACCGCCGGACCCCGCGCCCCCTGCGGGGGAGCCCGAGATTACGTTCGGCTGGTTCGGGGCCTTCATCATGGACCCGAGCCCGGGGGCCGACGTGGCGGCCGCGATGGTCTTCGACGGGCAGTTCCTGTACCTCGGCGGTTCCGACGAGGCCACCGGGCCCGGCGACGCGGAGTGGCGGCTCGAGAAGCGCTCCTCCACGGACGGCATCAAGGACGAGGGCTTCGGGACGGCGGGAGTCGTCACGACCAACCCAGGACCGGGTCCCGACTCCGTCACGGCGCTCGCGCTCGAATCGGGGACCGGCACGTTCGTGTTCGTCGTGGGCTACGACACGTCTCCCGGGGACCGGCAGTGGCGGATCGAGAAGCGCCGGCACTGCGACGGCACGCTCGACACGGCGTTCGGGACCGGCGGCGTCGTGGTCTCGAACCCGAGCCCGGGCGCCGACGAGCCCACGGGCGTCCTCTCCGTGGGCGGGGACCTCTACGTGGTGGGGTTCGACGAGTCGCCCGGGCTCGGCGACTCGCAGTGGCGCATCGAGAAGAGGAGCGCCACGACGGGCGCCCTGGCGGCGGGGTTCGGCTGGGGGGGCGTGGTGACGGGCAACCCGAGCGCCGGGGCGGACGTGCCGCGCGCGGTCTCCCCCGGAGGGACGACGGGGACGTTCCTCGTCGCAGGCACCGACGACATGCCGGGCGACCGGGAGTGGCGGCTCGAGCGCCGGGGCCTCGGGGACGGCGCGCTCGACGGGACGTTCGGGGTGGGAGGCGTGATCCTTGCGAACCCCAGCGCGGGCGCCGACGAGCTTCCGGCGATGTTCGTGGACACCTGGGGCATCTACCTCGCGGGCTCGGACGCGTCGGCCGGGCCCGGGGACGCCCGGTGGCGGGTCGAGAGGCGGACCCTGGCGACGGGCGCCCTCGACCCGTGGTTCGGGGCCGGGGGGGTCCTCGTCTCGAACCCGACCGCGGGCGCGGACCTCGCGACCTCGCTCTCCGTGTGGGGAAGCCTGCTCTGGGTGGGCGGGACCGAGGCCGGGCCGACCCCCGCCACCCTGGCGGATCGTCAGTGGCGGGTCGAGAGGTACCAGAGCGGCACCCGCGACACATCGTTTGGGGTGTCGGGGGTCCTTACGGTCAACCCGACGCCGGGAGAGGACTTCCTGCCGGCGATCCTCGTCACGGCCCCCTGGATCGCCCCGCCCCCCCCCCGCAGCTCCTCCCCACCGGCCTTCGACCCGCTATACCTCTTCGGCACCGAGGACTCCTCCGGAAACCTGCGCTGGAGGATCGAGTCGCGGTACCCGTAGGGGGGTCGCGAGAGTGCGGCGTCAACGAGAACCCGAGCCGGCGCGGGTCGGCCTCGACTGGCTCGCGGACCTTTGCCGCCTCGCGTTCTTGTTCATGTTCATGGCCTTTGTCGCGTCCTTAGCGCCGTCGGGCTGCTGTGCCCATGACTGCTGCGGACGCGTCAAGTCCCCTCCGCCTCCCCTCCCCGGGCGCTCCGGCGCGGCCGACACGAGCTTCGGCTGGTTCGGCGCATTCGTCCTGGACCCGAGCCCACGCGCGGACCTCGCGGCCGCGCTCGCCTCGGACGGCGCGAGCCTCTACCTCGCGGGCTCGGACGAGGGCCCGGGGGCCGGGGACTCGCAGTGGCGCCTGGAGAAGCGCACCGCCTCGGACGGCATCAAGGCGGACGGCTTCGGCGCGGGCGGGGTCGTCACATCCAACCCGAGCGGCGGCGCCGACTCCGTGACCGCGCTGGCTTTCGACGCCGGTCCCTCCTCCGTCGTCCTGGTCGGCTACGACTCGGTCCCCGGGAACCGGCAGTGGCGGATCGAGAAGCGCCGGACGACGGACGGGACCCTCGACCCCTCCTTCGGGACCGGCGGCGTCGTCACCGTGAACCCCAGCGCGGGCCCCGACGAGCCGGCGGCCGTCCTCCACGACAGCGGGGACCTCTACATCGTCGGGACCGACGAGTCGCCCGGGACGGGGGACACCCAGTGGCGGATCGAGAAGCGGACCGCGGCGACCGGGGCGCTCGTCGCAGGCTTCGGGACGGGCGGGGTCTACACGAGCAACCCGAGCAGCGGGGCCGACGGGGCCCGCGCCGCCGTGGCCGACGGCTCGCCGGGGACGTTCCTCCTGGTCGCCGGCTTCGACACGGCCCCCGGGGACAGGGAGTGGCGGATCGAGAAGGTCCGGATGAGCAACGGCACGCTCGACGCGTCCTTCGGGACGAGCGGCGCCGCGACCGCGAACCCGAGCGCGGGCGCGGACGAGGCGACCTCGATGGCCCTCGCCGGGACGGCCCTCTACGTCGCGGGTCACGACGAGTCGGCGGGAGCGGGCGACTTCCAGTGGCGGATCGAGGTGCGGCAGGCGGTGAGCGGCGGCCTCGACGCGGGGTTCGGGACCGGCGGCGTCGTCACGAGCAACCCGAGCGCCGGCGCCGACCTGGCCACGGCGATCGCGACCGACGGCTTCCACCTCCTCGTGGCCGGGGCCGACGCGAGCCCCGGAACGGCGGGCGACCGGCAGTGGAGGGTGGAGTCCCGGTACCCGACCGGGACCCTGGCCTCCTACTTCGGCGCCGGAGGCTTCCTGGCCGCGAACCCGACGGCCGGGGACGACACCGTCTCGAGCCTGATCCTCGCCGGCGCCCGTTTCTACCTCCTCGGCACCGAGAACTCCCCGGCGCGCGCGCGCTGGCGGATCGAGGCGAGGAATTGACCGCGGGGCGCGCCGCTCTCGTCGTCCTCCTCCTCGTCACCGCGGCCGCGCCGGCGAGGGCGCAGGAGCCCACCCCCCGGTCGGACGACCCGTTCGAGTCTCTGCTCCGCGACTGGCGCCGGGCGACCCGCGCGGCGCTCCTCGAGGCCGGGGAGCGGGCCCGGGATGTCCCCGCCGACCCGGCCTGGGGCTGGACCTATTCCCTGGAGGACCTGGACCCTCCGCGGAGCGCCGGGCGGCCAGCCCCGAGCGAGATCGCGCTGGGGTTCGGCGGCGGGACCGCCCCGAGGTTCGACGTCTCTCGCGGGTTCCGGGCGAGGTTCTCCATGGTCCGCGAGACGCACGTGGACGCCGTCCTCGGCGGAGGCGAGCTGCGCTACCGCCTGCTGGGTCTGCGGTCCCTCGGGGAGACCGTGGAGGCGGGGCTCACTCTCCGCGCCTCGTGGTGGCGCGCGGCGGACGCCTTCGACACACCCTCGGGCGCCCCGAACCTGCGGCTCGACGAGCAGGGGCTCGTCCACCGGTTCAACTACCGCGTCTCCTACGAGGCGGCCGTCTCGGTCGCCCTCCAGGGCCTCGCCGTCCGCTGGCGTCCCGCGCCGCGCTGGATCGAGATCGGCGCGGACCTCTCCGCCGGACTCGCCCGGACCGAGCTGACCGCCGACGTCTCCTACCGCGACCGGGCCTGCGCCCTGGTGGACCCCCCGGGCTGCAGCCCCATGGTCGCCTACGACAGGAAGCTCGCCGAGTCGCACTGGCTTCCGTGCGTCGCGGCAGGGATCGAGTTCGGCGTGAACTTGAAGCGCGGCGGCGCTCCCGGCGCCCCCCGCGCGGCGGGCCTCGGCCTGCGCGTGCGTCTCGACGGACTCGCCGCGGTCGGCAAGGTCCGCCTGCACGACGAGACGACCTCGATCGTGACCTTCACGCCGACCTTCTGGACCGCGAGCCTCTCCTTCGCGGTGGCCCTATGAGCCGTGTCGTCGCGTCGAGCCTGCTCCTGCTCCTCGCCGCCCCCGCCTGCCGCGGCGCAGCGGACCTCCACGCCGAGCTGGACCCCTGGGTCGCGCGCGCGGTGGTCGCCGCCGAGCGCGAGGCGGCCCTCGCCGGGGAGGACACCCTGGTGCTGGCGGGGCGACTGGACAAGATCACGCGTTTCCTCGAGGACCTGGCCGACCCGTACTACGACCGCGCCGCCGCCTGGTTCCGGCTCGCCGCCGCGGACGCGACCGAGGCCCTCGGAGCCGAACGCGGGACCTGGGAGGACCGCACTGACGTCGCGGACGCGCTCGACGAGTCGGCGGGGGGCGAGGACCGTCTCGCGGCGGCCGCGCTCCTGGTCCAGTGCGCCCGCTGGGAGGAGCGCTCGGGGATCGCGACGCCCTCCCGCCACCGCTCGAAGGCGGCCGTCCTCATCGCCCGGAGCGGCTCCCCGAGAGCGCCGGAGCTCCTCGAGGCGCTCGACCGGGAGACAAGCGACCTCCTCGCAGACGCTCCCCGCGGGCTGGCCCAGTGGAAACGCCTCATGGGGGCGCTCGACCGCTAGGCTCTGTCTGGCAATCCCATGCCTACTGCGGCGCGCGATCCCCGTCGCCTGGCTTCGTTACTCCTCCTCGGCGTACCTCTCCGTTGGTACGCCTTCGTCGTCGCGCCTAGCCAGGCTCGGGTCTCCCGCGCCTCGTGACGGCAGCGGATTACCAGCCAGAGCCTAGGGCCCCGCCTGGAAGTGCCGGGGCCGAGTTGGCAGGATAGTCGCGCTTGGACCGCTTCATCATCGAGGGCGGCGTCCGGCTGCGCGGGAAGGTCTCCGTCTCCGGCGCGAAGAACGCGGCGCTCCCGATCCTGGCCGCGACCCTCCTCGCCGACGGGCCGTGCACCCTCCAGGACGTCCCCGACCTCTACGACGTGCGGACGATGATCGGGCTGCTGGGGGAGCTCGGCGTCGAGGCGAAGCGCCGGAAGGACGGGGCGCTCGTGACGCGCGTCGTGGACGCCTCCCCCGTCACGGCCTCCTACGAGCGGGTCCGCGCGATGCGGGCCTCGATCTGCGTCCTCGGCCCGCTCGTCGCGAGGCGCGGCCGGGCCAAGGTCTCGATGCCGGGGGGCTGCTCGATCGGGGTCCGGCCCATAGACCTCCACCTGAAGGGCCTGAAGGCGCTGGGGGCCCGGATCCCGATGGAGGCGGGGTACGTCGAGGCCGAGGCGCCGAGGCTCCGCGGGGCCGAGATCTACCTCGGCGGGACGGCGGGCTCGACGGTGACGGGCACCGCCAACGTCGTCATGGCGGCGACTCTCGCCGAGGGTCGCACGGTGATCGAGAACGCGGCCTGCGAACCGGAGGTCGCCGACCTCTGCGACTTCCTCCGCGCGATGGGGGCCAAGGTGAAGGGCGGGGGCACGCCCCGGATCGAGATCCAGGGCGTCGCCTCGCTCCACGGCGCGCGCCACCGCGTGATCCCCGACCGCATCGAGGCGGGGACGTTCCTCGTGGCCGGCGCGATCACCCGCGGAGAGGTCGAGGTGACGGGCGCCCGGGCCGAACACCTCGGCGCCGTCCGCGACTTCCTCCAGGCGACCGGGGCGGAGCTGGCGGTCCGCGACGGCTCGATCGCCGTCCGCGCCAGCAACCGGCCGAGGGCCGTGGACGTGGCCACGCTCCCCTACCCGGGGTTCCCGACCGACCTCCAGGCGCAGGCGATGGCGCTCCTTGCCGTCGCCGAGGGGATCAGCGTCGTCTCCGAGCGGATCTACCCGGACCGGTTCCAGCACGTGGCCGAGCTGAACCGCATGGGCGCGAACATCCGGAAGGAGGGCCCGAGCGCGGTGATCCAGGGCGTCCTCGACCTCTCGGGCGCCCCGGTCCAGGCGACCGACCTCCGGGCCTCGGCCGGCCTCCTGCTCGCCGGGCTCGTCGCGCGCGGGGCCACCGAGGTGAACCGCGTGGACCACATTGACCGCGGCTACGAGCGGATCGAGGAGCGCCTCGCCGCCCTCGGCGCGCGGATCGTCCGGAAGCCCTACGCGGGCAGCCGGGCGTCGGATCGGGGCTGATGTTCGAGGGCCTCACCGCCGCCCTCTCGAAGGTCTTCGCCGGGTTCGCCGGCCGGAAGCTCACCGAGGCGAACATCCAGGAGGGGCTCCGCCAGGTCCGGCTCGCGCTCCTCGAGGCCGACGTCCACTACCAGGTCGTGAAGGACTTCCTCGGGAAGGTCTCGGTCCGCGCCGTGGGCGACGAGGTGGTGAAGAGCGTCACCCCGGCCCAGCAGTTCGTGAAGGTGGTCCACGACGAGCTGGTGGCGCTGCTCGGGCCGGTGGACCACTCGCTGCCGGTGGCCACTCAGACCCCCGCGGTCGTCATGCTGGTCGGGCTCCAGGGCTCGGGGAAGACGACCACCGCCGCGAAGCTCGCGCGCCTCGCGCAGAAGAAGGGGCGCCGGCCCCTCCTCGTCGCGGCCGACGTCCGCCGGCCCGCGGCGATCGAGCAGCTCCAGGCGCTGGGAGCCAAGATCGAGGTCCCCGTCCATGCCGAGCCGCGCTCCCAGGCCCCGGC
The DNA here is from genome assembly GCA_022614695.1 of Planctomycetales bacterium. GTDB lineage: Bacteria > Planctomycetota > JAKEIC01 > JAKEIC01 > JAKEIC01 > JAKEIC01. The sequence continues at coordinate 6,298 of JAKEIC010000068.1, read as the reverse complement.
CCTCTGCGCCAACGGCGTCGCCGCCGCCGCGAAGGCCGGCCGCGACCTCGTCATCCTCGACACGGGCGGCCGCCTCCACATTGACGACGAGCTGATGGAAGAGCTCTCGGAGATCCGCCGGCGGGTCCCCCCCGACCGGACGTACCTCGTCACCGACGCGATGACGGGCCAGGACGCCCTCGCGAGCGCGTCCGAGTTCCACCGCCGCCTCGGGCTCTCGGGCGCGATCCTCACGAAGATGGACGGCGACGCGCGCGGGGGCGCCGCGCTCTCGATCAAGTCGGTCACGAAGGTCCCCGTCGTCTACGTCGGGGTCTCCGAGACGGTGGACGGCCTCGAGGAGTTCCACCCCGACCGGGTCGCCACGCGGATCCTCGGTCTCGGCGACGTCGTCTCCCTCGTCGAGAAGGCGCAGGCGGTCGTCTCCGAGGAGGAGGCGCTGGCCGCCCAGGAGAAGCTCCTCCGGAACGAGTTCACACTCGAGGACTTCCTGAACCAGATCCAGCAGATCCAGAAGATGGGGCCGATCAAGGACCTCCTCGGGATGATACCCGGCCTCGGGGCGGCGCTCGGGGGACAGGAGGTGGACGAGAAGCCGCTCGTGAAGATGAAGGCGATCATCCAGTCCATGACCCCCGAGGAGCGGCGCGACCCCGACCTCGTGGACGCGAGCCGCCGTCGCCGGATCGCCCAGGGCTCCGCGACCGGGATCGGCGAGGTCCAGAAGCTCCTGAAACAGTTCCAGGTGATGCGCCAGCAGGTGAAGCAGGTGCTCTCCGGCGGCGGGCTCACGGGAAAGCTCGCGCGGTTCCAGCTGCAGAGGCAGAGGAAGAAGTTCGGGAAGGGGTGACGGGCTTTGATTCCCGCCGCCTCCTGGTAGACTTCCCGCCCCCGGCCGGGCGGACGGAGAGCCTCCGCCGGGAGAAGGGCACCCATGTCGGTGATGATCCGGATGTCGCGGACCGGCCGGAACAACCGGCCGTTCTTCCGCATCGGCGCCTACGACCGGCGCGCGGCTCGCGACGGGCCCTGCATCGAGCGCCTCGGCCACTGGGACCCTCTGGTCAAGGACGACGCCCGGGCGATGGTCCTCGACCGCGAACGAGTCGTCTACTGGCTCTCGCAGGGCGCCCGGCCCTCGGTGAAGATGGCTGCGGTGCTCCGCCGCCTCGGGATCTCGAAGCCGGAGCCGCCGAAGCCCGCCCCGGCCCCGGAGGCCCCGCCCACGAAGCCCGGGCTCGTGCTCAAGGCCGAGAAGAAGCCGGCGTCGAAGGCCTCCAAGAGCGAGAAGAAGAAGTAGGCGACGCGTGAGCGGGCGCCGGCCCCGGGCCGACCGGATGGTCGCCCTCCTCGAGAAGCGCTACGGGGTGCGCCGCACCCCGGGCTGGCTCGAGACCCCGCTCGACGTCGCGGTCCACGCGATCGTCGCGACCGGGGCCCCGCCGGCGGTCGGCGACCGCGGCTACCAGGCGCTCCAGCGCGAGTTCGTGGACTGGAACGAGATGCGCGTCGCCACCTGGCGCGAGATCGGGGACGCCCTGGACCGCGCCCATGTCCCCGACCCCGGGGCCCGGGCGGTCGCCCTGAAGCGAGCGCTCCAGCAGATCTTCACGCGGCTGAACCGCGTGAGCCTGGACAACGTGGCCGGGATGGAGCTGCGCGAGGCGCACGCCTACCTCGCCGGGTTCTCGGACCTCCCGACCCACGCCGCCGGGGCGATCCTCTACGGCCGCCTGCGGGGGGCCGGCATCTTCCCCTCGCACGGGGTCGTCCGCGTCTCGGAGAGGACGGGGCTGGTGCGGCGGGGCCTCACGCCGGGCCGCGCCGCCGAGTCCCTCGAGGCGCAGCTGCCGCGCCGACTCCACCCGCGAACCCACCAGCTCTTCGGGATCGTCTCGGAGGAGTTCTGCCTCCCGAAGGAGCCGCGCTGCCCGCAGTGCCCGCTCGGCGGGACCTGCGAGACCGGGGTGCGGACGATCGCGGAGCAGAAGAAGGCCGAGGCGGCGGCCGCCGCCAAGGCGAAGGCCTCCGCGCCGGCGAAGGCTCCCTCCTCGGTGAAGGCCCCGAAGAAGGGCCAGTCCCCCGCGGCCGCGAAGGCGCGGCCCGCCCGCCGGCCCGCCCCCGCCCGGAAGCGCTGATGCTGAAGCTGGGTCTGCCCAAGGGCAGCCTCGAGGAGGCGACCGTCTCCCTCTTCGCCCGGGCCGGGTGGGCGGTCACCAGCTCCAGCCGCTCCTACACCGCCACGGTGGACGACCCCGACCTCCACTGCCGCTGGGTCCGGCCGCAGGAGATGGCCCGCTACGTGGAGGCGGGGGTCCTCGACGCGGGCCTCACCGGCGAGGACTGGCTCCTCGAGTCGGGCTGCCGGACCCGCGTGGTCGCGCCGCTCGTCTACTCGAAGCAGCTCGCGGCCCCCGTCCGCTGGGTCCTCGCGGTGCCCGAGGACTCGCCGGTCCGGAAGCCGGCGGACCTCGAGGGCAAGCGCGTCTCGACCGAGCTGGTGCGGGTGGCGAGCGACTGGCTCGCCCGGCTCGGCGTCCGGGCCAAGGTCGAGTTCTCCTGGGGCGCGACGGAGGCGAAGGTCCCCGACCTCGCCGACGCGATCGTCGAGGTGACCGAGACCGGCTCGAGCTTGCGGGCGAACCGGCTGCGGGTCGTCGAGACCGTCATGACGTCGCGCACGGTGCTGATCTGCAACGAGGCGGCGTGGGCCGATCCCTCGCGGCGCCAGAAGCTCGACACGATCGCGCTCCTCCTCCAGGGCGCCATCGCGGCCCGGGAGAAGGTGGGGCTCAAGATGAACATCCACGAGAGCCGCCTCCAGGCGCTCCTCGCCCTGCTTCCCTCGATGCGCTCCCCGACGGTCTCCCCGCTCTCGGGAACGGGCTGGCACGCCGTCGAGATCATGGTGGACGAGAAGACCGTGCGCGACCTGATCCCCCGGCTCAAGGCGGCCGGCGCCGAGGGGATCGTGGAGTACCCGCTGAACAAGGTGGTGCCGTAACTCCCGCCGGTCTCCGTTTCGGGGCGGCCCTGCTCGCGGCCGGCTGCGCGGCGGGCCCGGACCCTGCCGAGCGCGACCGCGAGGTGGCCAGCCGGATCTACCGCGCGGCGGCCCGGGAGGCCGCCGGCGACTTCCCGGGCGCGGCGGCCGGTTACGAGCAGGCGCTCGCGCTCCGGCCGGGCTCGGTGCCCCTCCTCGCGGCGGCGGGGGAGGCCCGGGTCCGGGGGGGCGACGTCGCCGGGGGGCTGGCGCTCCTCGGGCGCGCGGCCGATGCGGCCGGCCCGGCGGACCCGGAGCCACGGCTCCGGCTCGCCGCGGTCCTCGAGGCGCTCGCCGAGCCCGATCGCGCCGAGGAGGAGCTTCTCCGCGCCACGGCCGGAGCCCCCGGGGATTCCCGCCCCGCCGGGGCGCTCGCCGACCTCCTCGAGCGGCGGGGACGCCCGAGCGAGGCGGCCGAGGTGCTCCGAGACTCGCCGGGAAGCTCGGCGGCCGCGCTCCGGCGGGCCGGGGACCTCTTCCGCGAGGCGGGGCTTCCCTCCGAGGCGCTCGCCGCCTACCGGCGGATCCCAGAGCCGGCGGACGCCGCGCTCCGGTATCGGCGGGCGCTCTGCTTGGATGCCCTCCGGGACCTCCCGACCGCCCTCGCCGAGGTCGAGCGGCTGCCGGAGGAGACGCCCTCCCTCCTCTACCGCGGCGACCTGCTCGAGCGCCTGCGCCGGTTCCCGGAGGCCGCGGAGGTCTACCGGCGGGCCGCGGAGCGCGACCCCGGCTCGGGCGAGTCGCTCGTGAGGCTCGGCCGCCTGCTCCTCGCGGAGCTCGGCCGCCCCGGCGAGGCCCGGGCTCCGCTCGAGGCGGCGCTCGCCCTCGCGGGGTCCCGGGGGGACCCGCGCGGCCGGCTCGCGCGCGGCGCCCTGCACCTGCTCGGGAGGGTCGCCGAGGAGAACGGCGACCTCGACCGGGCCGTCGCGCTCCACCGCGAGGCTTCGAAGGCCGACCCCGGAGATCCTGAGCTCGGGGCCGCGCTCGGCCGGGCGCTCCTGCGGGCCGGCCGCGCCCAGGAGGCCGTCCCCCCGCTCCGCCGGGCGGCGGAGGCGCTCGGGGACGACCCGACGGCCTGGGACCGGCTCGCCGAGGCCTGCGCCTCGGCGGGCCTCGAACGCGACGCCGCCGACGCCCGCCGCCGCGCCGCCGAGGCGCGCGAGGGGGGCTTCCGCTAGACTGGGGACGGTCCCCCGGGGCCGCCGCCCCATCCCCATGGCCCGCCACTCCCACTGGGCGACGATCAAGCACAAGAAGGGGCTCCTCGACAAGAAGAAGGGGAAGCTCATCTCGATGCTCGCGCGGCTCATCATCTCGGCCGCGCGGCAAAAGGGCGGCGACCCCGACATGAACCCGACCCTACGGGACCTGCTCGACAAGGCGAAGTCCGCGAACATGACGCGCGACCAGGTCGAGCGCGCGATCAAGAAGGGGACCGGAGAGCTCGAGGGGGCGATCCCCGAGCAGATGATCTACGAGGCCTACGGGCCGGGAGGCGTCGCGATCCTCCTCGAGATCCTGACCGACAACCGCACGCGCACCGCTGGCGAGCTGCGGGTCCTCCTCGAGCACCACGGCGGGAAGCTCGCGGCGTCGAACTCCGTGGCCTGGCTCTTCGACGTGAAGGGGCTCCTGACGGTCCCGAAGTCCGCCATCCCCGAGGACGACCTGATCGGGCTCGCGGCCGACGCGGGGGCGGACGACGTGCGGGCGGAGGGGGACGTCTTCGAGGTGGTCACGCCTCCCGAGTCGCTCGAGGCCGTGAAGGCCGCCCTCGCCGCGAAGAAGCTCAAGTGGACGAGCGCCGACGTGACCAGGGTCCCGAAGAACCTGGTCCCCCTCCAGGGCGACGCGGCCCGCAAGGTCCTCGCGCTGGTCTCGGAACTCGACGACCACGACGACGTCTCGGCCGTCCACACGAACTTCGACGTGCCGGAGGAGATCCTGGCGGAGGCGGGGAAGGGGTAGATCGTGGGCCTGGGCGCCCCGCGCGTCAGGGCGAAGATGGGCGGCGGATGTCCCCATGAGTTGACCGGGCCACGGGACAGGCGTAGGGTAGAATTGCGGGCGGATCGCGTGCTGGTGGAGGTACGGATGTCGCGACTCTTGCTCGGGGCCGTGGTCTTGTGCGGTCTCGCGTCGGGTGACAACACGGCAGGCGCCCAGGAGAAGAAGAAGGGCTGGCTCGATCGCGCCGGGGAGGTTGCACGCGGCGCCGGCGAGCGGGCTCGGGGCGGACTGGAACGGGCCACTGAGCGCGCGAGAGAGAAGGTCGAGGGCGCCAAGGAGAAGGTCAGGGAGGAGTGGCGGGAGCGGGCCCACAGCAGCCCCTCCTGTGGGAGGACCATCCACGTCGGCGCCACTTGCGTCTCCTGCGGGACCAAGCGCCTGACAGAGCGTGCGCGCGAGCAGATCCAGAAGTACGAGCACCCCTGCACCGGGTGCGGCCGGGTGATCGCGCTTGGCTCGCGCTGCGGGCGGTGCGGGTGGGCTCCGATCCGGGCGAAGACGGCCCAGCGGACCGCGCGCCTCCGCCCTCGCGTCGAGGCCGTGACTCGTCAGTACGGCCCCCGCGTCCGCCGGTTCGTCACAGACCCCGACAAGCAGCGGCGTGCGATCGAGGCCCTCGCCGTAGGCTACGCTCTCTACCAGGAGCAAGCCACCGTGAAGCGACAGCTCACCGAGGCGGCCATCCTTAAGCTCGGGAACGGCATTGTCGTACCGACCTCGAAGTACGGCCGCGTGACGCTGCTGGAACTCTCGACGCGCGCCCTCATGGAGCGCGCCCCCTATCTTCGCCGGACCGACATTGAGAAGGAACCCGCGAAGGTCCTGACGCACCTAATCTACAAGGACACCAACTACTTCCTCTCTGAGGCGAAGCTCGTGGTGAGGAACGGTCAGCCCCTCAGCATGACCGAGGCCCTGGCCGCATCCAACCCCGCGCTGGCGCAGGACGCCCTCGTGTGTCTCGAGGCGATGGACGCCTACGAGACTCTGACCGACGAGATGGTGACGATGGGCGACGTCCAGCTCGCGGCGAGGGGCTTGGAAGTCGCCATGGGCGCGCTGCCGAAGGGGTAAGGGCACACTTGTCGCGCGGCAAGGCTCTGGGGTGTCTGGTCGTTCTCCTCGCGATTCTCGGTGCTCCCTTTGTAGCGCACCCGATTTCTTGGACAAGGTGGTAGCGGCAATCACGCGGCGACCTCCGGGGTCGGCGTGAGCGCGGCGCGGGCCGCGCTGGGGGACCGGTAG
>JAKEIC010000067.1 GCA_022614695.1 Planctomycetales bacterium | reverse complement strand
GCGGCGGCGATCGAGTCGCTCCGCGAGGCGGTGCGGGTCGCCGCGGACGGGACCGGCGTCGCGATCTCGGCGGAGGGATCCCCGGCCGTCGCCCGTGCGGTGGCGCGAGGCGTGGCGGTGGCGGCGGAGGCCCGGGTGCGCCTGTCCGAGTCCTCGCGGGCCTCGCGCCGCGAGGCGGCCGCCCGGGCCACTCTCGACGGGGCCGAGTCGGCCTGGAGCGCCCTCGAGGCCGAGCGGTCGAGGGACGAGACGGGGGACGGCCCGGCCGCGGCCGCCGCCAGGGCTCGCATCGAGGGGCTGCGGGTCGAGCTGAGGATGGCCGAGGACTCCCTCGCCGCCGCCGGTCGGGCCCCGGCTCCGGCCGGCCCTCCCGCCGCCGGGCCGGACCCCGCCGTCGCGGCGGCGCCCGTGCCCGAGGCCGTCCAGTTCCTCCGGGCCGAGCGCGAGAAGCTGCGGTCACGGCTCGAGCGGGCCCTTCTGGACGCGACCGACGCCCACCCCGACGTCCGGGAGACGCAGAGGCGGCTCCGGCACGTCGAGGCGCGGCTCGCGGCGTATCGGCCGGAGTCCCCGGGGGAGTCCCCGCGGCCGAGTCCCCCGGTCCCGGGTCCGCTCCCGGTCCCGGAGCTGGGGAAGCTCCGCGAGGCCCGCGACGCGGCCACCGCGGCCCTGGCGCGGGCGGAGTCGGAGGAGCGGGAGCGGGCGGGAGCCACGCGGGGCCGGTCCCTGGATCTCGCCGCACGGGCCGAGGCTCTCCGCGGCCGGCTCGACGCCGCGCGGAGCGACACGCGGGCGGCGTCCGAGCAGGCCGCGATCGCGTCGGTCGGGTCCCCCGCCCGCGTCCGGCTGGAACCCCCGCCCGCCTCGCCCGAGAGCCTCGCGCCGATCGCCGCGGGCGCGGGAGCCGCCGTCCTGGGCGCGGCCCTCGTGGGGCTCGTCGCCCTGCCCGGCGGCCGGAGGCTCCTCGGCAGCGCCGATGCCGCCGCCCTCCTCGGGGTCGCGGACCTGGGCGACCTGGCGAGGCCCGTCGGCACGGGCCGGATCCCGATCGGGGCCCTCGCCCGGACCGCCGCCAACCTCGCGGGCGCCACGGCCGCGGCGGCGGGGCTCCTCGGGGCGCCGCTCCTGGCGGGCCTGCGCGCCCCGCTCGTCTCGCTCGGGCCTGCCGCGGACCTCCTGGCCCTCGGCGCGGCGGCGGTGGCCGGGGCCCTCTTCCTCTCCGGGGCCGTGCGCTCGGCTCGCGCGGCCTGGGAGGCGAGGGAAGGGGGCCGTCCGTGAGGGACCTCGGCCCCGTCTACCGCGCGGCTCTGGGCGTGCCGGGGGCGTCGGAGGCGCCCGACGCCGCCCCGGCCCGCGCGGCGGAGGTCCCGGCCGCGATTGCCCGCGTTGCGGCCCTTCTCGAGCGGGCGGCGGGGCGTCCGGTCGCGCTCGTCGGACCCGTGCCTCCGCCGGCGCTCGAGAAGGCGGCCCGCGCCCTCGGGCGGGGGCTCGCCCGGGCTTCCGTCCGGGGCGCCCTCGCTGTGCTGGCCGGGCCGCCCGACCGGTCGGCCGCCGCGGGCCTCGCGGGCGCGCTCCTCGCCGTCGTGCCGGGGCGGACCGGAACCCGGGAGGCCGCCGAGTGCGCCGACGCTCTCCGCGCCGCCGGGGTCGCCGTGCTCGGGACTCTCGGAGTGGAGGCCTGATGCTCAGCTTCTACGACGCCGCCCGCGCCCGGTACCTCTCGCCCCTCGCCCCCGTCGCGCCGGAGGAGGTGGCCGAGCTGACCCTCGAGCGGGGGGGCGTAGACCCCTCGCGTGTGGTCCTCTCCCGGCGGGGCGGGGACCCGGCGGCGCCGCTCGACCTCGCCGAGCCCGTGGCTCTCCCCGCCGACGGAGCTGCGGTGGCGCGGCTGCTGCGATCGCTCGCCAGCCTCCCCGACCTGGGACCGGCCGACCCGACCCCGGAGGAGCTCGCCTCCCTCGGGAAGCCCGCCCTCACGGTGACCGTGCGCCGCCGGGACGGGGCGGCGGCCGCGCTCGTGCTGGGTCGCGAGACCGCCGCCGCCTCGACGGTCCTCGCCCGGCGCGGGGACGGGGGGCTCTCGCGGGTCCCGGTCTCGTCGCTCCGGGACCTCGACCGCGGGGTGCCCGACCTCCTGGACCGGCGTCTCCTGAGGGTAGACCCGCGGGAAGCGCGCGAGGTGACCCTGGCGGAGGGCGGGGCGGCGGGACCGCTCACGCTCCGCCGCGAGGAGCTGGACGGGACCCTCCGCTGGGTGGCCGCCGGTTCGCCCCTCTCCCACGAGCGCGCGGGGCGGCTCCTCGCGGCGCTGGACCTCCGCGCCGGGCGCGTCGTCCTCGCCCCGCCCGGGGGCGGGAAGCCCGACACGCTCTTCCGGGTCCGGGTCCGCGGCCCCGGCGATCGGGTGCGCAGCTTCGCCGTCGCGCGGGCCCCGGGCGGTCCCGTCGGAAGCGAGCCCGAGTACCTCGCGGCGGTGGAGGGCGTCGGCTGCCTCTTCTCGGTCTCCCCCTCCCAGGTGGCCCGGCTCGCCGAGCGCACGGCCGACCTCCGGCGCGCGATGGAGGGCGCCCCCGCGCCGTCGGGCCTCGACGCCGCCGCGGCCGAGGCGGGCGAGGCCGCCCCCGCCGCGGGTCTCGCCGCCGCGCGCGAGGTGGCCGCGATCCCGGTGGAGCTGAAGCTCGACGTCGCCGAGGTGCTGCGAGAGATGAGCTTCTCGCGCAACACCATGGACCAGTTCCTCACGAACCTCCGCTCGGGCCGCAACATCGTCCTCTACGGCGCCCCGGGCGTCGGGAAGACGAGGTTCGCGACGCTGGCCGCGCGGCTCCTCTGTGGCTACACCGACGAGGCCGGGACGTTCCACCAGAACTACACGATCGTGACGGCCAATGCCGAGTGGTCGGGGTACGACATCGTGGGCGGGCTCGCCCCGGCGACGGACCCGGGGAGCGGGCAGGTGACCTACAGGTACCGCGTGGGCGCCGTCTCGCGAGCGGCGATGCGGTGCGCCGACTCGCTCCGGACGGTCGGACGGCCCCACTACATCATCATGGACGAGCTCAACCGGGCGAACGTGGACGAGTGCTTCGGCCGCCTCCTCACGGTCTTCGAGTACCGCGAGGAGCAGCCGCTCCTCTCGGCGGCCGAGACGGGCGGATACGACTTCTACATCCCGCCGCAGTTCCGGATCATCGCGAGCATGAACGTCGAGGACAAGAACAGCCTCTTCACGCTCGGCTATGCGCTCATGCGACGGTTCGCCTTCCTCGAGGTCGGGCTCCCCGACCCGGACGACGAGCGCGAGCGGCTTCCGGTCTTCGTCGCGCAGCGGCTCGTCGAGCGCGGGGTCCTCCCGGGGACGGCGCTCGCCGACGTGGAGGAGACGCGCCGCCGCGCCGGCCGCTACGGGTTCCTCCTGGACCCGACAGGCGAGGTGGCGGCCGAGGCGCGGAAGCTCGGTCGGCTCGTCGAGCGCGAGGAGATGCCGCGCCGCGCGGAGCGCGTGTCGCGCGGGATCCGGACCTACAAGCCCGTGGGCACGAGCCACCTGATCGAGTGCCTCACCGCGGTGACGCTCGCGGGCGGCGCCTATGGCCGCGCGCGCGCGCTGCAGGACGCCGTGGTCGCGAACATCCTCCCCCAGCTCGAGGGGCTCGAGAAGGCCGACCTCGCCAACATCCAGCTCCGGGCGGTCGAGGTCTTCGGCCAGGGCGCGCCGCTCGTCGCGGTGCTCGAGCGGATGATCCAGAGCCCGGGGCTGAGCGTGTTCGGATAGGCGATGACGCGCAAGCTCGCGATCCTCGGCCTCCTCGCCGCCGGCTGCACGGGGGCTCGGGCCCGGCTCGTGGAGATCGCCGGCGAGGGCTACCGGCAGACGGGCTTCCTCGCGGGGCGGTCCCACGTCGCGACCGCGCTGCTCCCCGAGGGACGCGTCGCGCGCGCCTCGACCCTGTGGCAGGGGGACCTCCGGGTGCTCGAGCGGGCCGACCTCGGGGACCGGGGGATCTCGGTCCTGCGCGTCGAGGCGGACCTCGGCCTCCCCCCCGAGGCCGATCGCCCGCGCGCGGGCCCGGGGACCGTCCTCCTCTGGCGCGCGGGGCTCCCCCGGCGACACGACTGCTCCGTCGCGATCCGCGAGGACGGGACCCTGAGGGTCTTCGTGCGCGACGAGTCGTTCGGGCCCGAGGACCGCGGGGCCCCGGTCCTTCAGGACGACCGCGTGGTCGCGGTGCTTGCGCGAGGCGTGGGCTGGAACGAGGGGATCGCCCGGCCGTTCGGGGCGCCGATCGCGGACGCGGGAGCGTCGCCGTGAGGTCGTGCCTCCTCCTCCTCGTCGCCGGCTGCTCCTCGCTCCCGCTCTCCGGAACCGAGGTCCCCGTCGAGCAGGCGCTGCTCGCGGCCGACCTCCCGCCCGAGGACCGCGACCCGATCCGAGTCCGCCCGGGCGACCGGCTCCGCGTGACGGTCGAGGGACACCCCGAGTTCTCCGGAGCGCTGGAGGCCGACGCGGCCGGGAGGGTCCGCGTGCCCCTCCTCGATGCGGCCGTGCGGGTCGGGGGCTCCACCCCCGAGCAAGCGCGTGAGGCCTTGGCGGCGGCCGTCGCGCCGTGCCTCCCGACGGAGCCGAAGGTCCGCCTGGAGGTGGACCGGGGCGAGTACTACACGATCCTCGGCGACGTCCCGCGCCCGGGCCGCTACCCGCTCCACGCCGGGGAGGAGCCGGCGCTGCTCCCGGCGCTCGCCCGCGCCTTCGGCGAGGTGCCGCCCGACCCCTGGCAGCTCCGGGAGGGGAGCGCGCGGGGCGGAACCGTGACCTGCTTCAACCGGACGCCCGTCGGCGTCCTCTACGTCCGGGTTCCGTGGGAGTCGCTCCTCCGCGGGGACGCGGCGGAGCGGGTCCGGGTCCGGGCGGGGTTCGTCCTCCACGTGGAGGAGGCTCCATGAGTGCAGGTGCCTCCATGGGCGGCGGAGTGCTCGGCATCCGCGCCACGCCCACGCTGGAGGTCCGGATTCCTCGGGGAGGCGAGACGGCCGCGGGGGGCCGCGTCGTGTTCGCCGTCCGCGCCGCGGACGTGGCGGTCGAGGGGGCGGCCCTCTGGGTGAACGGCCGGGCCGTCGCCGCGCTCGAGCCGATCCCCCCGGGAGGCGAAGTCGTCGTCGAGACGACCGCGGGGGACCGGGCCGGCCTGAACGTCGCGGGGCTCCGCGGGCCGGAGGGGGAGCCGCTGGGAGACGACGTCGAGTTCTTCGTCCGGCCCGACCCGGTGCCCCTCGCCGCCTGGGAGGCGGTCACCGAGGAGCGGCTTCCGAGGCTCCTCGGGAGCGGGGGCCCGTTGGCGCCGCTCGGCGTGCGGACGGGGCTCCCGGATCCCCTCGACCGCGACCTCTCGGCCCGGTCGCCCGGCGGGTTCCCGGAGGAGCGGGGCCTCCGGGCGCTCACGCGCGCCTCGGACGCCCTCCTCGCCGTGACGCCCCGGATCCTGCGGCGCCTCTCCTTCCGGTCCCGGAAGGAGGTCCGGATCCGGCGCGAGATGCTGAAGGGCCGGATCCGCT
>JAKEIC010000066.1 GCA_022614695.1 Planctomycetales bacterium | reverse complement strand
GAGCGCGGCCGCTCCGAGGAGCCCTGCCGTGACGAACGTCCGGAATCCCGTCGTGCGACTCGTCATGCCGTCACCTCCTGCCCAACGGACCGATCCCACCCCCGGATCGGACCCGGGCGAGCACATGAGACAATGCGATGGGGAAGCCATCCGCTGAACTCCGTAAGGCAAAGCCTGTTCCGCCACGATGCCCCCGGGAGGGGTGGAGAGCCAAGCGCGACCCCTGGGGAGTCTCCGCAACTTACATAGCCTCAGTCGCTTGCGCAAGCGGCTTGCGGAAAGGGTGTTGACGGACTCGAGAGGGAACAGGCTCCGTCAACCGGCGTTTACGAATCGGTCACCGCGTTGCCGGATCGGGCTAGCGCTTCTCGACGGGCAGGTAGGGGCGCTCCGCCGCCCCCACGTACTCGGAGAGCGGGCGGATCAGGCGGTTGTTGGAGAGCTGCTCGATCACGTGGGCGCTCCAGCCGGCGATTCGCGAGACGGCGAAGATCGGCGTGAAGAGGTCGAGCGGGAGCCCGATCGCGTGGTACACGGTCGCCGAGTAGAAGTCCACGTTCGGCGAGAGCCCTTTCTCCCGCTTCACGGCGCCCTCCATCGCGATGCTCATGTCGTAGAGCGTCGTGTTGCCGCGGCGCTTGCCCAACTCGAGGCTCATCTTGCGGAGGTGGGTCGCGCGGGGGTCCTCGGTTTTGTAGACCCGGTGGCCGAATCCCATGATCTTCTGCTTCGCCGCGAACTGCTTCTGCACCCAGCCTTCGACCTTGTCGGGCGTCCCGATCTCGTTCAGGTTCTTCATGACGCCCTCGTTCGCGCCGCCGTGCAGCGGGCCCTTGAGGGTTCCGACCGCCGACGTGATCGCGGAGTAGAAGTCGGTGAGGGTCGCGATCGTGACGCGGGCGGAGAAGGTCGAGGCGTTGAAGTCGTGCTCGGCGTGGAGCACGAGGCAGACGTCCAGGGCGCGCGACTCGAGGTCGTCCGCCTTCTGGCCGCGCTGCATGAGGAGGAAGTTCGCCGCGTGGCCGAGCTCCGGGTCCGGCGGGACGGGGACCTTCCCGCTCCGGACCCGGTCCCAGGCCGCCATGATGGTCCCGAACTGCGCGACGAGCCGGAGCCCCTTCTCGCGCGCGACCTCCACCGAGACGTCGTCGGACCGGGGGTCCGAGAAGGAGAGCGCCGAGACGGCGGTCCGGAGCACGTCCATCGGCTTCGCGGTCCTCGGGAGGGACTGGAGGAACTTGAGCACCTCGGGCGGGAGGGCGCGCATCCCGCCGAGCTTCCGGCGCAGGTCGTCGAGCTGGGAGCGGGTGGGGAGGGTCCCGTAGAGGAGGAGGTGGACCGTCTCCTCGTAGGACGACTGGACCGCGAGGTCGTGGATGTTGTAGCCGCGGTAGAGGAGCTTGGCGGCGCGATCGGGGCCCCCCCCGTCAATGAAGCAGACCTCCGTCTGGGAGACCTTGATCCCCTCGAGTCCCTCGCCCTCGAAACGGCCGCTGGGCTTCTGGGCCATCGGACCTCCTCGCGCGCGGGGCCGGCCGGCGGCGCCCGGGCGGATGATACGGCAGACCCCGGAGGGCGACAACGGGAGGGCCGCTACGGCGTGAGCGCCCGCGCCAGCTTCGGGAGCGAGACGTCGTAGCGGTACGCGATGTCCATGTGGCCGTCGTCGAACTCCTCGTGCTCGACCGGGATCCCGCGCGCGCGCAGGCGCCTCACGAGGATGCGCGCGCCGACGTCCAGCGCAAACTCGTCCTTGCGCCCGCAGTCCACGAAGAGGAGCCGGAGCCCGCGGAGGGCCGCCTCGTGCCTGGCGACCATCTCGACCGGGTCCCACTCGAGCCAGCGGCGCCAGACGTCCGGGAGCAGCTCCCCGGATTCGAGATCGAACGGGAGATCGAAGGCGAGCGGGGGCTCCTTGGCGGGGTTCGGCGAGTAGCTCGAGGCCATGGCCAGGATGTTCATGACCTCGATCAGCTCCTTCCCCTTCTTCGGCGCTGCCGCGAAGGCCTCGAGGAACTTCTCGAGCGAGCCGTGCTTCGCGACGGCGCGGACCACCTTCACGAAGTCGGGGAGGTAGCAGTACTCGAAGGCCGAGTCGCCGCTGTGATCCGCGCAGGCGCCGAAGAGCTCGGGGTGGCGCATCGCCTGCACGATCGCGCCGTAGCCGCCGGAGGACTTCCCCATGATCCCGCGGTGGGCCGAGTCGGGGATCGTCCGGACGCGGCGGTCCACCTCGGGGACGAACTCCGAGACCAGGTGCGTCTCGTAGCGGCCCGTCGCCGCGGAGTCGAGGTACTGCGATCCCCCGAGCCGCGTGAAGCAGTCGGGCATCGCCAGGATCATCGGGGGGCAGGCGCCGCTCGCGACCAGCCGGTCCATGCGCTCGTCGAGCCCCTCGCCCCAGCCGGTGCGGTTGAGGAGCATCACGCCCCGGCCCGTGTAGCCCGTGAGGACCACGACGCAGGGATAGCGCCGCCGCGGCTCCTCGTCGTAGCCCGGGGGAAGGTAGACCGCGACCTCGCGCTCCGCGGGGTCCCCCAGAGGGTTCCCCCGAAGCGCCTCGCTGCGGATCACGAACCTCTCGACGCGGCCGCGGGACACTACTTCAGCCTCTTCTCGATCCGCCACTCCCGGTCGCCGAGGCCGGGGACCAGGTCGTTTCCGACGACGAAGAGGTTATTGCCATCCGTCAGCACGGCCCAGGTGTCGTCGGCGCGGGAACTCGGGTCCGACACAACGACCCCGCCCGAGCCGAAACTCCCGACGAGCGCGCCCGAGGTGGCGTTGCGCTCCTCGATCCGCCACCGGGCGTTGCCGAGGACCTGGTCGAAGCCCGTCACGTAGAAGTTGGCGCCGTCGAGGAGGAGCGCCTCCGCGTAGTCGTCGGCGAGGCTCAGGTCCGAGAGGAGGACGCCCGAGGTCCCGAACGCGGCGACGAGGAGGCCCGAAGCGAGGCTCCGCTTCTCGATCCGCCAGCGGCCGTTCCCCGGGGCCAGGTTCCGGTCGTAGCCCCCGATGGTGAGGTTCGTCCCGTCCTGGGTCACGGCCCACGGCTCGTCCCGCACGGCGCTCGGGTTCGTGACCACGGCGCCGCCGCTGCCGAAGGTGGTGACGGCCGAGCCGCTCGAGAGGGAGAGCTTCTCGACCCTCCACTGCCAGTCGCCCGCGGCGGGGGTCTCGTCTATCCCCGCGACATAGAGGTCGGTCCCGTCGTTCGCGACGACGTAGGCCTCGTCGTCTCGGACGCTCGGGTTCAACGTGAGGGCCCCGCCAGAGCCGAAGGCCGCCACGAGCCCCCCGGTCGAGGCGCTCCGCTTCTCGATGCGCCACTGGATGTCCCCCGAGCCGAGGTCGTGGCTGCCGACCAGGACGATGTCCGTCCCGCCGCCCGTCGCCACGACGCCGAGCGCCCGGTCGGCGCCGGCCCCCGGGTTCACTGTGAGCACGCCGCCCGTCCCGAACCCCGCGACGAGGGCCCCCGTGAGAACGCTCCGCTTCTCGATCCGCCACTGCCAGTTCGCGACTCCCGGGCTCTCGTCGAACCCGACCACATAGAGGTTCGTCCCGTCGCTCGCCACGGCGTAGGCCTGGTCGTTGCGCGTGCTCGGGTTCACGGTCACGACCCCGCCCGTCCCGAACGCCGCGACCAGGTTCCCCGAGGAGAGGCTCCGCTTCTCGATCCGCCACTGGAGGTCGCCCGGCCCCGGGCTCTCGTCGTAGCCGACGACCCAGAGGTCGCTCCCGTTCTCGATCGCCGCACGGGGAGAGTCGTCCCGGGGGCTCGGGTTCGACGTGACGACCCCGTCCGTCCCGAAGCCGGGGATGAGGCTCCCCGGCCCGAAGGCCGGGGTGGTCGGCGGCGGGGGGTCGGAGCCGTCGCCGCGGCAGCCGAGCGAGCCGGCGAGGGAGAGGGCAGTGAGGAAGAGGGGAGTCGCGCGTCGCACGGGGGTGGGATTCTACGGGAAGCGGACCGCCCGGGCCTCGGAGGGGATCCCGTTCACCGTCACGCGGAGGAGATAGTAGCCCTTCGGGATCGCGCCGGCGGGAGGGGTGATGAAGGTGACGCTGGTCCCGGCGGCGAATCCCTGGGCGGGCGCCGCCATCCGTCGGCTCGCGCTGCCGTCCTGGTGCCCCTTGCCCCCTGCGACGGGACCCGTGAGCTCGACGATCGGCACGTCGCCCCCCGAGGCCTGCATGGCCCCGGACGAGCCCTCCGAGAGGCCCCTCAGGCGCGAGCCGGAGACCGTCACGGTCGAGGAGTATGAGAGGGTGGCCGGGAACGCGCCGGAGCCCTGGACTGAACCGATGACCGGGCGCGACGCGGACGCGAATCCGCGCCCCTCGTCGAAGAGCTCGCCCGTGGCCTGGTGCGAGACGCCGTTGTATCCGCCCGCGATCAGGATGCGGCCGTCCGGGATCGCCGCGAGCATCGGCGCGCTCCTGGAAGAGGAAAGTGACGGCACAGAGGTCCAGGTTCCGGTCGCGGGCTCGTACACTTCGGCGCTGGCCAGCGGCCCCGTGGTGTTCTGGCAGCCGGCGGCGAGCACACGTCCACTCGGGAGCGTCGCGGTCGCGAGGTAGTGACGGGCCGTCCCGAGTGCCCCGGTCGAGACCCAGGTGCCGGTCGCGGGATCCCAGACTTCGCAGCTCGCGAGCGACGAGACATCGAAGCCACCCACGACGAGGACCTTCCCGTCCGTCAGGAGGGTCGCCGCATGGGTCCCGCGCGCCGCGGCGAGTGACCCCGTGGAACTCCACGTTCCCGTGGCGGGATTGTAGAGCGCCGCATTGGTGAGGGTTCCCCCGGAATTGAACCCGCCGACGACGAGGATGCGCCCGTCCGAGAGCAGGGTCGCGGTGTGTTCCCGTCGGCTCGCCGGCAGCGAGCCCGTGGCCGACCAGGTTCCGGTGGACGGGTCGAAGAGCTCGCAGGTCGCCGTCGTTGAAGGGCCCGGAGTCTCGCCTCCAGCGACCAGCACCCGACCGTCGAAGAGGAGGGTCGCCGTGTGATCGGCCCGACCGGTCGCGAGGGAGCCCGTGGTGGTCCACGTGTCGGTCGCGGGGTCGTAGAGCTCCGCGCTCGAGACGTACGAGGTCGCCGACGTGTGCCCGGCGACGACCAGGACTCGGCCGTCCGCCAGCGCGGTGGCCGTGCGCGCGCGGCGACCGCTGATCGCGGAGCCCGCCGCCGTCCACGTGCCGGTCGCGGGGTCGTAGAGTTCGCAGGCGCTGATGTAGCCCGGGTAGCCGCCGATCGCGAGGAGGCGGCCTGAGCGCAGAAGGACACTGGCCCCCGCAGTCCGGGCCGTGGCGAGCGAGCCGGTCCCGCTCCAGAGCGGGAGGATCGCGTCGAAGAGCTCGCAGGACGTGATCGGACCCGCGTTGTCGCCCGCGACCGCGAGGATCCGCCCGGTCGGGAGCGTCGTCATGGTGTGGCGGCGCCGCGCCGTCGCGAGGCTCCCGATCCCCATGGTCACCCAGCCGGCGGTGCCGCCCACACCGGGGTCGTAGACCTCGCTCGTCGCGAGGGGGACCCCGCCGCTGTACCCGCCGGAGACCACGACGAAGCCGCCCGGGTGGAGCGCCGCAGCGGCTTCGGCGCGCGCGCCGTTCATGGACCCCGCGGAGACCCAGGCCGAGGTCGCCGGGTCCCAGATCTCGGAGGTGGCGAGCGCGCCACCGACGCTGTTGAAGCCCCCGGCCACGAGCACGCGGCCGTCGTTCATGAGGGTTGCCGTGTGGTCGTGCCGGCTCGCGCTCATCGAGGTCGTGGCCGTCCACAGTCCGGTCGTGGGGTCCCAGACCGAGGCCGAGGCCGTGTTGGTCGCCCCGGTGTAGCCGCCCGTCACCAGGACGCGGCCGTCTCTGAGCAAGGTCGCGGTTTGCTCCCGCACGGCGGTGGGCATGAACCCCGTGGCCGTCCACGTGCCCGCGACCGGGTCGTAGACCTCGGCGCTCGCGAGCTCCGCCGTGATCCCGAGCCCCCCCGCGACGAGCACTCGGCCGTCCCGGAGGAGAGTGGCGGTGTGGTAGCTGCGCGCCGTCCCGAGGAGTCCCGTGTTGGCCCAGGTACCGGTCGCGGGATCGTAGATCTCGGTGACGCGGGTCGCAGTCGTCCCGCCGGAGGCGAGCACTTTCCCGGACTCGAGCGTGGTGAGCGTGTAGCGCACGCGCGCGATGCCGAGAAGGCCCGTCCCGCTCCACACGCCCGTCGCCGGGTCGTGGAGCTCGCACGAGGAGATCGCCCCGCCGTTGTTCCCCCCCGCGACCAGCACGAGCCCGCTCGGAAGGAGGGCGGCGGCATGGTGGTAGCGCGCCAGCCCGAGCGGCCCGGTCCCGATCCAGTTGACGCCCGCGACCGCCGGCGTCGTCGCCGAGAGCTCGGTCGTGTTCGTGTCCTCGTTGCCCATCTCGTCCCGGGCCCGCACGACGAAGAAGTAGGTCCCGTTCGGCCCCAGCCCCCCCGCCGTGAACCAGGTCGTCCCGGCATCCGTGATGAAGGCGGGCGGCGGCGAGGTCGAGATGAACCCCGTCACGGCCCCGATGTAGACGGCGTAGCGGATCTTCGAGGCCTGGGCGACGTTGTCCGACGCGGCCGCCCAGCGGAGGTCCACGGCGAAGCCCGACACGGTCACCGCGGACGTGACTCCCGCGAACGTCGGCGGGGTGCCGGTGACGTCGTAGCCGTAGGCGCCGACGGCGGTCGTCGTGAGGCCGGCGGCGGTCCCGACGGCCACGTTCACCCGCGTTCCCGACGTGCCGGCAGGCGCCGGACACGTGAGCGTGGTCGTGCTCAGGACCGTCACCGAACCGCTCTGATTCGCCCCGAACCAGACGGCCATGGCCGCCGTCGTGAAGTTCGTCCCGGTGAGCGTCACGGTGTTCCCGCCGGCGGCGGGGCCCGAGCCCGGCTCGACGGAGACGATCGTGGGGTCCTGCTGGAAGACGACCACGTAGGTGAAGCCGCCGACTTGCGTGGCCGTGAGCGTGTCAGGATTCCGGACGATCACGTCGCGCGGGCCCGAGAGGCCGCCCGAGGGCGGCGGCGTGAATGCCTGGATCTCGGTCCCCGTCCCGTTGATCGTCACGCTCGTCGCCGCGCTGGTCCCGACCGCCACCGTCGCGCCCGAGACGAAGTTGCTGCCGTAGATGGTGATGAGCGTCCCTCCAGAGGCCGTGCCCGCGGGGGGGACCGTCGTCGTGATGCTCGGGGGGACCCGGTACTCGAAGCCGCCGAGCATCTGGGCCGACTGCGTGTCGGGGTTCACCACCGTCACGTTCACGAACCCCACGGCCTGCGCCGGGGTCGTCACGTCGATCCGCGTCGAGGAGAGGACGAAGACGCTTGTCCCCGAGGTGGCGCCGAAGAGGACCGTCGCGCCGGACTGGAAGTCGGTCCCGGTGAGGGAGACGCGCGTGCCGCCCCCGGTCGGCCCGACCGCGGGGGAGACGAGGGTGAGCGTGGGTGCCGCCCCGAGGTACGTGATTCCCGTGGGGAGGAACACCGACTGGCCGTCCACGTTCGTCACGCGGACGCTGTGCGAGCCGGCCGGGCTTGCCGGCGTGACGCACGTGATCTGGGTGGTCGAGACGACGCTCACGCTGGTCGCCGGGAAGCCGTTGATCGTGACCGTCGCCCCCGCGGCGAAGTTCCCGCCGGAGATCGTCACGAACGCGCCGCCCCCGATCGGGCTCGTGTTCGGGCTCACCGAGCCGATGGTCGGCGCCGTTCCCATGTGAGTGAAGGCGCTCGCGAGCGAACCCGCGTTCCCGTCGAGGTTCGTGACCGTCGCCGTCGCGGGACCGATCGCGCCGGCCGGCGTCACCGCCGTGATCGAGGTCGCCGACGCCACGACCACCGACGTCGCGAGGCTCCCCCCGATCGTCACCGTCGCACCCGCGGCGAAGTTCGTCCCCGAGAGCGTGACGGCCGTCCCCCCGGCGAGCGGGCCGGACGCTGGCGACACCGATCCCACGGTCGGCGCCGGGCCCGTGTAGACGATCCCGCCCGCCGTCGAGGCGAACTGCCCGTCGAGATTCGTGACGACGACCGTTTGGGGGCCGACCGGGCCCGGGCCGGTGGCGACCACGATCTGGGTGGAGGCGACGTTGTTGACGAGGTTGACCGTCGTCCCCCCCACGGTGACGGTCGCCCCGCTGTAGAAGTTCGTCCCCGTGATCGTGACGAGCGTCGTCGTGGCGGCGGGGACGCTGCTGGGAGAGACCGACGATAGGGTCGGCGCGGAGCCCAGGGCATTGAAGCCTCCGGCGAGCGTGGCGAACTGGCCGTCGAGGTTCTTCACCTGGACGTTCACGGGACCCACCGGCAGGGACGGCGTGACGGCGACGACCTGGCTCGTGGAGACGGAAGTGACGGAGGCGTTGGCGACGTCGATGGTGACGATGGCTCCGGCGAAGAAGTTCGTCCCGGCGATGGTGATCGTCGTTCCGCCGCCGAAGGGACCCGAGATCGGCGAGACGCCCGTGACCGTGAGCGCGGGCCCGAGGTAGTTGAACCCGCCGGAGAGGCTCCCCGCCTGCCCGTCGAGGTTCGTGACCGAGACCGTCGAGAAACCGATCGAGCCGGCCGGCGAGAGGCATGTGACCGAGGAGAACGTGATTGTGACGGACGTCGCGGCCGTGCTCCCGAACCGGACTGTCGCGCCGCCGTTGAAGTTGCTCCCCGTGATCGTGACGAAGGTGCCGCCCGCGAGCGGGCCCGAGGACGGCGAGACCGAGGAGATCGTCGGCTGTCCGCCGAGGTAGTTGTAGATGCTGGAGAGCGTGGCGCTTTGCCCGTCCACGTTCGTGACGACCACGCTCGCGAGACCGATCGGCCCCGAGCCCGTGATCCCGACGATCTGGGTCGCGGTGAGGGAGGTGACGAACACCGACGAGCCGCCGATCGTGACCGTGGCGCCCGCGGCGAAGTTCGTCCCCGTCACCGTCACGAGGGAGCCGCCGTTCATCCCGCCCGAGGTGGGAGCCACGCCCGTGATCGTCGGCGCCGGACCCAGGCGATTGAATCCCGAGGCGACCGAGGCCGACTGTCCATCTGTGTTCGTCACAAGGACCGTCTGCGGCCCCATCGGCGTTGCGGCGGAGACCGTCACCACGATCGTCGTCCCGGCGAGTGAGCCGACGGTCCACGCGGCGCCGCCTACGCTCACCGTCGCGCCGGCCGCGAAGTTCGTCCCCGTGAGGGTGACCGTGGCCCCGGGGAGGCCGGAGGCGGGGCTCACGGCCGTGAGCGTCGGCGCGGCCCCGAGGTAGTTGAACGCCGCCGGGAGGTTCGCCGCATTCCCGTCGAGGTTCGTGACCGTCACGGCCGCGGGCCCGATCGCGCCGGCCGGCGTCACCGCCGTGATCGAGGTCGCCGAGACGACGGTCACGGAGGTGGCGAGCGTCCCCCCGATCGCCACCGTCGCCCCCGCGGCGAAGTTCGTCCCCGTGATAGTCACCGCCGTCCCGCCCGCGAGCGGGCCGGAGGCCGGCGACACCGACCCCACCGTCGGCGGCGGACCCGTGTAGACGATCCCCCCGACCGACGAGACGGCCTGCCCGTCCAGGTTCGTCACCACGACCGTCTGCGGGCCGATCGGGCCGGGGCCGGTGGCCATCACGACCTGCGTCGAGGTGACGTTGATCACGTTGATGACGGACCCCCCCACGGTCGCCGTCGCCCCGTTGTAGAAGTTCGTCCCGGTGATCGTGACGATCGTCGTCGTGGCGGCCGGGGCGGTCGCCGGGGAGATCGAGGCGATCGTCGGCGCGCTCCCCATGTAGGTGAACCCCCCGACGAGCGTCACGGACTGGCCGTCGAGGTTCACGACCTGGACGTCCTGCGGTCCGACGGAGCCGGCGGGAGTCGTGACGACCACCGCCGTGGACGTGACGGAGGAGACGCTGGCGGTTGCGCCGCCGAAATAGGCGCCGGCGCCGGCGGCGAAGTTCGTCCCCGAGATGGTCACCGTCGTCCCCCCGGCCAGGGGACCCGAGGTCGCCGAGAGCGACGAGATCGTGGGCGTCCCGCCCATGTAGGTGAACCCGCCGGAGAGGCTCGACGTGGTCCCGTCCGGGTTGCTGACCGTGACCGTCGCGAGCCCGATCGGTCCCGCCGGCGTCACGGCCGTGATCGTCGCGCCGGAGACGACGGCGACAGACGTCGCGAGGGTCCCGCCGAAGGTGACCGTCGCGCCGGCCGCGAAGCTCGAGCCCGAGAGGGTGACCGCGGTCCCGCCCGCCAGCGGTCCGGAAGACGGCGAGACCGACGTGAGAACGACCGGGAGGCCGAAGAAGGTGAAGCCGTTCGTGATCGAGGCCGACTGCCCGTCCACGTTCACGAGCGTCACCGTCGCGGGACCGACCGGGCCGGTCGGAGCGACCGCCACGAGCTGCGTGGCGGCGGCCGACAGGACGCTCGCGAGGCTCCCCGCGAACGTGACGGTCGCTCCCGCCGCGAAGTTCGTTCCCGTGAGGGTCACGAGCGTCCCGCCGAACGAGGGGCCCGAATTCGGAGAGAGGGACGTGAGTGTGGGGGCGGGGCCGAGGTAGTTGAACCCGTTCGCGAGCGCCGCGGACTGGCCGTCGAGGTTCGTGACGACGACGCTCTGCGGGCCGATCGGGCCGAGGCCCGTCGTCACGACGACCTGCGTCGAGGCGACCGAGGAGACCGTTGCCGCCGCTCCGCCGATCGTGACCGTCGTGCCGGCGGCGAAGTTGGTGCCCGAGACCGTGACCGTCGTGCCCCCGCCGACCGGTCCGGACGCGGGGGCGACGGTGCCGACCGTCGGCGCGCCCCCTTGATAGGTGAAGGCGCCGGGCGCGCTGCCGCTCCGGCCGTCGAGGTTCGTGACGGTCACGGCCGCGGGCCCGATCGGCCCGGCGGGTGTCACGGCCGTGATCGAGGTCGCCGAGACGACGGTCACCGAGGTGGCGAGCGTCCCCCCGACCGTGACCGTCGCCCCCAGGGCGAAGTTGCTTCCCGAGATCGTGACCGCCGTCCCTCCGGCGAGCGGGCCCGCCGCGGGCGAGACGGCCGAGACGGTCGGGGGCGAGGTCGTGTAGGTGAACCCCGAGACGAGGGACGCGGATTGCCCGTCGAGGTTCGTGATCGTCACCGTCGCCGGGCCTACGGCCCCGGTAGGGGTGCCGACCACGACCAGCGCGGGCGCCACCGAGAAGACGGTCGCCGCCGCGCCGCCGACCGTGACGGTCGCTCCCGCCGCGAAGCCCGAGCCGGCGAGGCTCGCGACGGTCCCCCCCGTCGCGGGCCCGGACGTCGGGGTGACGGACGTGAGCGTCGGCGCCGCGCCCATGTAGGTGTAGCCGTTCGCGAGGGAGGCGGACTGGCCATCCACGTTCGTGACGACGACGGACTGGGGCCCGATCGGCCCGGCGCCCGTCACCGCCGCGATCTGGGTCGAGGAGATGACTGTGACGCTCGTGGCCGTCGCTCCCCCGATCGCGACCGCCGCCCCGGCGAGGAACCCGGTCCCGGTGAGAGTCACCGCCGTCCCGCCGGCGATCGGGCCGGAGGTCGGCGAGATCGTCGCGAGCGTCGGCGCCGTGCCGAGGTAGGTGAACGCGCTGGCGAGCGTGCCGCTCTGGCCGTTCGGGTTGGTGACGAGGACGCTCTGGGGGCCGACCGTCCCGGCGGGGGTGACGGCCGTGAGGCTCGTCGAGGAGACGAACGTCACCGACGTCGCGGCCGCGCCCCCGACTCCGACGGCGGCGCCCGCCGCGAAGTTCGCTCCCGTGATCGTGATCGTGGTGCCGCCGGTCGCAGGACCGAAGGCCGGCGCGACGCCGACGACGGAGACCGACGGACCCGCGGGGACCTGGACCTCCTCGCGGACCACCACAGTCTTCTTCTTGGAGCAGCCCGTGAACGGGACCGCCACGCAGAGACCGAAGAGAACCAGCGTACTCGCGCGCATGCGTTACCCCCCCGCCGACGGGAGAGTCGGCGGACCCCGAAGAAGGCCGGGATCCTATCCAGGTGCCCACAAGGGGGCAACGTGGTGGGCCGTTCCCGTTAAAAGCAGATCGCAAAGGCGAAGCGGTAGCTCACGAACTGGAGCCGGAGACTCCCGGCGCGAGAGGACTGCGCTCCGGCCGGGAGCAGGTTCCCCTCCTCGAACTCGAGGCCGAGGGTCGGCCCCCACCAGTAGTCCGCCCCGGCCCGGATGCCGAACCATCCCCCGTGGCGCTGAAATGCGTCCACCGCGATCCCCCGGCGGCCGGTCGCCAGGAAGTTCACCCCGACCGTGCCGCCGACGCAGAACAGTGGGACCACCCCGGACTCGAAGTCTCCGCGAAGCGTACCGCCCGCGCCGTCGTCGTAGCGCACGCGCACCCGGTCCACGAACAGGGGTCCGACCCCGAAGTCGGCCGCCGCGAGGACGATCCCCTTGGGATCCTGGACCTGGTAGCCCACCCGCGGCAGGAGGAGGGTCATGGAGCCCGCATCCAGATCCACCTCGTGCCTCTGCGGCGACCCCGACCCCGTCGTCTCGACGTCCCACGAGACGTGCCCGGCGTCGAAGTGTGCGAGCTGCAGTCCGGCGACGAGGAATTGGTCCGACTTCCGCCACGGCGCCTCGTTGAAGGAGCGCGCCGCGAGTTCGACCCCGCCGCCGGTCAGCTCCTCGCCGACCGGCATGCCGTCGGGGAGGAGGGCTCGGAACGACCGGGCCGTGCGATACCGGTGCAGGGTGGGCACCGGTACGCCGATGCTCATCTCCACTCCGCGCCAACGGGTCGTCTCGCCCTCGCTCGGCCGGTTCCTCCGGTCCAGGAACTGGCCCTCCTGCG
Organism: Planctomycetales bacterium; assembly: GCA_022614695.1. Classification (GTDB taxonomy): domain Bacteria; phylum Planctomycetota; class JAKEIC01; order JAKEIC01; family JAKEIC01; genus JAKEIC01. The sequence goes on along the minus strand of JAKEIC010000066.1, from coordinate 24,657 downwards.
CGGAGGCGGCGCCGGCCCCGAGCGCCACGAGAAGTCCGGCGAGGAGCCCGGTCGCCGATCGCGCTGCGGACACACCCATTCGGGGAGGATGATAACTGGGTCCCGCCCCCGCTACGGGAGCCGCACGACCCGGGCCTCGGAGGGGATCCCGTTCACCGTCACGCGGAGGAGATAGTAGCCCCTCGGGATCGCGCCGGCGGGAGGGGTGGCGAAGCCAAGGACGCTCCCCGACGCGAAGCCCACGGCCGGCCGCGCGGCGACGCGCCCGGCACCGTCCTCGAGAAGGCCGCTCGCGCCGCCGACGGGTCCCAGGAGTTCCACGATCGGAGAGTGGAACGCCGAGGACAGGAACGAGCCGCCGGAGGCCTCCGAGACGCCGCGGAACCGGAGCCCGGTCACGCTCACCGTGGCCCCGGACGCGAGCGAGACGGGGAACGCCGAAGACCCGGCGACCGAGAGGATCCTCGGACGCCAGGGGGACGAGGCGCCCCGGCCCTCGTCGTGGATCTCGACACCCGCGATCCCGGTCGAGATCGCGACCCCGGTGGCGCCGCCGACGACGAGGACCGATCCGCCGGGGAGGAGAGTCGCCGTGTGGCGGGAGCGGCCGCTCGCGAGACCGACCGTCGCCGTGAACGTCCCGGTCGCCGGGTCGTAGACCTCCGCGGTGGCGAGCGGGCCCGAGTTGAAGCCGCCCGCCACGAGCACACGACCGTTCGGGAGGAGGGTCGCGGAGTGGTCCGGTCGCGAGGTCGAGAGGGACCCCGTCGCGGTCCAGGTGCCTGTCGCCGGGTCGTACAGCTCGGCGCCGATCGTGCCGAGTCCCGAGGCGACGAGGACCTGCCCCCCGGGCAGGAGCGTCGCGGTGTGGAACCTCCGCGCGGTGGCGAGGCTCCCGGTCGCGGTCCAGGTGGCCGCCGAGGGGTCGAAGAGCTCCGCGCTCGAGAGCGTGCCGGAGTTGTCGCCTCCCGCGACCAGGACCCGGCCCGTCGGGAGGAGCGTCGCCGTGTGGTCGGTCCGGGGGCCCGCGAGAGAGCCCGTGGAGGCGAAAGTCCCCGCCGCCGGGTCGTAGATCTCGGCCGACGCGATCACGGCCGTCGTGCCCGTCCCCCCCGCGACGAGCATGCGCCCGTCCGGGAGGAGCGTGGCGGTGTGGCTCATGCGCGCGTTCGAGAGCGCCCCGGTCGCGCTCCAGGTCGCGGTCCCCGGATCGTAGAGCTCCGCGCGCGCGAGCACTCCGGGCGTCGGGTCGTACCCACCCGTCACCAGGACCCGCCCGCTCGGAAGCAGCGTCGCCGTGTGGCCGTTGCCCGGGCTTCCCGGGGAGGCCGCCGCTGTCCACGTGGCGGCCGAGGCATCCAGGATCTCGGCGCTTCCCACCGCCCCGGCGTCCCACCCCGCCACGACCAGGACTCGCCCGTCGGGGAGGAGGACCGCGCGGTGGTCGAAGCGCGCCGTGCCGAGGGAGGCCGTCGCGCGCCAAGCCGGGGCGGCCGGGTCGTAGATCTCGGCGCTCGCGATGTCCACGGAGCCGGTGAATCCCGCGGTGACGAGGACCGTCCCGCTCGGGAGGAGCGTGGCGTGTTGGACGAAGCGGGCCGTGCCGAGGGAGGCGGTCGCGCTCCACGTCCCCGTCGAGGGGTCGTAGAGCTCGGCGCTCGCCAGGGGGCCCGCCCCGGTGTTGCCGCCGGCGACGAGGAGAGTCCCGTTCGGGAGCAGCGTCGCGCTGTGATCGAAGCGGGCGGTCCCGAGCGACCCGGTGGCCGTCCAGGTGCCGGTCGCCGGATCGTAGAGCTCGGCGCTGCCGACCGGCACCGCGCCGGTCCAGGCGCCGGCGGCGATGACCTTCCCGTCCGGGAGCAGGGTCGCGCTCGGGAGCCAGCGGGCGGTCCCCATCGTCCCGGTGGCCGTCCAGGTCCCCGTCGCGGGATCGTAGATTTCGGCGCTGGCGAGGGGTCCCGACCCGTCACGGCCTCCGACGATGAGCACCCGACCGCCCGGGAGCATGACCGCCGCGGGCTCGTATCGGGCGGTCCCGAGCGAGCCGGTCGCGGTCCACGTGCCCGTCGCGGGGTCGTAGATCTCGGCGCTCGCGAGCGGCGCCGCGGCTCCCTGGCCTCCCGCGGCGAGCACCCTCCCGTCCGGGAGCAGGATCCCGGTCTGGTTGCGGCGGGCGGTCGCGAGAGAGCCGGTGGCGCTCCAGGTGCCCGTCGCGGGGTCGTAGATCTCGGCGCTGGTGGTCACGGTGCCCAGCGCATCAACCCCCGCCGCGGCGAGGACGGTCCCGTTCGCGAGCAACGCGCCCGAGTGCAGGTAGCGCGCGGTCCCGAGGGAGCCGGTCGCGGTCCAGGTGCCCGTCCGGGGGTCGTAGAGCTCGGCGCTCGAGAGGGCCGCCGGGCCACGCCCGGCCGCGACCAGGACCCTCCCGTCCGGGAGCAGGGTCGCCGTGTGGTAGTGCCGCGCGGTGGCGAGCGAGGCCGCCGCGGCCCACGCGGGCGCCGGGGCGCTCGGCGTCGGCGCGCTCGCCTCGACGGTGTTCGAGTCCTCGTTCCCCACCTCGTCCCGCGCCCGGACGACGAAGTAGTGCGTCGTCGCGGGAGGAAGCCCCCCGGCCGTGAAGACGGTCACCCCGGGGTCCGAGAGGAACGCCGGGGGAGGGGACACGGAAATGAACCCGGTGGACGTCCCCCGGTAGATCGCGTAGCGGATAGCGCCCGGGAGGCTCACGTCGTCCGAGGCCGGCGACCAGCGCAGCTCCACGGCGTACGCCGAGACGGTCGTGGCCGAGGTCACCCCCGAGAACGTGGGGGGAGTCCCCGCCGTGTCGTAGCCGAAGCCGGAGGGAAGTGTCCCGTAGCCGCCGCTCGGGTTCGTGACCGTCACCGGGACGCGCGTCCCCGCCGTCCCGGCGGGGGAGACGGCCGTGAGCGTGGTCGTCGAGAGGACCGTGACCGAGGTCGCGGCGCTCCCTCCGAACGTCACCGCCGTCGTGCCCGCGGTCCCGAACGTCGCCCCCGTGATCGTGACCAGGGTCCCGCCCGCCGCCGGCCCGGCGCCGGGGACGACCGAGGAGATCGTAAGCGTGGGTTCGGGGGCCGGAGACGCGCCTGTCCCGGAGCGGTGCCTGCGGGAACACCCGGCCGCAGCGACGAGGGCCGCCGCGAGGAGCGCGAGTCCGAGGGATCGCATCGGGCCTCCGGGACCGAGGAGCGGGTGGGTGCCCAGGGTAGCGCCGCCACCTGCGCGATCAAGCCCTACGGGAGCCGGACGATCCGCGCCTCCGACGGGATCCCGTTCACGGTGACGCGGAGGAAGTAGTGGCCGCGGGGGATCGCGCCGGAGGATGGGACGGTGAATGAGAGGCTTCCGCCTCCAGCGAATCCGGAGCCGGTCAGAGTGATGCGGAGCCCGCCTCCCGGGACGCTACCGCCGCCGAGAGGGCCTTCCAGATGCAGGACGGGGGTGTCCGCCGCGGAGCCGGCCGTTCCCCCTGCGGAAGCCTCCGAGTCTCCGCGGAATCCCGAACCGGTCAGGGTCACCACGGACCCGGGTGCAAGGGGAACCGGGAACGCCGAGCTTCCCGCCACGGTGGCCACGAACGGGCGGCGCGCCCCCGTGGCCCCGGGGGCCTCCTCGAAAACCTCGGCTGTCGCGACGTTCACGACACTTGAGCCGCCGACGATCGCGCGGCCGCCGAGTACCAGCACGCTCCCGTCGGGACGAGTCATCGTATGGTGGCCGGAGCGCGGAGTCGCGAGCGGGGCTGTTAGGCTCCAGGCGCCGGTCTCCGGGTCATAGATCTCGCACGCCGCCGTGTCGGCCCACGTGGCGGTATTCCCCCCTGAGACCAGCACTCGGCCACTCGGCAGGAGCGTCGCGCCCGCCATCGAGCGCCTGACACTCATCGTCCCGGCCGCGGACCAGGTCCCCGTGGACGGATCGAACATCTCAGGGTCGAAGGGTCCGCCGAAGTACATCCCTCCCACCACGAGCACGCGACCGCTGGGAAGGAGGACCGGCGACAGGCCCCGCCGTCCCGTGGACATGGACCCCGCGCTCGTCCACGTCCCCGTCGCGGGGTCATAGAGCTCGGCGGTCGCGGTGGGATTGCTCGGAAACCCTACCTCGCCCCCGATCGCCAACACGCGACCGTCATGCAGGAGGAGGGTGGGCGCTCCGCACCGGGCGATCCCGAGGGAGCCCGTCGCGGTCCACGTGCCGGTCGCAGGGTCGTAGATCTCTGCCGTCGCGAGCGGCTGGCAGGGCAGCCACCCGCCCGCCACCAGGACCCGACCATCGCGCAGCGACCCCGAGGCGGGACTGACCCTGGCGCCGAGGAGGCTCCCGGTCACGGTCCAGCTCCACGTCTTCGGGTCGAAGAGCCAGCTGGCTGTCGTGGGGCTCGTCGTGAGTTGCCCGGTAGCGAGCGCCGCTCCCCCGGCCACGAGCACCTTTCCGTCGGCGAGCGCCGTCGCCGCGCTCGCACCCCACAAGACGAGCGGCGACCCCGCCGGGACCGAGACCCCGACTTTCGGGTCGTAGACAAAGGAGTCGGTCTGCAGTACTGGATGGCCGGGCCCGCGGAAGAAGATGCGTCCGTCCGAGAGAGTCGTGGCCACTCCCGACCCGTATATCCCGGGGAGCGCCCGGCACGGCCAGAGCCCCGACGAGGCGAGCAGGGTCTCGCAACTCCGGACGCTCGACGCTCCGCAACCGCCCACGGCCAGCGCCGCTCCGGAAGGTAGCAACACGAGGGGGAACGATCGCCGGGGGGCCGTGGCAGCCGCAAGCGTGATCCAGGTTGCCGAGCCTGGGAGATACACCTCGGTCGGGAGGCCGCTTCCGCTACCGTCATCGCCCCCGGCGACGAGGACGAGCCCCGCCGGGAGCCGCGTGGCGGCGTGGCCCTCGCGTGCCGAAGCGAGCGTCCCGACGGCCATCCACGTGCCGATTCGGGGATCGTAAACCTCGGCCGAGGCGAGGGCGCCGGACCGGTCCCCCCCGGCGACGAGGACTCGCCCGTCGGGGAGGAGCGTCGCGGAGTGCCGGCAGCGCGCGATCCGCATCTCTCCCGTCGCCGACCAGGTTCCCGAAACCGGGTCGTAGAGCTCGGCGTTGCCGGCCGTGGTGCTGGTGCCTCCGGCGAGCAGGACGCGGCCGTCGCCCAGCAGCGTGGCGGTGTGGTCGGCCGTCGAGCCCGTCACGAGGGAGCCGGTCGTGGACCAAGACCCCGAGGCCGGGTCGTAAAGCTCGCAGCCCGAGAGGGGTCCCGCTCCCCCGTCCCCTCCGGCCACGAGGACACGTCCCGTATAGAGGAGCGTGGCGGTGTGCCGCGACCGGGCGGTCCCGAGCGACCCCGTCAGCGTCCAGACCCCGAGCCCCGGGTCGAAGATCTCGGCCTCCGAGATCGCGAGGCTCCGGGAAGTCCCCCCCGCGACGAGCAGCCGTCCGGTATCGAGCAGGATCGCCGTGTGGCCGCGTCGCGCCCGGGACAGGGAACCGGTCGTGCTCCAGCCCCCGACCCCTGGGTCGTAGATCTCCGAGGAGGCCAGGGGGTTTCCCGCCGACTCCCCCCCCGCCGCGAGGACCCGCCCGTCAGGGAGGAGCGTCGCCGTATGGCCGTCCCGGGCCGCCGCCAGCGAGCCCGTCGTCCGCCAGGCAGCGGCGGCGGGGACCGGCAACCGGGCCCCCACCTCGATCGTGTTCCCGTCCTCGCCCCCGACCTCGTCCCTTGCACGGACGACGAAGTAGGCGGTCGTGGCGGCCGAGAGCCCGGAGGTCACCGTGTAGACCGTGGCCCCGGCGGGTGTGACCGCGACGGGCGCCGAGTAGTCGTGGCCTCTCGACACCGCCGAGGCGTATATCGCGTAGCGAAGGGCCCCAGTCGGGCTCACGTCGTCCGAGCCGGGGCTCCACCGGAGCTCCACCCCGTGCGGCGCGATCGGGGTCGCGCTCGAGAGCCCGAGGAAACTCGGCGGGGTCCCCGGTCTGTCGTGCCCGTAGGCCAACCGGGAGGTGACGGAGTTCCCGTCCGCGTTGACCACCGCCACGTGGACGCGGGTCCCGTCCACCCCTCCCGGTGCGACGGCCGTGATCAGGCATGAGGAGACCACCTGCACGGAGGTCGCCGCCACCGGGCCGAAGAAGACCTTCGCGCCCGCCGCCTGGAACCAGTCGCCGGCGATAGTGACCACGTTGCCACCCCCCCCGGGCCCCGTTGACGGGAGAACCGTGTGGATCGCGGGTGCCATGCGGCCGAGCGGTCCCCAGAGGGGGGGCGGAACGACCGTGAAGCCGTGCGGCTGAACGGCCGGGATCCCGAGGGCATCGGTGACGGTCACCGACTGGGCACCAAGCGTGCCCGAGTAGGCGATCGCTTCCACCTGGGCGGCCGTCACGACGTTCACGCTCCCTGCCGCCAGCGTTCCGACCGCCACGGTCGTCCCGGGCGCGAAGCCGTTCCCGTAGACCGTGACAAGGGTCCCGCCGCATCCGGAGGGGGGGACCGTCGTGGCGATCGACGGGGGGGTTCCGTAGGCGAAGCCGGTCGGAAGGGAGGCCGCCTGGCCGTCGGGATTCACGACGGCAACAGCCACCGCACCCCCAGGGGAGGGGGGTGTCGTGGCCACGATCGCAGTGCTCGAGAGGAAGGTCGCCGCGACCCCGGGGACGCCCCCGAAGCTAACGACGGCCCCCGTGGCGAAGGCGGCGCCCGACAGGGTCACGGTCGAGCCGCCCTGAGGGAACCCCCAGGCCGGGGACACGGACCAGAGTGCCGGCTTCGCGACGTAGCGGAAGCCGCCGGGCAGGAGCCCGCTCTGGAGATCCGGGTTCGTAACCGACACGAGCACTGGGCCGCCCCACCACGTCGGGTTCACGGCCGGTGTCACTGCCGTGATCTGCGCGCTCGAGACCACGGAGACTCCGGAAGCCAGCACGCCGCCGAGGCGGACTTGGGCACCGGGCCTGAACCCCGAGCCGGAGACAGTCACCCAGGCGCCGCCCGCGGAGCTCCCGGAGGCCGGAAGCACTCCCGCCACCGCAGGCGCCGACGCGGGCGACGGGGAGACGGGCGCCGCGGCGGTCGGCTGGGCCGGCGTCGCCGGGGAACGGGAGTCAGGGGCGGACGCCTCCTCCGGTGCGCATCCGCCCATCGCCGCAATGAGACACGGGAGGGCGAGGAAGCGAGGGATGCGCCCCTCGAGCGGTCGGAGCCGTGCCGGGAGGAGGTGGGCGAATGCCATGGCCGGGTAGGGAGCAAGCCTCGGGCCGAGCGCCCGCCAAGGGAGTGAGGCCCGTCGGACTCCCTTCAAGGGCGTTTCGCCGGGAAATACTCTCGCCGCTACCCTCCTTGTCCCCCCGCTCGGGGAGGGCTATCCTCCCGCGCCCCCGGTCCTTCCGGGGGGACTAATGAAGTACCGCCGACTCGGCCGCTCGGGCCTCCAGGTTTCCGAGGTCTCCCTCGGCACCTGGCAGACCTTCGGGATGGCGCTCGACGCGGCCGACGCCTGCCGGGTGGTCCGGCGGGCCTTCGACCTCGGCGTGAACCTCTTCGACACGGCCGACGTCTACGCCAAGGGGCGCGCCGAGGAGGTGCTCGGGGAGGCGATCAAGGAGCTCCCCCGCGAGCAGGTCGTCGTCGCCACGAAGTGCATGGGGCGCGTCTGGGAGGGGCCTCTCGGGGCCGGCCTCTCCCGCAAGCATATGACCGACGCCCTGCACGGGAGCCTCCGGCGGCTGCAGGTCGAGTACGTGGACCTCTTCCAGCTCCACGCGCCCGACCCGGCCACGCCGCTCCACGAGACCCTCGCCACGCTCGACCTCTTCGTCCGGCAGGGGAAGGTCCTCTACGTGGGCTGCAGCAACTACGACCCGCCGCTCGTGCGCGAGGCGCTGGACCTCGCGGCACGGCGGGGATTCGAGCGGTTCGCCAGCCACCAGCCCCTCTACAACATGCTGGACCGCGACGCCGAGGAGACGCTCCTCCCGCTCTGCGCCGAGGAGGGGCTCGGCGTGATCGTCTACAGCCCGCTCGCCGAGGGCCTGCTCACCGGGAAGTACGGGCCGGGGAAGCCGCCGCCCGGGTCCCGCGGCGACCTCCGCGAGCCCATGCGGACGCGGCAGCTCACGGAGCGCCGCCTCGAGACGGTCATGGCGCTCAAGGCCGTCGCGAAGGGGGCGGGGATGCCGCTCTCGCACCTCGCGCTCGCGTGGCTCCTCCACCGTCCCGAGGTCTCCTCGGCGATCGTCGGGGCCACGCGTCCCGAGCAGGTCGAGGAGAACTGCGCCGCCTCGGGCGTGTCCCTCCCCGCGGACGTCCTGCGCCGCGTCTCCGAGGTCCTCGCCGTGCCCGCGGCCGCCCCCTCCGCATGAAGACCGGCGCCACCACCGCCGTCCCGCTCCGGAACGTCGCGATCATCGCGCACGTGGACCACGGGAAGACCACCCTCGTGGACGGGCTCCTCTCGACGGCCGGCACCTTCCGCGAGGGGCAGGTCGTCGCTGAGCGCGTCATGGACCGGATGGACCTCGAGAAGGAGCGCGGCATCACGATCATGGCGAAGAACTGCGCGCTCTCGTGGAAGGGGATCCAGGTGAACATCGTGGACACCCCCGGCCACGCCGACTTCGGCGGCGAGGTCGAGCGCACGCTCAACATGGTGGAGGGAGCCCTCCTGCTCGTGGACGCGGCCGAGGGGCCGATGCCGCAGACGCGTTTCGTCACGCGGAAGGCGCTCGCCAACAAGCTCCGGATCTGCGTGCTGATCAACAAGATAGACCGCAAGGACGCTCGCGCCCGCGACGTCCTCTCCGAGGTCTTCGACACCCTCGCCGACCTCGGCGCCTCGGACGAGCAGCTCGACTTCCCGTACCTCTTCACGTCGGGGATCGAGAAGCTCGCCAAGAAGCAGCTCGAGGACCCCGACGGGGACCTCTCGCTCGTCCTCGACATGGTGCTCGAGCAGGTGCCGCCGCCGGACGTGGCGGCGGCCGACGCCCCGCTCCAGCTCCTCGTCTCGAACCTCGACCGGAGCGACTACTTCGGCCGCCTCGGGATCGGCCGCGTTCGCCGGGGCACGATCCGGCGCCACCAGGAGGTCGTCGTGATCGCGGCGGGCGGGGCGCGGCCGGGCAAGGTCCTCCAGCTCCAGCGCTTCCGCGGCGTCGAACGCGAGACGATCGAGTCGGCCGGCCCGGGCGAGATCGTGACCGTCGCGGGGCTCGATGACGTCGCGATCGGGGACACGATCGCCGACGCCGAGACGCCCGAGGCCCTCCCGCGGATCTCGGTGGACGAGCCGGTCCTCTCGCTCGAGTTCTCCCCGAACTCCAGCCCGCTCGCGGGCCGGTCGGGGAAGTACGTGACGAGCCGCCACCTGCGGGAGCGGCTCTTCCGGGAGCAGCTCGGGAACCCGGCGATCCGCGTCGAGGAGACGGCCCACAAGGAAATCCTGAAGGTCTCGGGCCGGGGGGAGCTCCAGCTCGGGGTCCTCCTCGAGATCATGCGCCGCGAGGGATACGAGATGACCGTCTCGCGGCCCGAGGTCATCCTGAAGGAGGAAGGCGGGCGGAAGCTCGAGCCCTACGAGCGGGTGACCATTGACTGCCCCGAGGAGTTCATCGGCGCGCTCTCGGACCTCCTCTCGAGGCGCCGCGGGAAGATGCTCCGCCTCGACAACCCGGGCTACGGGCGCGTTCGGATGGAGTTCCGGATCCCATCCCAGGGTCTCATCGGGCTACGGACGAAGTTCCGGGTGCTGACGAAGGGCGAGGGCGTGCTCAACACCGAGTTCGACTCGTGGCAGCCCCTCGGCGAGCCGGTCACGGGTCGCAAGACCGGCGCGCTGATGTCGGATCGCGAGGGGAAGACGACCCCCTACGCCCTCTGGATGCTCGAGGACAGGGGGACCTTCTTCGTCCCGCCGAAGGCCGCTGTCTACTGCGGGATGGTCGTCGGCGAGGCCGGCAAGGACAAGGACCTCTGGCTGAACGTCTGCCGCGAGAAGCACCTGACGAACGTGCGGGCCGCGGGCGCGGACGAGGCGATCCAGCTCACGCCCCACCGCCAGCTGACTCTCGAGGACGGCCTCGAGTGGATCGAGGCGGACGAGCTGCTCGAGGTGACGCCCGACTCGTTCCGGATCCGGAAGAGGGTGCTCCGGAAGCCGTAGAGGACCTCACCGGCCGCCCTCCCCGGTCGGGATCTTCGCCTCGCACTCCTCGAGCCGGGACCGGAACTCCGCTGCGCGCGGATGGGAGGGCCCGCGGAGAACCGCCTCGCGGAACGCATCGGCCGCCCCCCGGAAGTCGCCGGTCTGCCACAGGACCTGGCCCAGGTTCGCGTACGGCTCGACGCGCTCCGGGGCCTGGCGAGCGGCGGCGCGCTGGTCCTCAGCGGCCCCGGCGAGGTCGCCGAGCATCCTGCGGGCGATGCCGCGGGCGATCAGCGCCTCCGGGAAGACCTGGCGCAGCTCGAGGGCGGTCGTCAGGTCCCGCAACGCCCCCCTCGGATCGCCCAGGCCCAGGCGCGCCTGACCCCGTCCCAGGTGCGCCGGCGCGAGCGACGGCTCGACCTGCAGGGCGGCCTCGAAGTCCTCGATCGCCCCCTCCCGATTCCCGAGCTCGAGTCTCGCCAGCCCCCGGTTCACGCGAGCCTCGGGGATCTCGGAGATGCGCAGCGCGGTGTCGCAGTCGTCGAGCGCGCCGCGGAGGTCCCCGGACCTCCTGCGGTAGTCGCCGCGGTTCGTGAGGGCCTCGACGAAGTCGGGCCGGATCCGGAGTGCCCGCGTAGAGTCCTCGAGCGCCCCCGGCAGGTCCCCCATCTCCGCGCGGCAGCGGGCGCGCAGCATCCACGGGACCGCCCAGTCGGGGCGCAGGCGTCCCGACTGCTCGAAGTCCTCGACGGCGCCCCGGAGGTCTCCCATCTCCCGCCGGACGACCGCGCGGTTGTGGACCGCCTCGGCGAGGTTCCCGTCGCGGCGCAGCGCCGCTGCGTAGTCTTCCATCGCGCCAGCCCTGTCCCCGAGCGCGGCGCGGAGGTTCCCGCGCGTGCAGAGGAGCCAAGGGAAGCGGATCCCCTCCGAGAGCGCGATCGAGAAGTCGCGGAGCGCGACGGCGCGGTCACCATCGGGGTCCCGCTGCTCGATGTAACCCCGGAGGAGGGCCGCCTCCCAACCGGCCAGTCCTTCGATCTCCGAGCGGGCGCGCCGCCAGTGCCTCGCCATCACGGCGAGCCCTCCGCGGGCGAGTCGGGACTCGCGGCCTGCCCCGACCGAGAGGGCGCTGAACTCGGGAACCGCCTGGTCCGCGCGCAGGACGCCCGCCTCCAGGCGGCACATGGCCTCGAGGCCGAGGTAGAGCCGCGCCGCGCCGACCTCGGGCGACCCGGGCGGGACGCGGGACCACTCCTCCCGGGCCGGCCCCGTGTCGCCGAGGGCCCAGAGGAGGAGCCCCCGCTCGAGCCTCAGGTCGTGCCGCCCGGGGTCCGCGCGGAGCGCCTCCCCGAGGAGCCGGGCCGCCTCGCGCGGCTCCGTGTCGCGAAGTGAGCGAGCCCTTGCCTCGAGGCGCGACCGGACCGGCGTTTCCGGAGACCCGGGCGCAGAGGAGGCCGGCCCTCCCTGCCGTGCGTCGCGGGTCACGACACCGACGAGTCCGACGGCCGCGGCCGCCGCCATGAGGGCGCACGCCGCCAGCCACCGCCGCGCCCCGGCACGGCGGACCGAGTGCGGCCGCTCGCCCCGCAGCACGCGATCGAGGTCTTCTCTCGATGCGCTCGCATCGGGGGTGCGGCCACGGACGCGGCTCGAGAGCGCCACCCTCAGGAATTCATCGAGGCCCCGGGGGACGTCCGGACGCAGGAACCGGATGCGCCTCGGCGCGCTTGTGAGGATGGCCCCGATCACGGCCGCGGGCGTATCGCCCTGGAACGGCGGCCGTCCGGCAAGCATCTCGTAGAGGACGCACCCGAGTCCCCAGACGTCCGTGGCCGGCGTGAGCGACGAGACCTCGCCTCGGGCCTGCTCGGGGCTCATGTAGGCCGGGGTGCCCAGGGCTTCGCCGGTCCTCGTGAGCCTCGAGCCCGTGGCCGCGAGCTTCGCGAGCCCGAAGTCGGTGAGGAAGGCGCGGTCCACGCGCCCATCTTGGTCCGCCCGGCGGCGACCGATCAAGCCAGGGTAGGCCGCCGTCGGGCGCCGCTTGCGCCCCCGTTCGCGCGGGGAATAGACTCGCCCGCGATGGCGCTGCGCACCCTCGCCTGCCTGGGGCCCGTCTTCCTCCTCGCGCCGCCCGACGAGACCGAGCTCCGGCTGAAGCTAGGGAAGGGCGACAAGCTCCGCTTCGAGTTCTCGGACCGACACGAGACCCTCATCGAGAACCCGACGACCGGCGACATCAAGGTGACTTTCGAGCTGCTCCTCCACTGGGACGCGCAGGCGACCGCTGTGGACGCGGGCGGCGCGGCGACGCTCAAGGCGACGATCATGCGCCTGCGGGTGGCGCTCCAGAACGCGGCCTACGGCGGGATGGACCTCGACACGGACGCGGAGGGGGGCGGCGCGGGGCGGCTCGCCGCGCTCCGGGGGAAGCCGTTCACGCTCGTGATCGCCGCGAACGGGACGGTGAAGAAGGTGACGGGGCTCGCGCCGCTCGTCGAGGCGATCGCGAAGCAGGCGCCCGAGGTCCCGGCCGGACGCAAGGTCCTCGAGATGGAGCTTTCGGACGCCGCGGTCCAGGCGAAGCTCCAGGAGTGCCTCGGTCCCCTCCCGAAGGAGAAGAAGGCCGCGGGCGCCTCGTGGCCGGCGTCGTTCGCGGCGCGGCTTCCGCTCACCGGGAACGAGCTGACGGCCTCGCCCTCCTGCAAGCTCGAGAAGGTCGAGGGGGGGAAGGCGACGGTCCGGGTCTCGGGCGCCTCCAAGAGCCAGGGCGGACGGGCGACGATGTGGGACGAGGAGGGGGGCGGAGGCTCCGGGGGGGGAGGGCGCGGACGCGGCGGGGGCGGCGGGCCGGGAGGCGGACTTGGCGGCGGGATGGGCGACATGGTGGGGCGCGTCCTGCGGAACACCCACGTCGAGTGGAAGCAGGGGGAGTTCACGGGCTCGCGAGAGCTGGACCTCGCGACGGGTACCCCCGCGAAGGGCGAGGCGACCTGGAAGTCGGAGGTCGGGCTCGCGGTGAAGATCCCCGCGGGGTTCGGGCCGGGCGGCGGGGGGGACACGACGCTCCCGGGAAAGATCGAGCAGAAGCGGACGCTCGTCGTGACCCGGCCGGGGAAGGGCTAGGCCTTGCGGTCCGGACTCCTCGGGGTCGCGCTCGGGCTGCTCGCGGCGCCTCCCCAGGGCGGCCCCGACGTCGGCGGTCCCCTCGAGTTCAAGCTCGAGAAGCCGCCGACGACCTACCTGATGTGGGTCCCCGAGGACTACAAGTCCCCCCACTCGCGGCCGGCGGCGATCCTCTGTCACGGGGCGGGGGACACGCCCCAGAACTTCCTCCCGTGCTGGATCCCGGAGGCCAAGAAGCACGGCTGGATCCTCGTCGCGGGGAAGAGCAAGGCCGAGGGGTGGAGCGACTCGGACGCGGAGACCGTGCTCGCGATCCACGACGACGCGAGGAGGCGCTACGCCCTCGACCCCGACCGGACGTTCGTGGTCGGGAACTCCTCGGGCGCGTTCTTCGTCTCGGGGTTCGGGATCCGGAACCACGCGCGCTTCCGCGGGATGGCCCTCTGCGCGGGGGCCCAGGTCTCGGCGGGCGGGAAGGACCTGTCGGCTGCCCGGGGGCACATGGTGGCCCTCTTCACCGCGGGCGAGTTCGACCCGTACCTCCCGGGCGTGAAGCAGACCCACGAGAAGTTCAAGAAGGACGGCTGGGACACGGAGTACCTCATGGTGCGCGGCCAGGGTCACTCGCCGCTCGACCCGCAGGTCTACGCGTGGGTCTTCCAGAAGCTCGACGCGCGGACGAAGGGGCCCGCCGAGCACGTGGCCCGGGCCCGGCGCGCCGTCGCCGAGAGGCGCTGGGCCGACGCCTTCGAGGCGCTCAAGGGCTGCCGGGTGCAGGACCCCGCGATCGCGCGCGAGGCGGACGCGCTCGACAAGAAGCTCGCCCAGGCGGGGAAGAAGGCGATCGCCGACGCCGTGGCGAAGGCGAAGAAGGACCCGGCCGGGGCCGTCGCCGACCTCGCGCGAGTCTCCGAGCAGTTCGACGGCACGCCCGTCGCGGAGGAGGCGAAGGCCAAGGCGAGGGAGATCGCCGGTTAATTTTCGCGAACTTTCGCCGGTGGATGACGACTCCTTGTAGGGAGCCCCGGCGACGCGCGAGGAGCGGCGCCCCCGGCCGCGGGAGCGATCCGCGTCGCCGGTCGTCAGAGAGCCCTGCCTGCGGTCCGAGGGGGCCGGGGTTCCCGGGAGGACACGTGAGAACGACGAACGGATGGGTTCCCTTCCTGGCCCTCGTGGTGCTCTGCGGGACGGTTCCCGCACAGGACAAGCCCAGCTCGAGCGACCCGGCGGCCGCGCCCGGCCGAGTCGTGGTCCCGTTCGGGAAGGAACCCACCCTCGACGGCGCTCTCGGCGAGGGGGAGTGGACGGAGGCCGCACGGGTGAAGCTCGGCGAGGGGAGCGAGGTCCTCTTCAAGCACGGAGAGAAGCAGCTGTTCGTGGCCCTCTCGTCCTCCGCGTTCGCCTGGGGATCCCTGCTCGTCCGGTCGGCGGACGCGGTGAGCGTCCTCCACGCCTCCGCCGCCCTCGGCGAGGTCCGCTTCGAGCGCCAGCCGCAGGCCGGGAAGTGGAAGAGGAAGGACCGGTTCGATTTCCGAGCCTTCCACGAACGGGTCGGCAGGCTCACGAGAGCTGGCAAGCCGGAGGAGGAGGCCCTGCCGGAGGTCCTCCGCGACTACGAGAAGGAGAACGGCTGGTGTGCCTCCTGTCTCCGGAAGCCGCCCGCGTCGGACGCGGTCGTGGAGTTCCGGATCGCCTTCGCGAAGCTGGGGTTGGACCCGAAGAAGATCGCATCCGACGATCCGAAGACCTTCCCCGAGATCCGACTCATGGCCATCCAGTCCCGGCGGTGGCCGGAGTCGGTCCGCGAGGACAAGAGGTTCCTCTCGCTTCTCCACATGGGCGGCGAGATCCCGGACGAGGTCGAGTTCCTCCCGGAGAGTTGGGGGACCCTCGCTTCGAAGACAGGCTGGAGGAAGCCGAAAACCGGCTGAGCTCCCCGCTACCACTTCCGGAAGATCACGACCGCGCCGGCGAGGACGATGCAGAACCCCACGAGGTAGTTCCACTTCACGGGTTCCTGCAGGTAGACCACCGAGAAGACGCAGAACGTCGCGAGGCGGAGCGCCTCGGCGATCGTGAGGAGCTCGGCGGCGCTGTAGGGGCCGTTCGGTGGGTGGCCCCAGCGGTTCGCGGGCACCTGGAAGCAGTACTCGGGGAGCGCGATCAGCCAGGAGCCGAGGATCGCGACCCAGAGCGCGACGTCTTTGTACTTGAGGTGCCCGTACCAGGCGACGGTCATGAAGGCGTTCGAGACGGCGAGCAGGACGATGGGCAGAAGACCCTTCATGCACGACTCCTCCCCGCGGGGGCGGGATCCGGGACGCGACGGATCCGGCTGCGCGGATCGGGTGTCGCGGGCGCCGTGCCGCTGAATCCTACTCCGCCGTGACGATGTCCGCCTTCGTGGAGCCCACGATCTCGAACAGCTCGTTCTGCTCCGGCTCGGGGACCTGGAACTTGTCGAGGACCTTCTTGAAGTCGGCCGCCATGGCGTTCCAGTGCTCCTCGGCGATGGCGAGGTCCTTGTGGGAGTCCTTCATCGAGCGGCCCGCGTACTTCTGGGGACCGCCCGTCACCTGGCAGACGAGCGACGTCACCAGGAACTTGAGCCCCTGCTTCGGGACGCGGTCGCGCGCAGCCTTGATCTTGGGGTTCGCGTTCAGGATGTCGTCCACGAGCAGCACCTCGATGAACTCGTCCACGACGCACGCGATCGGGTAGACCCCGCCGAGGCGGGCGTAGAGCGAGGGCTTCATCCCGTTCGGGGGCGCCGCGAAGGACTCGGGGCCGCCGGCGGGGACCTCGGCGGGCGTCGCCCCCGGCGCCATCACGATGTCCTTCTTCGTCGAGCCGACGATCTCGAAGAGCTCCTTCTGCTCCTCCGCGGGGACCTTGAAGTGGTCGAGGCAGGCCTTGAAGTCGGCGACGAGCGCGTCCCACTCCCTCTCGGTGATCCCGAGGTGGGCGTGCGAGTCCTTCATCGAGCGGCCGGTGTACATCTCGGGCCCGCCGGTCACCTGGCAGACGAGCGCCGTCACCTGGAACTTGAGGCCCGCCTTCGGGACCCGATCGCGGGCCTCGGCGATCCTCGGGTTCGCGTTGAGGGTCTCGTTCACGAGCACGCGCTCGATGAAGTCGTCGCACACGCAGGCGATCGGAGTCGCGCCGCCCAGGCGCTCGTAGAGGGGCTTCTTCGGGGCGGCCGGCGCGGGCGCGGGCTGGGACGCGGCGGAGGACCCGCCCCCCCGGGCCGCGGGGGGAGCGTTGCCCGACTTCTTCTCGCCGCCTCCGCCGCAGGAGGCGAGGAGCGAGGCCGAGAGGATCGCGATCGAGGACCGGACGAGGGTGCGCATCGGGATTCCTTCGCGGCGCGCGGGTCGCCGCGTTCGGGGGCGGGACTATAGCCCTTCCCGGTGCCGCGTCAACGACGCCGGCGGTACCGGATCCGCACGACGACCGTCTCGGTCCCGTCCTCGCCGACCACGGCCGTGGTGTAGGTGCGCCGGTCGTCGTCCTCGAACTCGGTCACGTGCTTGTAGCGGGCGAGCTTCCCGTCGTGGTCGCGGTCCTCGGCGAGCATCGTGAGGACGCGGCCCGTCCCGTCGCAGGTCCCCTCGATCGGGACGTAGGAGGGCTTGAAGCCGTCCGCCCAGACGCCCACGTACCTCTTCCGGACCGGGTCGAACCCGAGCAGGCCGTGCCCCTCGAACGGCGGGTCGAGTCCCTCGCTCCGGTAGTCGGTCACGAGCCACTTCCCCCCGCACGCCATCCGGTTCACCTCGACCCCGCGCGACTCCTGCGCCTCGCCGTCCGGCCCGGGCCTCACCCAGACCTCGGCGTCCCAGGTCCCGACCTGGCGGCGGAGGTGCTCGTGGTGGGGGCCGGGCTTCGCGAAGTCGTCCGGCCGCGCAGGGCGGGGCGCCCCCCCGTCCAGCGCGAGTGCGGCGGCCGCGGCCGCGACGCCCAGGAGTGCCGCGAAGGCGAGCTTCAGAGCCATCGGGTCCCCCCCGTCGGGCCGCCGGGACAGCTCGCCGGCCCCTGATGAGGGCCGAAGGCCCTCATTTCCACTCGATCGCCACGCCGACGCTCTCGGCGATCAGGCGCTTCTTCCTCGCGGGGGCCGCCTCCTCCTCCGGCTCCTCGAGCCGGAACCAGGCGAAACGGATCTCGCCGGCGCGCGCGGAGAAGTGCTCCGCCTCGAGATCGGCGAAGAAGGCGATCATCTCGCGCATGATCGCCTCCCTCTCGAGGCGGCGGAGCTCGAGGAACGGCTCCCGGACGGTGATCCGGTAGACCGGCGCCGTCGGGTCCTTCTTGTCCTCGAACCCCCACGCGCCGAAGTGGGCCTTCCATCGGTCGTCGGAAGTGAGGCGGCGCTTCGCGGCCGGGACGATCTTCTCGAGCGCCTTCTTCCAGGGCGTCTCGCGCTCCGGTCGCGCCTTCGCCTTCGCTTCCGTCTCGGCGAGCTTCCGGCGGGCCTCGTCGGCCGCTCTCTCCTCCGCCCTCCGACTCTCCTCCTCGGCCTCCTGGTCGGCCACCTCCCGCCGCTCCTTCACCCTATCCCGCAGCCACTCGCCCGGGTCGCTCGGGCCGCGTCGGCGGTAGGTGACCTCCATCGAGGTCTCGCTCCCGTCGGGGGCGACGAAGGTGAGGGTCATGGTGTGCGTCTCCGGGTCCTCGACCTCGATGACCGACTTCTGCTTGATCGTCTTCCCGGCCGGGTCGGGGCCCTCGCCCTCGAGCGTGAACTTCTTCCCCTCCTCGTCGCACGTGCCGGCGAAGGTCGTGAGCCCCGTGAGCCAGTTGTCCACCCAGACCGCCACGTACTTCTTGCGCGCGAGGTCGTAGCCCATGAGCCCGCGTCCCCGGAAGGGCCGCCCCATCATCTCGCCCTGGAATTCCTGCACGAGCCAGAGCCCGCCGCAGTCGAGCGTGTTCGTCTCGACGCCCTTGAACCTGGACGGGGGCGCGCCCGGCGAACCCGGCACCTGGGCCTCGGCGTCCCACGTGCCGAGGAGCGCGCGCAGGCGGCCGTGGTGGACGGAAGGCTTCGGAGGCTCGGGAGAGCGGGGAGGGGCCGTCTCTTGGGCCGGAGCGACCCCCAGCGGGATCGAGAGGAACAGCCCCGCGGCGGCCGCGGCCGTCCCCCTCCCTGCGGACCTCATGCGATCCGCCGGAGGGTCACCAGGTAGAGGGCCCGACTTGCCACGATCATCCGGTCCACCGTCGCCTCGAGGGCGACCGTCGTCCCGCTCCGGTGGAGGCCCTCGATCTGCCGCGGCCCCGCCCCGGCGAGGACCACGACCGGGAGTCCCAGCAGCTCCTCCGACGCGCGCCCGAGCGCTTCGCCCGGGTCCAGGCCGAACGCACGCGCCGCCCCCTCGTCGCACGAGACGATCCGACCGGAGTCGTCGGCCACGAGGGCCGCCGCGGGCCCGGCGAGCGACTCGCCGGCTTTCAGCCCCTCGCGCGCCCTCGCCACCTCGCGCGCGACCACCGTCACGAGCTGCTCGAGATCCCCCTTCTCGACGAAGTCGCGGGCGCCCGCCTTCCAGGCCTCGGCAATCGCCAAGGGGGAGGCGGCCCCCGAGACCACGACGAAGGGGACCTGGGGGCCGGCCGCGGCGACGAGCGCCGCCGCCTCCCCGACCGCCATGCGCGGGAGCGCGTGGTCGGAGAGGACGATGTCGAAGGACGACGTCGCGAGGGCGTGCCGGAGCGCGCCGGTGCTGGTCACCCTCAGGCAGCTCGTGCCCGGCCACCGGCTCTCCAGCGCGCGGGCGATCAGCAGCGCGTCGCTGCCCGAGTCTTCGATCAGGAGCACGCGCAAAGGGGAACCCACGGATCCTCCGCCGCCTCGGGCCTTCGCGGGCGATTATACGGCGCGGACCGTCCAGTGGCCGAGGCGCCGGTCGCCGACGAGCAGGTCCCCGGGCTCGAGGTCGAGCTCGACCGCGTTGCCGTCGCCGCGGCGAGCGACCACGCGCCGGGAGCCTCGCCCCGCGAGCGCGCGCTGGCCCACCCCGAACAGCTCGGCCGTCGTCCGGCCGATCGCATCGGCGGTGACCACGCCCAGGAGCTCCGACGCGACGCGCGAGATCGAGAGCACGCGCCCCTCCGGGTCGGTGACGAGGGTCCCCTCGCGGGGCGGCGCCGGGGCGGGGGCCGCCTCCGGCCGCGCGGCGCGCCGCTCCTCGGCGGCGCGCAGCTCCCTTGCGACCGTCTCGACGAGCCGGCCCGGCTCGCTCTTCGGGACGAAGTCGTGGGCCCCCGCCTTCCACGCATCGGCGGCGACCGAGAGCTCGTCCGCCGAGGAGATGACGATGAAGGGCACGTCCATCCCGCGCGCGCTGACCGCCGCGACCGCCTCGGAGACGCTCAACCGCGGGAGGGCGTGGTCGGAGATCACGATGTCGAATCGCCCGAGCGAGACGGCGGCCCGGAAAGCCTCGGGCGTCTCGACCCGCATGACCGAGGCCCCCGGCCACGCCCTCTGGAGCTGCCGTGTCACGAGGACGGCGTGCGCCTCGACGTCCTCGACCAACAGCGCGCGGAGGGGTGGATTCACGCCGAGGGCTCCCGGGGCGGCGGTTCGTTCGTGCGGATCCAGAACTCCCCGATCCGCCGGACGGCTTCCGTGTATTGTACATAGTCCACCGGTTTTCGCACGTACCCATTCGCCCCGAGACTGTAGCTCTGGCGCAGGTCCTCCTCGCGGTTGCTCGCCGTGAGCACGACCACCGGCACCCGAGCGGTCCGGGTCTCGGCGCGCAGCCGCCGCAACACCTCGAGCCCTTCCACCTTGGGAAGCTTCAGGTCGAGGAGGACAAGCGCGGGCACGGGGTCCGCCGCCGCCGCCGCCGCGGATCCCCCGAGGAGCCGCGAGAGGGCCTCGGCCCCGTCGCGCGCGAGCGAGACCTCGTCCGAGAAGCCGGCCTTCCGGAACGCGCGGAGGAACAGCTCGGCCTCGAGGGGCTTGTCCTCGACCAGGAGCACGCCCCCGCTCGTCATCGTTCCGGATGGGCCGGATGGGCCGGATGGGCCGGCGGGGCGGGCGGGGCGAGCGTGAACCGGAGCGTCGCCCCGCGGTCCGGGACGGCCTCGGCCCAGACGCGCCCCCCGTGCCGGTGGACGATCCGCAGGACCGTGGCGAGCCCCACCCCGGTCCCCGCGAACTCCTCATCGCCGTGGAGCCTCTGGAAGGGGCGGAAAAGCTTGTCGGCGTAGGCCATGTCGAAGCCGGCCCCGTTGTCCCGGACGAAGAAGACGCGCTCGCCCGCGGCGTCCTCCACCCCGAACTCGATCCGCGCCGTCGCCTTCTTCCCGGTGAACTTCCAGGCGTTGCCGAGCAGGTTCCGGAGCACCAGCTTGAGGAGGACGGGATCCCCGCGGGCGGCGACCCCGTCGCGCACGACCGCCTCGACGACGCGGCGCGGGTCGGCGGCCCGCAGCTCGTCGAGGACCCCGCGGGCGATCGCGGAGAGGTCCACTTCCACCCGCGCGACCTCGGCGCGTCCGACCCGGGAGAGCTCCAGGAGCCGATCAATCAGCAGGGCCATCCTCTGGGCCCCCTCCCGGATGTGTCCGATGTAGGTCTTCCCCCGCTCGTCGAGCCGGCCGCCGCAGTCCTCGAGCAGCAGCTCCCCGAACCCGTCCATGGTCTGGAGCGGCGCCCGGAGGTCGTGGGAGACGGAGTAGCTGAAGGCCTCGAGCTCGCGGTTGGCCGACTCGGCCGCCGCGCTCGCGCGCCGCAGCTTCTCGTCGGTGCGCCGGTGGTCGTCCTGCTCGATGACGAGCGAGACGAGGTTGGCCATCGCGACGGCGAAGTTCTGCTCGTCCGGGGCCCAGCGCCGCGCGGGCCCCACGTGCTCGTGGCAGAGGACCCCCGCGAGCCCGCTCCGGAGGTGGACCGGGGCGTCCATCATGGAGGTGATCCCGAGGGGACGGAGGTAGCCGGCCGCGAACTCGCACGTGCGCGAGTCGGTGCAGGCGTCGTCGGCCGGGATCACGTCCATCCGCGCGAGCGCCCGGAAGTAGCTCGGGTAGTCGCGCGTGAGGAGCTCGGTCCCCGAGCTGTGGCGTCCGCGCGAGAGCTCGAAGAGTTCCAGCGCGCGGATGGCCGACCCGTCGGGGCTGTAGCGCCAGACGCTCACCCGCTCCACCCCGAGCGTGTGGGCGTCCACCTCGGTCATGTGGCGCAGCACCTCCTGGAGGTCCCCCGACTGGAGCGCCCGGTCGCGCGTGAGCGTGACGAGGGCCGCCTGCTGTTTGGCGAGCCGCTCGGTCGTCGCCCGGAGCGCCTCGAGACGGGGATCGGTGGCGGTCTCCATCGGAACGCCCGCATCATGCCTTCCGGCCCCCGTCGGTCAAGCCGATGCGTCGCGGACGGCCCGGGTCGGGACTCTGGGGCGCCCAGGTCGCTCAACCACCGGAGCGAGTCGCCGAGTCCCCGTGGGGCCTTAGGGCCCGTTACGAAATGACCTCAACTTCGTCGCGCGGGTGGCGGGGGCGCGCCCGCTTCGTTGCGCCTCCGTCGGCGTACTTCTCCGTCAGTACGCCTCGTCGTCGCGCCTCGCGCTCGCACCCCCGGCGCTCCGCGCGACTCGTGACTTCATTCCGTAACGGGCCCTTACGCCCCCTCGGGCGTGTAGAGGATCCTCGTGCAGGCGCGGCAGATCACGAGGCCGTGGCCGGCGAGGAGGGCGTTCTCCTCCTGGGGCGTCAGGTTCTTCCCGCAGCCCTGGCAGGCCCCGTCCACGACGGCGGCGAGGGCCTGGCCGCCCCGGCCCTCGAGGATCCGGTCGTAGCGCGCCAGCGCCTCGGGCTCGAGGCCCTTCGACTTCTCCGCCCGCTTCGCCTCGAGGTCCCGGAGCTGGGCCTCGATCTTCCCGACCTCGCCCGCGACTTCCTTGTCGAGGGCCTGGAGCTCGCCCCCGGCCCGCTTCGCCTCCGCCTCGAGCCCGCGCACCTCGGCGGCCGCCGCCTCGGACTTCTGCATCGCGGCGAGCACCTTGTCCTCGAACTGGCTCACCTCGGCCTTCTTGCTCCCGATCTCGTTCTTGAGGACCGTGTACTCCTTGTTGGTCTTGGCCTGGTTCAACGCCAGCTGGAGCTTCTGGATCTGTCCCTCGGCCGACTTCAGCTCGAGGTCCATGCGGTCGGCCTCCTTGTCGAGGGACTTCTTCGCCTCGAGCCTCGCCGCGTGCGCGCCCTTGCGGTTGGCGACGTCCGCCCGCTTCACCTCGAGGACCCGCGGCCGCTCGGCGCGGCGCCGGCGGAGGTCCCAGATCTCCCGGTCCAACACCTGGAGGGCCCGCAGGGCCTCGACCACGGGGTTCTTCATGTTCCCCCCGCGCCGGGCCTCGCGGGCCCGGCGCTCACATCCCCCTCGCGCTCTCGAGGAAGCCCTCGAGCTTGCGGCTCCGCACCGGGTGCTGGAGCTTGCGGATCGCCTTCGCCTCGATCTGCCGCACGCGCTCGCGGGTCACCTTGAAGATCCGACCCACCTCCTCGAGGGTGTAGGTGTAGCCGTCGCCGATCCCGTACCGCAGCTTGATGATCTCCCGCTCCCGGAACGTGAGGGTCCCGAGCACCTTCTCGATCTTGTCCTTGAGCATCTCGTGGGTCGCCGCCGAGACGGGCGACTCGACGCTCTGGTCCTCGATGAAATCGCCGAAGTAGCTGTCCTCGCTCTCGCCGATCGGGCGGTCGAGCGAGATCGGGTGCTTCGAGATCTTGAGCACCCGCTTCGTCTCCTCCACCGAGAGGCTGCTCGCCGTGGCGATCTCCTCGATGGTGGGCTCCCGGCCCTTGCGCTGCGTGAGCTTCTTCGAGACGTTCCGGATCTTGGACATGGTCTCGATCATGTGGACCGGGATGCGGATCGTCCGCGCCTGGTCCGCGATCGAGCGCGTGATGGCCTGTCGGATCCACCAGGTCGCGTAGGTCGAGAACTTGTAGCCGCGCTTGTACTCGTACTTCTCGACCGCCTTCATGAGCCCCGTGTTCCCCTCCTGGATGAGATCGAGGAAGGTGAGGCCGCGGTTCCGATACTTCTTGGCGATGGAGACGACGAGCCGGAGGTTCCCCGAGGAGAGCTTCATCTTCGCGTCCTCGTACTCGCGGTAGCGGGCCTCGCTCTGGGCGACCCGCCGCCGGAGCTGCTCGGGGGTCTCCGTGGCGGCGGACTGGATCTCGGTGAGCGCCTCGGCGAGCTGCTGGACCTTGGCGCGGTCGGCTCCCCGGGCGCGGAGCGACGCGATCTCGCCCTCGGCGAGCGAGGCCTTCTCGGCCACGTCGCGGAGCGAGTCGAGCATCGGACGCACCTTCTTCATCTGGAGCCCCAGCTCCTCGAGCAGCTCCACGGCCCGCCGCTGGCGCGCCCGGAGCCGCCGCTCGAACCGGTCCCGTTCCCGCGAGCCGGCGCCGTCGGACGTCACGAGCCGGTCGCCCTCGGCCTGGTTCCGCTCGGCGATCCTCTTGAGCGTCACCATGTTGGCCGGGAGCCTCTCGGTGATCTCGTCCTTGCCGCCGTTCGGGCCCGAGGTGTTCACCTTGAGCGTGCGGTCGAAGGCGATCTCGCCCCGCTGCACCTCCTCGAGGATCCGGAGGGACTCCTGGAGCGAGAGCGCCGACTCGAGGAGGCGCTTGCGGAACCGCCGGCGCGTCAGCTCGATCTGCATCGCCAGCCGGATCTCCTGCTCGCGCGTGAGCAGCGGGATCTCGCCCATCTGGGTGAGGTACATCCTCACCGGGTCGTCTATCTTCTCGGGGGGGCCCTCCCCCTCGGCGATCCGCTCCTCCTCCTCCTCGTCCACGACGGGGGTCGTGGTCGGCTCGTCGTCGGTCGCGAGCTCCGGGGCCGGCTCGCTCTCGGACGAGCCCTCGTCGTCGTCGTCGTCCCCCGAGAGGAGGTCGCGCTCCTCGCCCTCGCTCTCGGTCACGACCTCGACTCCCACCTCGTCGAGGAGCACCATGATCGAGTCCACGCGCACGGGGCTCGCCACGGCACCGCCCGGGAGGAGGCGCGAGACCTCCTCGTAGGTGAGGTAGCCCTTCCTCTTGCCCTCCTGGATGAGGCTCTCGAGACGGACCTCGCTCCGGTGGTCCACGGCTAGCCTCCCGCCACGGGCGCTCCCGCCGCTTCCGCCAAGGGGGCCGTGGGCCGGGCGTCCAGCCCCCCCGCCGAGCCCTGGAGCCGCTTCCGCGCCTCGACGAGCAGCCGGAGGCTCCTCACCTCCGCCGCCTCGTCCCGCCGCGCCTGCGCGGCCGCGAGGTCCCGCTCGTGGCGGGCCGCCTCGGCCTCGAGGCCCCGGCGGGCGAACCGCGCGGCGGCCGCGCGGAGGAGGTCCGCGGGAGGAGCTTCGGTTCCCCCCCCCGT
>JAKEIC010000065.1 GCA_022614695.1 Planctomycetales bacterium | reverse complement strand
GGCGCCTCGAACCCGCTCGTGATCACCTCCACGACGACCTCGAACGACTACATCGTGGACGTGAAGGCCACGAGGGACGGGCGGTACGTGTTCGCGACGTCTTTCAACCTCGGCGAGGTCCGGATCGCGGACTTCGGCTCCCCGACCCCCACGATGAACGCTTCGCCGGGCCCCTTCCTCATCGGGAACCCCGCGACGGGCGTGTCGGCAAACGGGCTCGCGGTCCGGCCGGGGAACTTCGAAGGGCCCGAGGTGTTCGCGCTCACGGGAGCGTTCCCCGGCCCGGCCTCCGTCGCATCCATCCAGACCTCGCTCAAGGTGAGCGCGCCCTGACGGACACCGTGGGCGGGAAGTCGGTCCACCGGCGAATGGGGCGGGGCGGAGGCTGTCCCCGCGGGGATCCGGAGGCGGGCTCGTGCCCCTCCGGATCCTCCGCCGGGTGCCGTGGCTCCTCATCCGGCTCCGGCGCCGGTGCCGGGTCGCGAGCTGGGCGGTCGTTGGGGGTGGCCTCCGCGAGGCCCGTGTGATCGCGTGGCGCCGGGTTAGCACGGCCGACCCTCCCCCCGGGCGCAATCCCACCGGCTCCCCGTGGGACGCCCTCCGGGGCGCCAGGTTCTCGGGGGCCGTTGGGCTCCTCACGGCCCGCGATCTCGATGCTCGCGTGGAAGCCGAGAGGCGCCGGGCGGGGGCTCCGCCCGCCCCGCAACCGGCACGGGGACGGCTGCGTGGTCGTGGCCGCGCCGGCCCTCCGGGGAGGCGGGCGGCTGCCGTACGCGGGCAGGCACACCGTCATCGGGCACCTAATCGGGGCCGCCCCCCCGGGTCGCTCTCGCGGTACGTCGGTTTTCTGCTTGACAGGGTGAGGTCCCCTTGTATGCTTCGGCCCCACTTGCACGCTTTGGCGTGCGTGTTCTTTCTCAGCCGACCGCGACACTCGAGGAGGCTCCCTTCGCGGGGAGCCACGGGAAGAGGGTGAGAATCCCTCGCGGGTCCGCCGCTGTAACCGGGGACGAACCTCGTCAGATCCACTGCTCCTGACCGAGCGGGAAGGGACGAGGCAAGGAAGATCCGGAAGCCAGAAGACCGGCCTCGGGTGCTTCACGCTGATCTCCGGTCACGAGTGAGTGAAGCGAGCGACCTGCACCATCCTTCGGGATCTTGGCTCACGCTGCGCGCTCCCCCGCTCGGAGCAGCGCGACGTGGCGGCAAGCGGAGGATCGGTTGCGGGGATTCGAGGACGTGATCGCGGTCGGCAGAGAGGCATCGAGAGCCTGCCCGGCTCTCGGGGCCCCGGGGACGGTCCGTCCCCGGGGCTGGCCTTCGCGTCACTCAGGGGCCACACGGCCCGTCCCGTCATCGCCTTCCTTCCGCTCAGCCAAGAGGAGGGACCCCGAGCGGTCCCGAGCTCGGCGCCCGGGCGACCGTCTGGTCCACAGGGATCTAGCGACAACGCCCAGTACGGGCGGGAGGAGGATCGGATGAGGACGACGACAGGGGTGGGGAACGGGACGTGCCGGGACGGCTCCTCGGGCTGGGTCGTCGGCGGCCTAGCCGCGGCCCTCTTGGCCGCAGCCGGCGGAGGCTGCAAGAAGCAGGAGGAGGAACGACTCCCGGACCGGGCGTACGTCGTGAGCCTCCAGTCCCCGGAGCTGACGGTGCTCAACCTCGACGCCATGAGCGTCTTCGGCCGGGTGGACATCCAGGGGGTCTCGAACCACATGGCAGAGACCTCCGCTGACGGTCGCAAGGTCTACGTCTCCTCCTCGGACACGGACGAGGTCGTCGTCGTCAATGCGTGGCCCCTCCGCGTCATCACGAGGATCGCGGTCGGCGACCACCCGACGCACATGACGCTCAGTCGCGACGGCAGGCTCCTCGCCGTCATGAACGAGGACGACAACTCCGTCTCCCTGATCGACCCGGTCAGCGACCGTGAGATCAAGCGGATCACGGGCTTCTACACACCGCACATCATGCGCTTTGCCCCGGATGGCCGGTACGCCTACGTGGCCGACATCGGCGCGTACCACCTGACCCGTGTCGACCTCCAGACGCTCGCCATAGACGCCCACATCCCCTTGAGCGGGTACCAGGGTCCTCCCAACCAGACCCTGGCGCCGAATGAGGGAGGGTTCGCGGATTGCCAGATCGATCACAACGCGATCCTCTACGCGGCCCACAACGCCACGGGGCGAGTCCTCGCCTACGACACCCGCAACCTCCAAGTGCGGGCGGAGCTGACGGTCGGTACGGGGCCCTGGATCGTCTACGCCGAGCACCCCTTCCCGCAGCTCCCGCTGCGGTTCCTGGTCCCGAACTTCGGGGACGGCACTCTCTCCCTCATAGACGGCTCTACCGCGACCCCGACCGTCCCCGCGACCTTCGCAGCAGGGGACTCGGAGAGCTATGGCGTGAACTACTCCCCCAGCGTCCCAAACCGGGCCTTCGTGATGAACAAGGTGCGCGAGGAGATCGCCGTCGTGGACATGGCGCGCCAGCTGTTGGAGCGGCGAATCCCGGTTGGCGGGAACACGGAGACGGCCGCGACGACGGGTGACGGACGCTGGATCGTCGCGTGCGTGAGCGGCGCCAACAAGGTCGTGATCATCGATCCCGTGACGCTGGCGATCGTCAAGGAGTTCCCGGGAGTCGGGCGCTACCCGTGGAGCGTCACGATCCCCGGGGGGCAGAACTACTGCCACTAGCCAATGGCAGGGAGTCCGCCTCAGAAGGGGGAGATCGGCACAGGCGCAGGCGCTGGTCGCTCGCGGCGGGGACACTTCGCCGTGCCCTGCGCCGCGGTCCTCGCGGCGGCGGCGGGGCTCGCAGCCTTCGCGGCACGCCGGGACGCCCGCAGCCCGGCCGGCGCCCCGGGCCCGCCGCGCCTCGTGAGCCTCCACGACGTCCCGACGGAGATCCTCGTCGCCCTCGGCGCCGCGGACCGGCTGGTAGGCGTCGCGGAGCCCGTGGACCTGCCCGAGGACGTCACGCGCGTCCTCGCGTGCATCCCTTGTGTCGCCGGAGCCGAGGCGACCCTCGCCCGCCGTCCCGACGTCGTCCTCGGCATGGGGGTCGTGGCGGAGCAGGATCCCGACTTCGTGGCCGCGCTGCGCCGCGAGGGCGTGGAGGTCTTCCTCCCCGACCCCGCCACGGTGGAAGACCTCCTCGGGCTCGTTCGGGAAGTGGCCGCGCGGGCCGCGGTCCCCGGCCACGGGGAAGCTCTCGTAGCGCAGGTCCGGGCCGAGGTGGGTCCCGAGGGGGCGCCGCCCCCTGACCCGCTCCGGATCTTCGTCTACGACTGCGGGGATCCGCCCTTCACCGCGGGCGGCAGGACAGTTCTCACCGACCTGATCCGGCGGGCCGGAGGGCGAAACGTCTTCGAGGACCTCGCGACGGACTGGAGTCACGTCTCCTGGGAGGCGGCAATCGCCCGCGCACCGGAGTTGGTCGTGATCCACTCGTACGCGTACAAGGGACAGGGGGACGCGGGGGACAAGCGCCGGACGCTTTCCCGATTCCCATCCCTAGGCCGCCTGCCAGTCCTCGTCATGCCCCTACGGCTCTCCCTCGGCGGAATCGGGAGCCTCGAGGGCCTGCGTCGGCTCCGTGCGGCCATCAAGGAGCACGCCCGGTGAAGACGTGGAGGTTGGTCACGTGCCTCGTCGTCCTGGGATTCCTCCTGGGGGTGCTCGGGCTTGCGGCTGGGCCCTCCGGATGGCGCTCGCCGTGGGAGGCCGCGGGGGACCTCTTCTCGGGCGACGAGGTCGTGGCCCGCCTGCGAGCGCCCCGAGTGACCCTCGCCGCCATTCTCGGGGCCTCCCTCGCGTTGGCGGGGAGCCTCATGCAGGTCCTCCTCCGCAACGACCTTGCCGACCCCTACGTGCTGGGCCTGTCGGGTGGAGCCTCGCTCGGGGCCGTCACCTCCCTCGCGCTCTGGCCAGGGCTGCCGCCGGGGCCCGCCGCAGCCGCGGGAGCCGCGGGCGCCGCGGTGGTCGTCCGCGGGGTCGCCCGGGGGGCCCACGACCCCGCCCGCCTCCTGCTCGCCGGGGTCGCGGTGGGATCCCTGCTCGCGAGCGCGACGGGACTCGTACTCGTGCTCGCGCCAGCGGACCGGGTGCTCCGGTCCGCGACGTTTTGGCTCTTCGGCGGGCTCGGCACGCCTCTGTGGCCCGCGCTCGGGATTCCCGCCGTGCTCTTGGCGGGGTGCGTCGGGTGGGGCCTCGTCCGGGCGGAGCGCCTGGACCGGCTCACTCTCGGGGACGACCTGGCGGCGGCGCTCGGCGTGGACGTCCCGGGGCTCCGGCGCGAGGCCCTGGTCGTCGCGGTCCTCCTCACGGCGTGCGCCGTGGCCGTCGGAGGTCTCGTCGGCTTCGTCGGGCTCGTGGCGCCGCACGTCGGGCGTCAGCTCGCGGGGGCACCCCACCGCGGCCTGATTCCCGTCGCCGTGGGGATCGGCGCCCTCCTCGTCGTCGTCGCCGACACGGTCGCCCGCACGGCGTTCGCCCCGCGGGAGGTGCCCGTGGGGTTGCTCACGGCCGCGGTGGGGGGGCCGTTCTTCCTCTGGCTGCTCCAGCGGGGACGGAGATGACCCCCGTCGCCCCGGCCGCGCTGACGATGAACCGCTCGGTCGCCACTCGACCCGTGATCGAGGCAGGGAGCCTCGCCGTCGGACGCGGTGGGCGCGCGGTGCTGGAGGGCGTGGACCTTGCGGTCATGGCGGGAGAGAGGCTCGGGATCGTCGGCAGGAACGGATCGGGAAAGACGACCCTCCTCCGCGTGCTGGCGGGCCTCGATCGGCCCCTCGCGGGCGAGGTCCGCTGGGGGGGCGGTCGCCTCCCGCGCGGCCCTTCGCGCCCGAGCACTCTCGGCGTGCTCTTCCAGGGCGAGGTCCCGTCTCACTTCACGGTACGGGAGCTGGTGACGCTCGGGCTCGGGCTCGACGGCCCCCCGACGGCCGCGGACGAACGCCTCGTGGACGCCGCCATCGCGCGGTTCGGGCTCGCCCACCTCGTCGGACGGGCGTGCGCGACTCTCTCCGGCGGCGAGCAGCAGCGCGCGGCGCTCGCGCGCGCCCTCGTGGCGTCGCCGGGGGCGCTCCTTCTCGACGAGCCGACGACCCACCTGGACCCGGTCCATCGGGCGGCGCTCCTCGGCGAGCTCGACCGGCTCCGGGGGAGCGTGGCCGTCGTCCTCGCGACTCACGACCTCGAGTGCGCGGCGACCTGCGACCGGGTAGCTCTCCTCGGAGCGGGACGGATCGCGGCCCTGGGGCCGCCCACGGAGGCGCTCGTCCCCGACGTCCTCGCTGGGGCCCTCGGGGTGCGCGTGAGGCGGATCCACGACCCAGCGGGGGGCCCGCCGCTCCTCCGAGTCCTCGGGCTGGTAGGGCCCCCCGCCGGAGCGGAGAAGGTTCCGGTCGCATGAACGGCGCCGCCGTCCTCCTGCTTGGCCACGGGAGCCGTGACGCGGATGCCAACATCGAGTTCGAGGCTCTCGTGGGCCGCTACCGGGCCCTGCGACCCGATCTCGACGTCGGCTACGCCTATGTCGAGCTGGCCGCGCCGCTGTTCGCCGACGCGTTGGCGGAGTTGGCGCGGCGGAGCGCGCGCGTCGTCGTCGTCCCCGTGTTCCTCTTCCTTGTGGGGCACGTGAAGAACGATGTCCCCCTCGTCCTCGCGCGGGCCCGGCGCAACTTCCCCGCCGTGCGGTTCGAGGCGGGCCGTGAGCTAGGGATCCACCCCGACCTCGTGGCGCTCGCTTTCGAGCGGGCAGCCTCCGTGGCACCCCTCGGTCCCGAGGCCGCCGCCGGGACGGCGGTCGCGCTGGTGGGGCGCGGGTCGAGCGACCCCGACGCGAATGGGGACTTCTGCAAGCTCGCGCGGCTCTTCGGGGAGGGACGGGGCTTCGCGTGGGTCCTGCCCTGCTTCGTCGGGGTCGCGAAGCCGCTCGTGCCGGAGGCCCTGGCCCTCGCGGGCCGAGCGCGGCCCGAGAGGCTGCTGGTCGTCCCCTACGTCCTGTTCGCGGGGCGGATCGTCTCGAAGCTCGGGCGACAAGTGGCCGAGTTCGCGGCCGGCAATCCGTGGGTCCGGACGACCCTCGCCCCGCCGCTCGGCGCCGACGACTCGCGGCTGCTTGCCGTGCTGGACGAGAGGGTCCGCGCGGCTCTCGATGGGACGGCCCGCCTCCCGTGCGACGCCTGCCAGTACCGCGTCCCGGTGGGGGGCATCGCGGATCGCGTCGGAGGCCTCCGGGCCCTCCTCTGGAGCCTGCGCCACCTGGAGACCCACGGCCAAGCCATGCCGCATCCCCACGCGCACCGGCCGCTCGCGAAGCACGTGCTTGTCTGCACGAACGTGGACTGCGCGGACCGGGGGAGCGTCGCGCTTCTCGAGGCCCTGCGACGGCTCGTCCGGGAAGCGGGGCGGGAGAACGACATCCAGGTGACGCGCACGGGCTGCATGGGCCGCTGCGGCGAGGGCCCGACGTTGGCGGTCTACCCGGACGGCATCTGGTACCGGGGCGTCCGCGAGGCGGACGCGGCCGAGCTGGTCGGCGAACACCTGCTCCGCGACCGGCTCGTGCCGCGCCTGGTGGACAGCATCCTGCAATGAGGGAGGCGGGAGAGGAGGGAACATGGCCTGTCACGAGATCGGGGCGCTCCGTCTCGGGCTGATGAAGTTGCTCGGACGGAGCGACGAGGCGGAGCGGCAGCACGAGCTGGCGGAACTGGGGGCCGCCGCGCGCGAGGCGGGCCCTCTCAGGTCCCTGTCGGAGGCGGCGGACCTCGCGAGCCTCCGGCGCCTCTTCCGGGACACGGTTTCCGACCTCGCCGGAAGGGCGGCGGTCGCCCCGAGGGGGGACCCCGCCCTGCCCTACCTCCAGACTCTCGTCGTGTTGACGAAGTCGGTCGAGCGGGAGCTGGACCGCCGGGTCGAGGACTTCGGGCGGCTCTACCGGGACCTCGAGGAGCTGCACGACTTCGTCCACGAGATCTACCCGAAGGACTAGGGCGATGGCCGTCCAGAGGAGCGCGCGGCTGGCGGAGGCTCGGCCTCTGGGGCCGGACGCGAGACTGCTCGAGTGGACCCTGCCCGAGGGCGAGGCGCTCGGCTTCGCCGGGGGACAATACGTCATCGTGAACTCAGGCGTCCCGCTCGCGGACGGCCGAGTCGCCAAGCGGGCCTACTCGGTGCTCTCGAGCGATCGGGAGCAGGCGCGCTTTCAGATCGCGGTCCGGCGCATCGGGTCTGGACCGGGGTCGAACTTCCTCCACGGGGTCACCGTCGGGACCGAAATTCCCTTCAGCGGACCCTGGGGGAAGTTCCTCGCGGAGGAGGGTTCCGACGGTTCCACGGTCGTCTTCGCGACGGACACGGGGATCACCGCCGCGCTGGGTCTGCTCCGGAGCCTCCGGTTCGAGGCGCGGCTCCGCGACGCCGAGGTCGTCTGGTTCGTCGAGTCGGAGGGTTACTTCGTCCCCCCGTCGTTCGTGCGGGAGCGGGTCCCCCCGGGCTGCGGAGGGTTCCGCGTGGTCGCGGGCCTCCCGGTCGGTCACCCCGAGCGGGCGGCGCGCGCCCGTGAGATCCTCGGGGAAGTGGCCGGGCGACGTCTCCCCGCCGCGGCCTATCTTTCGGGGGACGGGCTGGTCCTCGAGCCGCTTCGCGGGGAGCTCGTGGCGGCCGGCCTTCCGGAGGAGAGGATCCGCGTCGAGTGCTTCTTCAACGCGCCGGCGAAGAAGTCGGGAGGCTAGTCCGTGGAGACCCGACCGGAGAGCGGCCCGGCCGCGGGCGAAGGGCTCCTCGCGATTCTGGAATCCGCGCTCGCGCTCGGCGACGTCCGGGCGATCGTGCGATCCGAGGGCGCGACCGCCGAGATCGTGGGACGGTTCAGCCTCCGGCGCGGCGAGGTCTGGCTGACGGTCGGCGAGGAGTCCGGCTCCCACGCGCACGTGAGGACCGCGGACGTCCGGTCCCTCGCCTACGTCCGGTCCGAGGGGCGGAACGCAGGGCTGGAGGTCCGCGGTCCCGAAGGCCGCGTCCTCCTCAAGCTCTCGTTCGCGCGGACCAACCTGGCAAAGCCCGGTGACTTCGACCCCGCGAGGCTCGATGCGGTGGAGAGCCTCCTCGGGCGCCTACCGAGGAGCGGTATCCTGTGACCCCGTGCCTGACTCGGCTGAGAGCGGGGTTCCCCCCCGGGACCCGAAGGGCCTCCGGACGGGCTTCACGACCGGAGCCTGCACGGCGGCGGCCGCCAAGGCCGCGGCAAGGTGCCTGGTGAGAGACGTGACGATGGCGGAGATCGAGACGACCCTCCCGAATGGCCAGCGGGTGACCTTCCCGCTCAGGCGCTGCGAGCGCCAGGGACTCCGGGCAACGTGCAGCGTCGTCAAGGACGCGGGGGACGACCCCGACTGCACCCACGGGGCGGAGTTGGTCGCGGAGGTGGAGTTGCGAGCCCAGCCCGGGGTGGAAATCCGGGCGGGCCCAGGCGTGGCCACGGTCACGAAACCCGGCCTCGGGCTTCCCGTCGGGACGCCGGCCGTCACGCCGATCCCACGGAGGAACATCACCGAGATGGTGGAGGAGGAGCTGACGGGGAGCCCCTGGCGCGGGGCCATCGTGACGGTGAGCGCGCCGGGCGGCGAGGAGATGGCGAAGCAGACTGTGAACGCCCGCCTGGGGCTCGTCGGGGGGATCTCGATCCTCGGGACCTCGGGCATCGTCCGGCCCTACTCCACGGCGGCCTTCCGGGCGAGCGTCGTGCAGGCGATAGACGTCGCCCGCGAGCGGGGCCTCCGCGAGCTGGTGCTCACGACCGGCGGGAAGTCCGAGGCCTACGCGATGCGCCTCCGCCCCGACCTCCCCGAGGACGCCTTCATCCAGATGGGGGACTTCGTCGGGACGGCGCTCCGGCACTGCAGCCGGCGCGGAATCCCCCGGGCCATCGTCGTCGGGATGATCGGGAAGCTGTCGAAGATGGCCGACGGGAAGATGCAGACCCACGCCGCGGGATCCGAGGTGAACATGGAGTTGCTGGCGGCACTCGCGGCCGAGATGGGGGCAGGGCCGGAACTCTGCGCCCGCATCCGCGAGGCTCCGACGGCCCGGCGCGTGCTGGAGTTGGCGACCGAGGCGGGGCTCGCGGAGCTTGCGTCGCTCGTCTGCCGGAAGGTCGTCGAGCACGGCGGCCGGCACGCGGGGGGGACCCTCGAGGTCGCGGCGGTGCTCGTCGGCTTCGACGGCGCGGTCCTGGGGCGTCACCCCCCGGAGCCGCCCGGGACCGGAGGGGGCCCATGAGCGACATGCGCCAACTCACGGAGCGGGGACGAGCCATTGAGGACGGGAGCTTCGCCATCATCGAGCGCGAGGCCGGGAAACACGGATTCGCCCCTCCGGAGTGGCAGGTGGTCCGGCGCGTGATCCACGCCACGGCGGACTTCGAGTTCCTGTCCCTCGTGGCGATCCACCCCGAGGCCGTCTCCGCCGGGGTGCGGGCGCTCCGGGCCGGGTGTCCCGTCGTGGTGGACGTGAAGATGATTCAGGCGGGCCTCAGCGAGGAGCGCCTCGCCACCTACGGGTGCCGGGTCTCCTGCTTCATCTCGGACGAGGACGTGATCGCGGCGGCCCGGGCGAACGCCTCGACGCGCGGCGCGGAGGCGATGCGCAAGGCCCACCGCCTCGGCGTGCTCGACGGGGCTCTCGTGGCCGTGGGGAACGCGCCCACGGCGCTCCTCGAGGTCGGCCGCCTCGTGCGTGAGGAGGGGGCGCGGCCGGAGCTCATCGTCGGCGTGCCCGTGGGCTTCGTCTCCGCGGCCGAGAGCAAGGAGGCCGCGCTCGGGCTTCCGGTGCCCACGATCGTCGCGCGGGGCCGCAAGGGCGGGAGCCCCGTCGCCGTCGCCGTCCTCCACGCCCTCCTCGCCCTCAGCACGGAGGGATCCGCATGAGCCGCACGCGGCCGATCGCCGTCGTCGGAATCGGGGACGACGGCTGCGCGAGCCTCCCGAGCCGGGCCCGGGGGGTCATCGCGTCCGCCCAGGTCCTCGTCGGGGGCGAGCGCCAGCTGGCCTTCTTCCCCGAGTTCCCGGGCGAGCGCGTGGTCCTGAAGGACGGCCTCGGTGCGGCCCTCGACCGGGTGGCGGCGCTCGC
Source organism: Planctomycetales bacterium (assembly GCA_022614695.1). Lineage (GTDB taxonomy): Bacteria > Planctomycetota > JAKEIC01 > JAKEIC01 > JAKEIC01 > JAKEIC01. The sequence goes on along the minus strand of JAKEIC010000065.1, from coordinate 7,076 downwards.
CGAGGAGCGCGCGGTCTGCATCCTCGCGTCGGGCGATCCGCTCTTCTTCGGGATCGGGAGCCTCGTCGTCCGGCGGTTCGGCACGGAGAACGTGGAGATCCTGCCCCAGCCGAGCGCGGTCCAGTGGGCCTTCGCCCGGGCGGGGCTCCGGTGGGACGACGCCGCCGTCCTCTCCCTGCATGGCCGCTCCCGGTGGGGCTTTCTCACGCGGCTCAGGCGCCACGCGAAGGCCGCCTGCTTCACGGACGAGGAGAACTCGCCTCCGCGGCTCGCGGCGGCGATGCTCGAGAACGGCGAGACGACGTGGAAACTCTGGGTGTGCGAGAACCTCTGCGGGCCGGACGAGCGCGTGCGGACATTCTCGGTGGAGGAGCTCGCCGCCTGTACGGACGTGGGGCCCTTGAACGTGCTCCTCCTCCTCCGGACCGACCCGGACTGGCGGCCGCCCCCCGCGATCCCCTTCCTCCACGAGGACGAGTTCGCCAAGCGGATGCCCAAGAAGGGGCTCATCACGAAGCGCGAGGTCCGGCTCCTCTCCCTCGGGGCGCTCCGGATCCCCCCCGACGGCGTGGTCTGGGACATCGGGGCCGGATCGGGTTCGGTCTCGATCGAGGCGGCCCTCCTCGCCCCCGAGGGCCGGGTCTACGCGATCGAGGTGGACCCGGAAGGGGTGCAGATCTGCGAGGAGAACCTCCGGACCCACCGCGTGGACAACGTCCGGGTGGTCGCGGGACGGGCGCCGCAAGCCCTCGCGGACCTGGAAGACCCCGACTCGGTCTTCGTGGGAGGGAGCAAGGGGAGCCTCGAGGAGATCGTCGAGGTGGCTGTGCAGCGCCTCAAGGCGGGCGGGCGGCTCGTCGTGAACGCGATCACGCTCGAGAACGTGACGGAGGCGTATCAAGCCCTCCGCAGCCGGGGTCTCGTGCCCGAGGTCACCCTCGTGAACGTCGCGCGGGGCGAGCCCCTCGCGCAGTACCTCCGCTACGAGGCCCTGAACCCGATCCACATCTTCGCCGCCACGAAGCCGGCCCCCGGGGCAGGTCCCGCATGAGCCTCGGGATCCTCTATGGCGTCGGTGTGGGACCGGGGGCCCCGGACCTCGTCACCCTCCGGGCGGCGAACGTCCTGCGGAGCGCGCCGGTCCTCGCCCTCCCCCGCAGCTCCGACCACGGCCGGTCCGTCGCGTGGCAGATCGCCAAGCCCACGGTGGGCGAGATCCCCGGCCAGGAGCGGCTATTCCTCACGTTCCCGATGACAAAGGAGCCGGCGCGCCTCCGGCCCTACTGGGACCTCGCCTTCGGGCAGATCGGCGAGCGCCTCGAGCGGGGCCTCTCCGTCGCTTTCGTGACCGAGGGGGACCCGTTCGTCTACAGCACGTTCATCTACCTCCTCCGTGAGGTGCCGCGGCGGTGGCCGGGGCTCCGGGTGGAGGTCGTGCCCGGCGTGTCCTCAATCACGGCGGTCCCCGCCGCGGCAGGCATCCCCCTCGCCGACGGCCTCGAGCGGGTCGCGATCCTCCCCGCAACCTACGGCGTGGAGGACCTGACCGAGGTTCTCCGCGCGTTCGACACGACCGTGCTCATGAAGATCGGATCCTCGATGCCGGCCGTCGTCGAGGCGCTGGAGAGCCTCGGACTCGCAGACCGGGCCGTCTACGTGTCGCGGGCGACGATGCCCGAGCAGAGGATCGTCCGGGACGTCCGGGCCGTGCGCGCCGAACACGGCGACTGCCTCGACATGCTGGTCGTTTTCCGCAAGGACAGGAGCGGCGTCCTCGCGGGTGAGCCGGCGGGCACGGGCGAATCGCGTGGAGGTCGCCTGTGAGATCCTCGCGCCTCCCGTGGGCCGTCTACGCCATCACGCGGCACGGCGTGTCGGTCGCCACGAGGCTCTTGGGGGAGATCCCGGACGCCGACCTCTACGTCTCCGAGAAGGTCGCGGCCGGAGCCCCAGCCTGCGCGAGGCCGTTCCCGCTCCCGATGGGTCCGCTCCTGGCCGAGACGTTCCCGGGCTACGACTGCCACGTCTTCGTCGTGAGCGTCGGCGCCGTGGTCCGCCTGGTCGCGTCCCTCCTCCGGGACAAGAAGGAGGACCCGGCCGTCGTCTGCGTGGACGAGATGGCGCGGTTCTCGATCTGCGTGCTCTCCGGCCACGTCGGCCGCGGGAACGCCTTCACGGAGCGGGTGGCGCGCGCGCTCGGGGCCCAGCCGGTCGTCACCACGGCCTCGGACGCGCTCGGGACTCTCACGGTGGACATCCTTGGGCGGGACCTCGGCTGGACCCTCGACGACCCGGACCGGAACGTGACCCGCGGATGCGCGGCGGTCGTGAACGGCGCCCCCGTCCTCTTCGTTCAGGAGTCCGGCGAGCCCTCGTGGTGGCCGGAGGCGAGGCCCTTCCCCCCCGGCGTCGCCTACGCGACCGCCCTCGACGGGGTGGACCCGGCGGCGTGGGAGGTCCTCCTCGTCGCGACGGACCGCGACTTCTGCGAGACCCACCCGGGGCTGTGGGAGAAGGCCGTCGTCTACAGGCCGAGGAGCCTCGTCCTCGGGATCGGGTGCGACCGGGGGATTCCGCCGGACCTCGTCGAGCGCGGGGTCCGCGCCCTCCTCGCCGAGTCGCGTCTCTCGTCCCGCTCGGTAAGGACCCTCGCGACGGTGGACCTGAAGAAGGGCGAGCCGGCGCTCCTAGCGCTCTCAGAGCGTCTCGGGGCGCCTCTCCAGACCTACCCCGCGGAGCAGCTCGACGCGGTGGCAGGGATCGAGAACCCATCCGAGGTCGTGAAGCGCCACGTCGGCACCCGCGGCGTCGCCGAGCCCGCGGCGCTCCTCGCGGCCGGCGCGGAGCGGCTCCTCGCCCCGAAGAGGACCTACACCGAGCCCGGGGCGGGACGCTCGATGACTCTGGCCGTCGCGCGGGTGCCGTTCCCGCCGCGCCGAGGGGAATCGCGCGATGGGTGACGGCCGCGGGCTGCTCTCGGTCGTGGGGATCGGCCCGGGGGCCCCCGGGCACCTCACCCCCGCGGCGCTCGAGGCGATCTCGGGCGCCGAGTTGGTCGTCGGCTACACGACCTACGTGAAGCTCGTGGGACACCTCCTGGCGGGCAAGGAGGTCGTCCGGACCGGGATGACCGAGGAGATCGCCCGCGCCCGCGCGGCCGTCGAGAGGGCCCGCGCGGGGGCCCGGGTCACCCTCATCTCCTCGGGGGACGCGGGGGTTTACGGCATGGCGGGACTCGTGTTCGAGGTCCTCCGCGGGATCGGCTGGAAGCGCGCGGACCCGCCCGAGCTGCGGATCGTCCCGGGCATCACCGCGTTGAACTCCTGCGCCTCGCTCGTCGGCGCGCCGCTTGTCCACGACTTCTGCGCGATCTCGCTCTCGGACCTGCTCACCCCATGGCCCGTCATCGCGCGCCGGATCGAGGCCGCCGCCGGGGCGGACTTCGTGGTCGGGCTCTACAACCCGGCGAGCGGGCGCCGGACGCGGCAGATCGTCGAGGCGCAGGCGATCCTCAGGCGCCACCGTTCGGGCTCGACTCCCGTCGCCCTGGTCAAGAGCGCCTACCGGAAGCTCGAGCGCGTCGTCCTCACGGACCTCGATCACTTCCTCGAGTACGAGATCGGGATGCTAACAACGGTCCTCGTGGGGTCGAGCCAGACCTATGTGTACGAGGGCTACATGGTGACGCCCCGGGGCTACGGATCGAAGTACGCCCCCGACGGGACCGTGCTCGAGGGCCAGCGCCCCGGCTTCTCGCTCGTCGTGCCGGGCGCAGGGCCGGCGGAGGAGGCGGAGTGATGGCGCGCGTCGCGCGGCTGGCCGGTGCCCTGCTCGTGGAGACCCGAAGCGACTTCTTCCTCGTGGGGAACCTGAAGGAGCCGTGCGACTGGGCCACGGCCGGGTTCGAGCCGCCTCCGGACGGGGACGCTCTCTCGCGGCCGTTCGTCCGGCTCTGCCCCGTCCGCCCCGTCCGGCTCGCGCCCCCCTTGCTCGCGCTCGAGGCCGAGGGCGAGGCGCTCGCGCGGCTCCTGGCCGAGAGGATGCTCGTTCGCCGGACCGGCTCCGTCAGCGAGAGGCTCTGGCGGCTCGTGATCGGCGAGGACGAGAAGGGGGACCGCGCGCCGGGAGACCTCGTGGAGGCCCGCTGGCTCGGGGAGGTCCCCGCGCCGGTCTGGGAGATCGTGCGGGACGCGGTGCTCCGGTGCAGTTGAGGGCGAGCCCATGACGGTCTACTTCATCGGCGCGGGGCCGGGGGACCCGAAGCTCCTCACGCTCCGGGGAGCGGAGTTGATCGCCGCCTGCCCCGTGGTGCTCTATACGGGCTCGCTCGTTCCCCGGGAGGTGATCGCTCGGGCCCGCCCCGACGCCACGGTGATGGACTCCTCGGGGATGACCCTGGATGAAATCGTCGCGGCGATCGTCGCGGCCCGGGGAAGGGACCAGGACGTCGCGCGGGTACACACGGGGGATCCCCTCATCTTCGGGTCCACCGCGGAGCAGATGCGCCGGCTCGAGGCGCTCGGGATCCTGTACGAGGTCGTCCCGGGGGTTTCCTCGGTCTCGGCTGCGGCGGCCGCGCTTGGCCGCGAGCTGACGCTCCCGGAGCTCTCGCAGACCGTCATTTTCACGCGGGCCGAGGGCCGGACCCCCATGCCCGAGGGGGAGAAGCTCGACGACCTCGCGCGCCACGGCGCGACCCTCGCCCTCTTCCTGAGCGTCACCCTCCTGCGCGAGGTGACCGAGGCCCTGATACCCTCCTACGGGAAGGACTGCCCCGTCGCGGTCGTCCACAAGGCGAGCTGGCCCGACCAGAAGATCGTCGCCGGGACGCTCGCGGACATCGCGGGGAAGGTCCGCGCCGCGGAGATCCGCTCGCAGTCCATGATCCTGGTCGGCCGCGTCCTCACGGCCCGCGACTTCGCGGACTCGCGGCTCTACGACCCCGAGTTCAGCCATGGCTTCCGAAAGGCGCGACGCGAGGCCGCGGGCCCGGCGGCGGCCGGAGGGCCGCCCGCGTGAAGGGCGAGCCGCGTCGAGAGTCGGGCGGGCGAAGGCCGACCAGGCGGGCGCGCCTCGGCTGCGTCTACCTCGTCGGCGCGGGTCCGGGCGACCCGGGCCTCCTTACGGTTCGCGCGCTCGATCTGCTTCGCGAAGCCGACGTCGTGGCGCATGACGAGCTGGTGTCCGCCCGGGTCCTCGACCTCGCGCGGCCGGGCGCGGAGGTCGTCTGCGTCGGGCACCGCTGCGGAGCGGCGCGGCCCGACCACGGGATCCACCCCGGCGTCCTCGCGCACGCCCGGGCCGGCCGCCGGGTCGTCCGGCTCAAGGGGGGCGACCCGTTCGTCTTCGGCCGCGGCGGCGAGGAGGCGGAGGCGCTGGCCGAGGCGGGCATCCCCTTCGAGGTCGTGCCCGGGGTCTCGGCGGCACTCGGGGCCGCCGCCTACGCGGGGATCCCGCTCACCGACCGGCGGTTCGCCTCCGGGGTGACCTGGCTAACGGGTCAGGAGGCGGGGAGCCGCGCGAGCCCCCGCGAGGGCGCGGCGCTCCCGGCCGGCGAGACCCTCGTCATCTTCATGGCCTCCCGGAACCTCTCGGCCAACCTGGACCGGCTCGTGGCCGGCGGCCGCCCGCCTGGGACCCCGGCCGCCTACGTCGCGTCGGCGACTCTCCCTGACCAGAGGGTCGTAGTCGGAACTCTCGCGGATCTCGCGGCGCGAGTAGGCTCTCCCCTGTCCCGGAGCCCCGCGATCGTGATCGTCGGCGAGGTCGTCTCACTTCGGGAGAGGATCTCGTGGTTCGAGCGGAGGCCCCTCTCGGGACGCCGCCTCCTCGTCGCGCGCGCGCGGCCCGGGCCGTCCGCCGTCGCGGGAGCCCTGCGCCGGCTGGGTGCGGATGTCTTCGAGAGCCCGCGGATCGCGGTCGAGCCCCCGACGGACCCCGCACCGCTCGACGAGGCGCTCCGGGCCCTGGGGAGGTTCGCGGGGACCGTCTTCGCGTGTGCAACGGGCGTCGACGCCGTCCTCGCGCGCCTCGGCTCGCTCGACCTCGACTCGACCCGGGTCCTGCCCCGGCCGATCCTCGCCGTGGGGCGGGGGGCCGCCCGGGCGCTCCGTCGGCACGGGATCGTCCCCGATTCCGAGTCCGAGGGAGCCTGTCCCCGCGGGCTTGCGGACCTCCACGGGACGGCGCTCGGCGCACGCCTCCTCCTTGTGGCGCCGGAGGACGGGCGACTGGGGCTCGTGGCGGACCTCGAGCGGCGGGGCGCTTCGCTCACGCCGGTTGCGGCCTACCGCCGCCGCTTCCGGCCGGCCTCCCACCCCCCGGCCTCCCAACTCGACGCACTGGTGCTCCCCAGCTCCACCGCCGCGCGGGCCATCCTCTCGGGTCCGAAGGGGCGCGAGCTGGCCGGCGTCCCGGCCGTGGCGATGGGGCCGAGGACCGAGAAGGAGGCCCGGCGCCTCGGGGCGAGCCGCGTCGTCCGGACCGCGGAGGACACGATCCCCTCTCTCATCGGCTCGGTTGTCGCCGTGCTCGCAGGGGGCCCGGCGCCGCCCCGTCGCCCCCGTGACGCCCGCCGGCTGCGGAGCGAGACGGAGGCCGTGCGCGGATGACCGGAGAGCCATCGGAAGTCGGCCAGGCCTCCGCCCGGAAGGGCCTCGTCCTCGTCTACACGGGCCACGGCAAGGGGAAGACGACCGCCGCGCTCGGCCTCGTCTTCCGCGCCCTCGGGCGCGGGCTCCGTGTGGCCGTCGTCCAGTTCATCAAGGGGAAATGGAGGACGGGCGAGCAGCTCCTCGCCGAGAAGCTCCCCCAGCTCACGTTCCTCACGATGGGACGAGGCTTCACCTGGGAGAGCGACGACCTCTCGCGCGACAGGGCCGCAGCCGCCGAGGCATGGGAGCGCGCCAGGACGCTCATCCTCGGCGGCGAGCACGATCTCGTCGTCCTCGACGAGGTGACGTACGCCCTCCACTACGGGTTCGTCGCCCTTTCGGACTTGCTGGTGGCGCTGCGGGAGCGGCCGCCGCAGGTCCATGTGGTCGTCACCGGGAGGAACGCGCCCGCCGAGCTGATCG
>JAKEIC010000064.1 GCA_022614695.1 Planctomycetales bacterium | reverse complement strand
GGGCGAGGAGAAGGTCCTCGACGTGGGGACGGGGTCGGGCTACCAGGCGGCCATCCTCGCCCGGCTTGCCCGCGACGTGATCTCGATCGAGAGGCTCCCCGGGCTCGCGGCGCGCGCCCGGAGCCTCCTCGCCGCGCTCGGCGTCGCCAACGTCCGCGTCGTCGAGGGGGACGGGAGCCTCGGGTGGCCCTCCGAGGCGCCCTTCGACGGGATCTGCGTCGCGGCCGCCGCGCCCGAGCCCCCTGCCGCGCTCGTCCAGCAGCTCGCCGAGGGGGGCCGGCTCGTGGTCCCCGTGGGATTCGGGCCCGTCCAGGATCTGGTCCTCGTCCAGCGCACGCAGGGCGAGGTGCGCCGGAGCGTCCTCTGCGAGAGCGTCTTCGTGCCCCTCATCGGGAAGGGCGGGTTCCCGGGGGAAGGCTAGCGGAACGCGACCCGCGTCGAGAGGACGTAGTTCACCGCCATGCAGACCCCGATCGCGATCGCCTTCGCGACGTAGACGCCAACCGTCGAGCCCAGGACGATCGCCGGCAGCCACCTCGAGAGCGGGCCGTCGAGCGCCCCGACGATCAGGTTGTTGAGGAGCCACGTGCTGAGCGACGCCAGGTTGAACCGGAGCCACTGCTCCGCGAGCGGGTTCCCCCGCCGGTCCCGGAACGTCCAGACCCGGTTCCAGAGGAAGTTGTTCTGGATCGCCACCGCGACGCTCACCATGTTGGCGTGGAGCAGGTCCAGAGGCCCGAGGGACCACTGCCCGACGAGCCCGAGGCTCTTCACCAGGATGAAGACGGCGTAGTCCACCGGCATCCCGGAGGCGCCGACGATCGCGAACCGCGCGAACCTCGCCCAGCGGGAGCGCGGGGGCGGCGCCGCGCCGGTGAGGGGCGCCGCGCTCGCCGCCGTCGCACGACCGTCCCCCATGCGCGCGGGATGCTACGGGACCCCTCTTGCCGCCCGCAAGCCGGGACGATCCCCGACCGTGAACCGTGAACTGTGAACTGTGAACTCTCCCCTGCTATAGTCCCGGCCCGTGCACGCGATCGAGACCGAGGGGTTGAGACGGGTCTTCCGCCGGCGACGCCGAGGTCTCTTCGGCTCGCGCGAGGACGAGGGACCGGCCGAAGTCGTTGCCCTCGAGGGCGCGGACCTCGTCGTGAGCGAGGGGGAGACCTTCGGGCTCCTCGGCCCGAACGGCGCCGGCAAGACGACCCTCATCAAGATCCTCGCGACCCTCCTCACCCCGTCCACGGGCCGCGCGCGGGTCCGGGGCTTCGACGTCGAGTCCCAGCCGCTCGAGGTCCGCCGCCGCATCGCGCTGGTCTCGGGAGGGGAGCAGGCCGGCTACGGCATCCTCACGGTGCGCGAGCAGCTCTGGGTCTACACCCAGTTCCACGGGCTCCCGACCCGCGAGGTGATGCCCCGGATTGACGCCGCGCTCGAGCGGTTCGGGCTCGCGGACCGCGCCCGGTCGAAGCTCTCGAAGCTCTCGACCGGCGAGAGGCAGAAGATGAACGTGATCCGGGGGTTCCTCCTCCAGCCCGAGGTGCTGATCCTCGACGAGCCGACGCTCGGGCTGGACGTCTCGGCCGCGCGCGCGGTCCGGGTGGCGGTGCGCGAGTGGGTGCGGGAGGCGCCCGCCCGCTCGGTCCTCCTCACGACCCACTACATGACCGAGGCGGACGAGCTCTGCGACCGCGTGGCGTTCATCCACAAGGGGCGACTCCTCGCCTGCGACACGCCCGACGCGCTCAAGCGCCGGGTCTCCGACCGGACGACGTACCGCCTCGAGACCGACGCCGCGGGCGGCCCGTCCGGGGACGGACTCCTCGACGGCATCCCTGGCGTCGCCGCGACCGCCTCCACCGACCCGGCGGCCGGCCGGACGCGGTACGTGCTCTCCCTCGCGGACGAGGGCGCCATCGGGGAGGTGGTCTCGCGCCTCTCGGCCGGGGGCGTCCGCATCCGGAGCCTCCGCTCCGAGCGGCCGACCCTCGAGGACGTCTTCCTCGCCGCGACCGGCGAGGGTCTCGGAGACGGGGCGTGACGGGGCGCCCTTCTCCCGCCGTCGTCTTCGCCCGCGCCGCCTGGGGACGCGCCTACGTCCGCGTGGTCGGCCTGAACCGGGAGCTCTCCTGGATCGTCGGCGACACGATCCTCCCCGTGCTCGGGACCGCGGCCTATCTCCTCGCCTACCGGTCGCTCGGCGCCCCGCGCGACTTCGAGGGCTTCGTCGTCCTCGGGGGCGCGATGACGGCCTACTGGCTGAACGTCCTCTGGTCGCTCGCCACCCAGCTCTACTGGGAGAAGGAGTCGGGGAACCTCGAGATCGCGATCTCCTCCCCCTGCACCGTCGGGGCGCTGCTCGCGGGGATGGCCCTCGGGGGCCTCGTCTCCACCACGCTCCGGGCCGGCACCATCGTCGCGGCCGGGGTGCTCGTCTTCGGGGTCCGCTTCGACCTCTCCGAGCCCCTGCTCGCGGGCGGGGCGTTCCTCGGGACCCTCGCGGCGCTCTACGCCCTCGGCGCGGCCGCCGCCTCGATCTTCCTCGTCTACGGCCGCGCCGGGTGGCAGGTCGCCATGCTCTTCCAGGAGCCCGTCTACCTGCTCTCGGGCTTCTACTTCCCGGTCTCGCGCCTCGGCCGCCCAGTCGCGATGGCGGCCTCCCTCCTCCCGCTCACTCTCGGCCTCGACGCGCTTCGCCAGGCGGCGTGCCCCGGGGGCCGCGCCGAGGCGCTCTTCCCCCCCCTCGCGGAGGTGGCCGCCCTCGCGGGCCTCGCCCTGGTCTTCGGGCTCCTCGCCCGGGCGACCCTCCGGGCGTTCGAGACCCGGGCTCGGCGCGAGGGGCGGCTGACGCTGAGGTGGCAGTGATCGGGGTCGCGCGAGCCGCCCGAAGCTTCCGCTCGGCCGCCTGGCTCGGCTGGTCCGTGGACACGAACTGGGCCGACCCCGTCACGATCGGCACGCTCCTCGTCGTCCGGCCGCTCGCGGCCACGATGCTGCTCGTGCTCATCTTCGAGGTGGCCCGGGGGACGGGGTCGGCCGACCCGCGGTTCGCCCACCTCTACGTGGGGACGGCCTTCTACACGATCCTAGGCGCGACGCTCCACGCGATCTCCTTCGTCGTCATGGACGACCGCGAGCGCTACGAGACGATCCGGGTCGTCGCCACCTCCCCGGTCCCGCTCGCGGCCTACGTCGCCGGGCGCGGGCTCTCGAGCCTCGTGAACTCCTGCGTCGGGGCGGGCGTGATCCTGGCCTTCGGTTCCCTCGCGCTCGGGCTCCCGCTCCGGCCGGCGGGTCTCCTCTCGCCTCTCTTCCTCGCGGGATTCGGGCTGGGCGTCGCCTCCGCCGTCGGCCTCGCCATCGGACTCGCGGGCGTGCACCTCGTCACCGCCCGGCACCACTACCTCCTCGGGGAGAGCGTGGCGGGGGTCCTCTATCTCCTCTCCGGGGCGATCTTCCCGATCGAGGCCCTCCCGTTCGGGGCCGACCGGCTCGCGCGGCTGCTGCCCTTCACCTACTGGCTCGAGGCCCTCCGCCGGCCGCTCGTCCCCGAAGCGTCGGCCTGCTCGCCGACCCTCGCCGCGATCTCCGACGCGACCCTGCTGGCGATCCTCGCCGTCTCGAGCGCCGCGCTCGGGGCGGGCGGACTCGCCCTCTTCCGCGCGTGCGAGCGTTCGGCGCGCCGCCGGGGCATCCTCGACGCGCGGACGGACCATTGACCCCATTGCCCCCCCGGCCCCCCCTCCGCTGGCTCGCCCCCGAGGACCGGGTCGCGGGCGTCTACTACGCGACGATCTTCCTCCTCGTGCTCCTCTTCGGCCCGGAGGTCCGGGCGCACGGGGTCGTGCTCGGCTGGCACGCGGCCGTGGGGCTCGGGACCGTGGGACTCGCGTGGACCGTCCGGGCGTGGGCCCCCCTCCCGGCCGCCTGGGCCCGACTCGGCTACGTCTCGCTCACGATCCCCTGGACCTTCACGTCCCTCGGGCTCACGGTCGGCCGGATCGGCCTCGCCCCCGGCGCCGAGCCCGCCGACTGGGGGCCGCGGATCCGCGAGCTCGACCGGGCGCTCCTCGGCGAGGACCCGCAGGTGCTCCTCGAGCCGGTGGTCACGCCCCTCCTCACGGACGCGATGCAGCTCTGCTACTTCACCTTCTACGCGTTCGCGCTGACCCTCGCGATCGCGCTCCTGTTGCGCGGCGACGCCGACGGGTTCCGGCGCACGCTCCTCGGCTCGCTCCTGGGCTTCTTCTCGAGCTACCTGGGCTACTTCCTGTTCCCGGCGAGCGCCCCGTTCAAGATCCCCGACCTCATGGCCCGCCTCGCGGAGGGCGCGAGGCCCCAGGGCCTCCTCCTCGGCAACTTCATCTACGACGTCCTCGGGGCGGTCGAGAAGGTGCCCTACGACTGCTTCCCGAGCGGCCACGTCGAGGTGACGATCGTCGTGCTCGCGTTGGCGCGCCGCGACCACCGGCGGCTCTACCGGGTTCTCCTCCCGATCGGGGCGGGGCTCGTCCTCTCGACCGTCTACCTGCGGGTCCACTACGTCGTGGACGTCCTGGCCGGCGCGGCCCTCGCCGCGCCCGTCGTGGCGGCGACGGTCCTCTGGGACCGGGCGTGGAGGAGAGGCTAGAACCCCGCGGGCGGGACGTGGATCCCGGCGGCCGCGAGCCCGAGGAGCGTCTTCGCGTCCCCGATCTCCCCCGACCGGACGAGCGCGGCGACCTCGTTCGGGTGGACCGGGACGAGCGAGATGTCCTCGTCGTCCTCCGGGGCGCTCCGCCCCTCCCGCAGGTCCCGGGCTTCGAAGATCCAGATGGCCTCGTCGAGGATGCCCACCGAGGGGTGGAACCTGAGGAGCGGTCGGAGCGTCCCCGCCTCGTATCCGGTCTCCTCGGCGAGTTCCCGCCTCGCGCACGCCTCGGGCGGCTCGTCCCCGTCCCGGGTCCCGGCGGGGATCTCGAGCAGGGACCGGCCGATCGCGGGCCGGGGCTGCCGGATGAGCAGGACTCGCCCGTCCGGGAGCCACGGCACGATCGCCGCGGCACCCGGGTGCCGGACCACCTCGCGTCGCCGCGCACGCCCGTCCCGGTCGGTCACGTCGAAGCCGACCACGCGGAAGGCGCGGCCGGAGAAGAGAAGCTGCTCGTTCTGCATGGGGGCATTAAAACAAGATCCGGCCCTTTCGGGCCGGATCCTTGGCTTTCCCGGGATCCGCCTGGGTCCCCCCCATTGGCCCAGCGCGGGAGTCGGCAACGAGCCGACCGTTCGCCCCCGGGTCTGCCGGCCAGACTCGATCCCGCAGCTCGCGCCGCGGAACCGAGGGAACGGATCGCAAGGGCCGTACCAGCGGGGAAGCGACGGATCCCCCCCTCGGGAGATCCGGGTGGACCCCGTGAGCGGCACACTCCAACACCGCGGGCCCGTCGAGGTTTGGGTCGGCGGTCACGGCGCCGTCACCGGGCGTCAATTCCCTTGCATCCCGGCGGCTCGGTTACGCGGTGAACGGATCGGTCACGCCGTGAACAGGGGTGTCCGGGTCTCCGCCGACGGCGGGCGCCACCGGTCGCGACGGCGGCGGGCTAGGGGGCCAGCACCTGAGGCAGGACCTCCCCGGCCTTCCCGCGCAGCACCAGGTCGGCGTCCTCCGAGAGCGGCGTCGCCTCTGGGTTCACCTCGATCACGGCGGCGCCCCCGGACTTCGCCTCGAAGGCGAGCCCCGCGGCCGGGTGCACGACGCCCGACGTCCCGACGACCAGGAAGACCCGGCATGCGCGGGCGGCGGCCGTCCCCCGCGACAGCTCCTCGGACGGGAGCGCCTCCCCGAACCAGACGACGTCGGGACGCAGCGCTCCCCGGCACTCCGGGCACCGGGGCGGCCAGGGGGGCGGGAGCGCCTCCCTCGGGTGCTCGGCGCGGAACCGGCAGCGCGTGCAGCGGACCCGGAAGAGGTTCCCGTGCAGCTCGAGCGGCTCGCGCGTGCCGGCGAGGGCGTGCAACCCGTCCACGTTCTGGGTCGCGAGCGTGACGTCGCCCCTCCGCCGCCCCAGGGCGGCGAGCGCCTCGTGCGCGGGGTTGGGCCGGCAGGCCGCCACCCTCCCGCGCCGCCAGGAGTACCACTCCCAGACGAGCTCCGGCGCCCTCGCGAACGCCGCCGGGGTCGCCAGCTCTTCGGGGCGGTAGCTCCTCCAAAGCCCCTCCGGCCCTCGGAACGTCGGGACCCCGCTCTCGGCGGAGACGCCCGCCCCGGTGAGGACGCAGACGGGACCGGGGCCGGCGAGGAGCGAGCGGGCCCCCGCGAGGGACCCGGGGTCGCTCACGTGTAGAGCCCCTTCTCCCGGATGTAACGCTCGACCTCCGGTGGGACCAGCCCCGCGATCGGCTCGCCCGCGCGCACCCGACGCCGGATCTCCCGCGAGGAGACGTCCGGCCCTCCCTCCGGGAGCGGGTCATCTACGGGGGGGCTCCGCCGCCCCCGTGCCGGCTCCCGTCCCCCGGCCCTCGGGGCGACCGCCACGCGGGCGAGGCGGCGGATCTCGGCGGGCTCCCGCCAGGACGGGAGGTCGGCCGCCGCGTCGGCGCCGAGGAGGAGCACGAGCCCCGTCCCTTCCGGGAGCGCGGCGCGGAGTTCCCGCAGGGTCTCCACGGTGAACGAGGGGCCGGGGCGCCGCGCCTCGATGTCCGACACCTCGAGCCCGGCGCGGCCGGCGGCGGCGAGCCGCGCCATCTCGAGCCGGTCGGCGACGGAGGCCTCCAGAGCGCCCTTGTGCGGAGGCCGTCCCGTCGGCACCAGGAGGACGCGATCGAGTCCCAGGCGGTCCCGCGCGGTCTCCGCGAGCCAGAGGTGGCCCGCGTGGGGAGGATCGAAGGCTCCGCCGAGCACGCCGACCCGCGCCGGTCGGGTCAGCGCGCGCCCCCCCGGAGCCCGTCCGCGACCTCGTCCACCCGCCGCCGGAGCTCGGGATCGGACACGAGCCGCTCCCGGATCCGCCGATCCGCCGCGAGGGCCGTCGCGTGGCTGAGCCCGCCGAAGTGGGCGCCCGCCTCCGAGAACGACTGGCCGCGCAGGACCCGCGCCAGGTAGATCGCGACGTGCCGCGCCAGCGCCACGCGCCGGGTGCGGCTCCGCGACTCGATCTCCGTGACGCCCACGCCGAACCCCGCCGCGACTCGCGCCGCGATCTCCGAGCACGTCGCGCGGCGGGCGACGAGTCCGCACTCGGCGAGGAGGCGGGCCGCGAGCGCCGGGGTCGGAGGCTCGCCGAGCAGCCGCGCGTGCGCCGCGATCCGGATGAGCGCCCCCTCCAGCTCGCGCACGTTCCCCGGCACCTCGCGGGCGATCACGTCGAGCACCTCGGGCGGGACGGCTCCGCGGCCCTCCGCGCACTTCCGGTCGAGGATCGCCCTCCGGGTCGCCAGGTCGGGCGGCTGGATCTCGGCGACGAGGCCCGAGACGAAACGGCTCACGAGCGACTGACGCAGCCTCTCGATCTCGCGGGGATGGGAATCGCTCGCGAGCACGATCTGCCGGCGCGCCCCGCTCATCGAGTTGAAGGTGTGCAGGAACTCCTCCTGCGTGTGCTCCTTCCCCGCGAGGAGGTGGACGTCGTCGAGCACCAGGACGTCGTAGTGACGGTAGCGCTCCCGGAACTCGGCCATGCCCTTCCTCTGGAGCGCCGCGAGGAACTGGTTGACGAAGAGCTCGCACGACACATAGAGGACCCGCATCGAGGGAGTCCGCGCCTCGAGCGCGCGGGCGATGCCCTGCAGGAGGTGCGACTTGCCGAGGCCGCAGCCCCCGTAGACGAAGAGCGGGTTGTAGAGGTCGCCCGGCCTCTCGGCCACGGCGAGCGCCGCGCCGTGGGCGAGCCGGTTCCCCGGACCCGCGACGAAGTTGTCGAGGCGGAAGGCGGGATTCAGACCGCCCCGCGGCGCGGGCGCCCGGGCGGGCCCGGCCCCGGCCCCCGCCTCCGCCGGCTCCGCCGCCGCGCCCGCGGGCGCCGACCCCTCCGCCTGCGGGCCGTGCAGCCGCCGGAAGAGAGCGCCGTCAATCCGGAACT
>JAKEIC010000004.1 GCA_022614695.1 Planctomycetales bacterium | reverse complement strand
TCTAATCGCCTACGGATTATCACCCTCGCGCGGGCGTATGCAAGTCCGATCGGCGGGACGGCGTCGCGCGCGCGCTCGAGGCCGGGGGGGCGCGGCTGCTGCCGGCCCGGGTCGCCCGCGGGGGGCTGGAGGTGATGGAGGAATGAGCCCCGGCCGCTCCCTTGCCGTGGCCTCGTCCGGCGCGGCCGCCGCGCTGGCCGCGGCCGCCGCGATCTGGCTCCTCGCCCCCGGCGCCCGCCCGCTCGCGCTGCTGCCGCTGGCCGCGGCGGGCGCGGGATTCCTCCTCTTCGTCCGCCGCCTCGTGAAGCCGGCGCGCGCGGGGGGCGAGGAGGGCCCGTGAGCGCGCTCGACTCGATCCGCGACCGCCTGGACGCCCTGGACGGCCGGCTCGTGGACCTCCTCGCCGAGCGGGCGGCGCTCGCGGCGGAGGCCGCGGAAGCGAAGGCCCGCGGCGGGCTCCCGCTCTACGACCGGGCCCGCGAGGCGGAGCTGCTCGAGGGGGTCGAGCGCCGGGCCGCCGCCCGCGGCCTCCCGCCGGGGCTCGCCGGCGACGTCCTGCGGCGCCTCCTCGCCGAGTCCACCCGGGTCCAGGCCGACTGGAACCGCCGCCGCGGCGCGGGAGGCGCGCCCCGCCGGATCGCGATCGTCGGGGGGACGGGCGGCATGGGGCGGCTCTTCCACCGGTTCTTCCGGGACCTCGGCCACGAGGTGCTCGCGGCCGGGCTCGACACGGCGCTCCGCCCCGTGGAGGCCGCGGCCCGGGCCGACGTCGTTGTCGTGTCGGTGCCGATCGAGGCGACCGAGGCGGTGATCGGGGAGGTGGGCCCGGCGGTCCGCGAGGGCGGCCTCCTCTGCGACCTCACCTCGGTGAAGGGGGCCCCGGTCCGGGCGATGCTGGGAGCGGCGCCCGGGGCCGACGTGGTCGGCATGCACCCGATGTTCGGGCCGATGGTCCGGTCGCTCCGGGGCCAGACGGTCGTCCTCTGCCCTGGCCGGGGGGAAGCCGGCCTCGGGTGGCTCCGGGCCGCGCTCTCCTCCCAGGGCGCGGTCGTGAAGGTGACGGACCCCGAGACCCACGACCGGATGATGTCGGTCGTCCAGGTGCTCACGCACTTCTCGACGATCGCGCTCGGGACGGCGCTCCGGCGCCTCGGGGTGGACGTCCCCGAGAGCCTCTCGTTCACGAGCCCGATCTACCGCCTCGAACTCACGATGGTCGGGAGGCTCTTCGCGCAGGACGCGGGGCTCTACGCCGAGATCGAGATGCGGAACCCGGAGACTCCGCGGGTCATCGGGGCACTGCGCGAGAGCGCCGACCGGCTCGCCGAGCTCGTGGCGGCGGGGGACCGCGCGGGCTTCGTCTCCGAGTTCCGCGAGACCGCGCGCTGGCTGGGCCCGTTCACCGCCCGCGCCCTCGCCGAGAGCGCGGCGCTGATGGACTGGCTTACTTCACGTCCAGGATCCCCTTGACCCCGGCGAAGGTGAAGCGCACGCGCTGCACCTCCTCGTCGGAGGGCGCCGCCCGGTACTGGACCCGGTACTGCTTGCCCGGGGAGCAGGTGTCGGCGAGCGCCGGGTCCACGCCCTCCAGCACGAGGCTCTTTCCCCGGACCTCGTCGCGGAACGTCAGGGTCTTGGCGCCGGCGGCTCCCTCGGGTCGCGCCTCTTGGAGCACCCCGACGAACTCGAGGTCCGTCACGGACCGCGACGCGACCGGAGCCTCGGCCTTGTTCGTGGGTGTGACCGGCGGAGCCTCGCCGGTCTCGTGAGGCGCCCCGCCGGAGGAGCCGCCGCCCCCCGCCGGAGGCGCGGTGGCCGCCGGCATCATCGCGACGCCCAGTCCGACGCCGATCAGGACCACGGCGCCGACGACCACGAGGACGAGGCTCCCTCTCGACGCCTTCTTCGGCGGCGCCGAGGCCGCGACCCGCGACGACGAGGACGGCCGGCCGCCCGGACGCGGTCCGGGCGCTCCCGGACCCTCCGGCTCCGGTCCGCCGGGAGGCGGTCCTCCCGGGGGACCGGGAAGGGGTTCCTGACCGGGATAGGGGGTCCTGGCGCGCTTCTCGCGGGCCGCGTTCTTCTCCTTCTGCGCGATGCAGACCGGGCAGAGCCTCTGCCCTCCCTCGCGGCGGAGCTCGGAAGCGGGGAAGGCCCCCTGGCAGTTGTCGCAGAGGACCTTCTCGCTCGTCGGCGCCTTCGGGGGCGGGCCACCGGCAGCCGAGCCACAGGAAGGACATGCCGCGGCCCCCTCGGGGACGTCCGCGGCGCACGTGGGGCAACGCATGGCGGGGCCGCTTTCCTATCATGCCCGGGCTCGGGTGACAAGGGGAGGGCTCGCCCGCGCCTTGCCCCCCGGCCGGGCCCCCCGTACCATCCCGCTCGTGAGCCCCGGCGCGAAGAAGCTCACGTTCCTCGTCGCGGTGGGGCTCGCAGGCGCCGGCGCGGGCTTCTACTACTTGACCCAGTACTGGACCCAGGTGCAGATCCGGGACCGAGTGAA
Organism: Planctomycetales bacterium; assembly: GCA_022614695.1. GTDB lineage: Bacteria > Planctomycetota > JAKEIC01 > JAKEIC01 > JAKEIC01 > JAKEIC01. The sequence continues at coordinate 4,381 of JAKEIC010000004.1, read as the reverse complement.
GGAGCTCGCGAAGTTCCTCGACGCCAGCCGGAACCTGCAGCCGGGGATCCCGCAGCTGCGCCGGGACTGGTTCGGCTCGAAGGTGGACACGGAGCGTGAGCAGGAGCTCTGCGTCGAGTGGAACCGGGAGAACTCGTACGCTCCCGAACGGGAGGTCCTCTCGTACCAGGTGAAGGGGGAGCTGAAGCCTCCCCTCAATCCCAACGACGTGGGGCTCGAGGGCGGGCTCGAGGTCGTCACCGACTGGGCCTTGAACTACTCGGGCAGCCGGACCGGCCTCACCTACCGCATGGTCTTCTTCTACGAGGACGGGCTCTGGAAGCTCGGACGACTCGAGCAGGTGGGGGACTACCGCGACCTGCCGCCCAAGTAATCCGGGCGGGAGCCCGGATTACTGACCCTGCTTCTGCGCCCGCTCGTAGCTGCGCTTCGCCCCGGGTGTCTGCTCCTGCTGGTCGAAGTACTTCTGCCGTTCCTTCATGAACTCGATCTTCTTCTTCATCTCCGGGTCCTTGAGGAGCTCCTCGGCCGTCGTCTTCTCGCCCAAGTGCTCGGCCTTCTTCTTGCCGGCCCCGCCGCCGAACAGGATCGCCCCGATCACGATCGGGACGGCGACAGCAGCCCCGATCAGGAGCCACTTCTCCATGTCGCCGCCCTTCTTCTGGCGGTCGGCCAGGCGCTCCCGCGCCGACCCCTTCTCGACGAACACCGGCGCGGGGCGTCGGGGCGGAGGAGGAGGCGCCGCCGCACCCTTGGGCGCGGCCGCGACCGGGGCTCCCGCCTTCGCGGCGCCGCCGCCGGGCGTGAACTGACCTCCGCAGCGCGGGCACTTGAGCGCCATCCCGAGATGGGCCTCGTCCACCGCGCAGTTGCCCTGACAGTGCGGGCACGTGACGACCTGGGCCATGGATACACCCTCCCGACCGGCAGCCATTCTACTCCCCACTCGTGGCCGCAGAACAGGGGGCTGCAACGCCGCACGGCTCCGTCGCATCGCAGGGGGCTCCGCCCCCCGCACCCGCGCCCGTAGGATCCTGCCGAGTCTCCGCATCGCAGGGGGCTTCGCCCCCCGCACCCCCCGTAAGATGAGACGGTGCGGCTTCCGCCGGCTCCGCTCCTCTGCGCCCTCGCCGCCGCGGCCGCGTACGCGCCGACCCTCGGGAACGGATTCGCGCGGGACGACGAGTGGCTGATCGCGCGGAACCCGCTCGTCCAGGACCTCTCCTACCTCCCGACTCTCGCGACGAGCCACTACTGGGCCGGGATAGACCGCGACGGGAACCTCTGGCGGCCGCTCACGCTCGTCACCGTCGCACTCGAGTACGTCCTCGGGCAGGGGTCGCCGGCCGTCCACCACCTCGGGAGCCTCTTCCTCCACGCGGCGGCCTCCGCGCTCGCGGCGCTCCTGCTCCGGTCCCTCGGGCTGGGGGCGGCGGGCGCGCTCGCCGGCGGGCTCCTCCACGCGCTGCACCCCGCCCGGAGCGACGCCGTGTGCGAGGCGGTGCAGCGCTCGGAGATCCTCGCCTTCTGCGGGATCGCCGGCGCCCTCCTCCTCGAGGCGCGGGCCCGCGAGAGGCCGGACCGGCGCGCGAGGCTCCTCCTCGGGATGGCCGGCGCCTTCGCGGGGGGGCTCCTCGCGAAGGAGTCGGCGCTGCTCCTCCCGGCCCTGCTGCTCGGAGTCCACCTCCTCGTCCCGGGCGCTCGCCCCCGCGGGCCCTTCGCGTGGGTCGCGCCTTACGCGGTCCTCGGCGCCGTCGCAGCCGCCTACCTCGGCGCGCGCGTGGCCGTGATCGGGGGCCTCGGCACGGGCTTCCCGGTCTCCTACCTCGACAACCCCGTCGCGGAGGCCCCGGGGCCCACGCGACTCGCGACGGCGAGCGAGGCCCTGGCGAGCTACGCGTCGCTCTCGGTCTGGCCCGCGACCCTCTCCGCCGACCGCGGCTTCGCCGAGAGCGTCCCCCGGGAGACCTTCTTGTCGGCGGGGCCGCTCGCAGGGGTCGCGGTGCTGCTCGCCCTCGTCGCCGCGGTCGCGGCCGCCCGCCCGGCCCCGCGCCTCGCCCTCGGCGCCGTCGCCTGGGGGGCCTTCCTCCTCCCGTTCGCGAACTTCCTCTTCCCGATGGGCTTCGTCCTGGCCGAGCGCCTCCTCTACACCCCGCTCCTCGGGCTCTCGATCGCCGCCGGGGGCGCGCTGGACCGGGCCCTCGCGGGAGCGGGTCCCGCCGGGCGGCGCGTCGCCGGGGCGGTTGCCGGCGTCCTCCTCGCCGCGGCCGGCGTCCGCACCGCGGCCCGGACGCTCGACTGGCGGACGGAGGAGAGTCTCTACGAGTCCGCCTCCCGGGCCTGCCCCCGGAGCGCCCGCTCCCACTGCGCCGTCGGGGACGCCCGCCTCCGCGAGGGGGACGTCGCAGGGGCCCGGACCCGCTACGAGCGGGCCCTCGAGACCTGGCCCGACTACTCGCAGGCCGCGAACAACCTCGGCCGCTGCCTCCAGCTCCAGAGCGACCGGGAAGGGGCCGGCCGCCTCTTCCGGCGCGCGGTCGAGACGGGACCTGGGAACGGCCAGGCGGCGAAGAACCTCGGGGCGTTTCTCGCCGAGAGCGCCGAGGCGGCGGAGGCCGGGGGTCGCCGCGAGGAAGCCGCGCGGCTCCGCGCCGAGGCCCTCCCGCACCTGCGGCGCGCGACGGAGCTCCGACCGGCCGACCCGCTCGCCTGGGGGGGCCTCGGTACGGCGCTCCTCCAGGCCGGCGACGCCCCGGGCGCGGCGGCGGCCTTCGCCGAGGCGGCCCGGTGGGCGCCCGAGGACCCCCGCTGGCCCGAGAGTCTCGCCCGGGCGCGGGGGAGGTAGCTCCGCTTGCGCCCCGGGGAGGGCCCGCGTAGACTCCGCGCTCCCATGCCCGAGCCGCTCTCCGAGGAGCGCGAGACCCGTTTCGACACCGAGATCTTCGGGCTCAAGTACGACCTGATCTCGCACCTCACCGAGGAGGGGTTCGGCTGGTTCGTGGACTACACCGACGTCGAGTGCTGCCTCGCCGAGAGCGAGTTGAAGCTCACCCTCCTCTGCCCCTTCGAGCAGATCCGGCCGGCGCTCCGGCGCTTCTGCCGTCGGACTGACTTCGCGCTCGGCAACTACGACCCCAACATGGGCTACGTGTACCTCGTCCGCAACCGGAACCGAGAGGCGTGAGGGATTTCTTCCGGGTCCTCTGGAGCTACCTGCGCCTGAACCCGATCGTCGGGGCGGGCGCGCTCGCGGTTCTCCTCGCGATCCTCGTCGGGCTCTACTTCCTCGACCGGAGGCTCCGTCTCCGGCGCCTGCTCAAGTCGCAGAAGTTCTGCCGCAAGTGCGGGGGCCGGGGGAAGGTGGAGAGGAACCGGTGCGACGTGTGCAACGGCACCGGGATCCCGCCCGTGTGCCCGGTCTGCGACGGGGACGGCCGCGTGGAGGCGGAGAAGCGCTGTTCCTACTGCATGGGCACGGGCGTCGTCATCACGTAGGAGGCCGACACGGCGACACGGCGACGCGGGGACGCGGCGATGGGACGGGGGCTCTGGGGACGCCGTGGACTCCTCGCCCTGCTCGCGCTGGCCTCCGGGTGCGGGGGCGAGCCGCCGAAGCCGGTCCCGACGACGACGCTCCGCACCGAGATCGGCGACGAGAAGCTCTCCGAGATCCCGGTCTACTCGGGGGCCGACCTCCTCGCCGAGGCTTTCCGGGCGCCGGCGGGAGCCACGGTGGAGCTGCTGGAGACCGAGGCGAGGACGGACCCCGAGGACGGGAGCCCGATCGTCGCGTACCGGGTCCGCTGGCAGGGGCGCGAGGGATACGTGGCCGCGAACGTCCTCGCCCACGGTCCGGCGGAGCGCCCGTCCCAGGACCGATGAGCGTCGCGAGGGCCGGGAGTCGCGCGCCGGCCCGCTGCGGGCGCGCGACGGCGGCGCTGGCGGCACTCCTCGCGGCGAGCGGAGTCGCCGCCCAGGACCCGTCCGCGCCGCCGGCCGGCCCGGACGTCCCGGCGCTCGTCGGGAAGCTCGGCCACCCCGATTTCGCCGAGCGCGAGGCGGCCGAGAAGGGCCTGCGCGAGGCGGGGGAGGCCGCGCTCCCCGCGCTCCGGGAGGCCGCCCGCGCGTCGGCCGATCCCGAGGTGCGCCATCGCGCGACGCGGCTCCTGCGGGCGCTCGGCGACGTCCCCCCCGAGGACCTCGCCGCCCTGCGGGCCGACGTCCTCCGGATCCTGCGGGAGGAGGAGGGCCCCGCGGCGGCGGCGATGCCGAGGCTCCGCGCCCGGCTCGCCGACTTCGCCGCCGCGCACCCGGCTCCGGGGACCGGGACGGCGCGCGTGGTCCGGGGCGCCGACGGGCGGATCGGCGTGGCGCTGGGACG
>JAKEIC010000063.1 GCA_022614695.1 Planctomycetales bacterium | reverse complement strand
TACGGTCCTTCACGGTGTCCTCCCGGGCCCCCGCAGGGGCCCCAATCGCGCCTCTCTCGCCCCTACTTCGGCCTGACCCCCCACAGGGGCCCCCCCAGCCCTTCCAACTCCTTCTGAGCCTTCTTCGACCACGTCGAGGAGGGGTGCCTCACCAGCACGGCGGTGAAGAGGAGCCTGGCCGCCTGCCGCGCCTGGGGCTCCGTCTCCTCGAGCTGCATGTTGGCGCGGCCCGCCCAGAAGAGCGCCTCGGCATGCACGTCGGCCATGCCGTAGAGGGCGTCTACCTGGAGCAGCGCGAACCGGGCCTTCTTGAAGTCCTTCTGCTGGAACCAGCACTTGCCGAGCCCCAGGTGCGCGCCGGCCCGCACGTCCCACTCGGTGTCCTTCGACTGGCGGACGAGGCCCTCGAAGTGGCTCCGGGCCGCGTCGTACTTCTGCTGCTCCACCATGCAGAGCCCCTGGCGCATCTGGGCCACGTTCGCCTCGGCGGAGAACTCGGCCCCCGCCGACCGCGCCAGGGCCCCCCACTTGGCCTCCGCCTCGTTCCACTTCCCCTGCTTCTCGAGGCTCTCCGCGGCGGCCATCTGGGTCTTCACGCCCCACACTTTCGGCAGACCGTACTTGCTCACCTCGCCGTCGAGCGTCCGCAGCTCCGCGTCGGCCCCGGAGAAGTCCCGCTTCTCCCGGAGGCAGGCGGCCAGATAATACCGGGCCTCCGGCAAAAAGCGAGAGTCGGGCTTGAGCTGCAGCACCTCCCGGTAGGCCCCGATCGCCTTGTCGAGGGAGGCCGGGTCCCCCTCGCCCATGATCCGGCAGCACTCCCCGAGGTAGAACTTCGCGTAGACCGGAAGCCAGTCGCGGACGCCCTTCTTCCCGAGGGCCTTCTCATAGGCGGCGGCCGCCTCGGCCCAGCGCTTCCCCGAGCGGAACGTCTCCGCCACCTTGAACTCGTCGGGCGCGTCGGCGTAGACGACGTTCACGACCTCCTCGGCCTTCACCGGGGGGGCCTCGGGGGCGTCGGCGCCTCCGGACTTGAAGACGACCGTCTGGCAGGTCTCCTTCGTCACGGTCACGTTCTGGCGGGGCTTCTGCCCGCCGCGGAAGATGACCGCGTCGGCGGAGGCGGGGACCGCGACCCCGAGACCGAGCGCGAGTCCCGCGAGCAGTGCCCGTAACGCCCTCAGGGGAGGTTTCATGCTCAGTCCTTCAGCCCCGCCTTCTTGCGGAGCTCCTTGAACTTCTGCGCGGTCTCGCCGCCGCCGAGGGCCGGGTAGAGGAGCCGGATGTTCTCGAGCAGTCCCTGGACCTCCTTTTGCTTCCCCATCCGGAGGAGCGCCTCGAACTGGTAGTACTTCGCCTCGAACCAGTCGGACGTCCCCTCCTTGTAGGCCTTGACGAGGTCCATCCAGAGCTTGAGGGCATCCTCGGGCTTGTCGAGCCGCATGTACGCGTCGGCGAGGCGGCGGATCACGGCGATGGTCTTCGGGAATTTCCGGTGCATGGCCTGGAGCAGATTGAGGGCCGCCTGCCACTCCGCTGTGGAGGCGTCCCGGTCCCCCACATGGTCCAGGAGCTGCGCCCGTGCGTAGAGGCTCTCCCCCAGCTCGCGGTCTATGCGCTCCTGGGTCGCGCCGTCGAGGGCGAGCTTGGCGGCCTTCGTCCGAAGCAGCGTGTAGAGCTGCCCCGCCGCCTGGAAGAAGCGCCCCTCGTCCTCGAGGTCGGTGGACGAGAGGTCGCCCTTCTCGCCGGCCTTCCGGATCGTGTCGGCCACCTCCTTCACGCGCGCCGCGACTCCGAGGAGGTTGTCCTTGTTCTGGGCCTTCCCATCGTCCATGAGCCACTGGTAGAGGAGCCAGGCGGCGTGGCGCCGCTTCGCGATCGCCTCGTCGGTCTTGCCGTCCTTCTCGAGCCGGTCGGCCTCGGTATCGAAGAGCTTCCCCACCTTCTGCCCCGCCACGCCGAGGAAGCGGTACGTCGGGAGGTAAGCCTTCAGCTCCTGGAACTTCGCGTCCGCCTCGGGGGGGCGCTTCAGCTCGACCAGCGCGGAGAGCTCCATGTAGAGGCCGTCGGCACCGATAGTGAGCTGGCCGATCGCCTTCTGCGACTCGGCGAACCCGGCGAGGATCTCGAGGACCTTGGCCCAGGCCTGCCGCGCCTCGGCCACGCGCCCGAGGAAGAACGTCGCGAGCCCGCGGGCCACCTTGCGCTGCGTCACCTTCTCGGGCTCCGTCTCCTTCGGCATCTCGCCCTGGGTCTTCTGGAGGAACTCCTTCAGGTACTTCTCGCTCTTGTCGAGGTATTCGGTCGGCGGGGCCCCCCCGCCCTTCGCCTTGGCCTCGTCGGCGAGCCGCAGGTACTCGCGGTAGTAGCAGGAGCCGGTCTTCACGAGGCCCACCTCGTAGAGGCGCGAGTCGGGCTTCACCAGCTCGTAGGCCTTGGCGGCCTCGAGGTACTTCCCGTCGTCCTCGAGGTCCTTCGCCTCGAAGAAGGGCAGGTCGCCCACCTGCGGCGACTTCGGGAAGTCGTTCATGAGCCTCTGCCGCGCGTCCCGGTAGTGCTGCTTGTCGAAGGCGTCCTTCGAGACCTTGAACCTCTCCTGGAAGGAGCGGAACGCCCAGTAGGCGCACTCGGCCGCCTGCGGGTCGTCCCGGTTCACGCTCGCGCCGCGCTGGTAGGCGAGCCCCGCCTCCGTGTAGCGGTCAAGCGCGAAGAAACACTCCCCGATCTCCTTCCAGACCAGGACTCCCCACTCCTTCAGCTCCTCGGGGGTCTGGATGGCCGCGGCCGCCTCCTGGAACGACGCGATCGCGTCCAGGTAGCGCTCGGGACGGTCGAAGGCCTGTTGGCGGAACCCGCGGCCCTGGAGCACCTTGATCTTCGCCCCGGCCGAGGGGTCCATCGAGGACCAGCCGGCGAGCTTCTTGAGCGCCTTCGCGTACCGCATCGGGTAGCGCGCCCCCACGACCTTCAGCGCCTCGCCGATCGCGGAATTGAAGTCCTGCATCCCGGCGTAGGCGTCGCCCCTGGCGAGGGCGGCGTCCTGGCCCGCGTCCTTGTCGAGGTAGCTCGGGAACTCCTTCTCGAGCCTCGCAACGGCCTCCAGCGCCTTCTGGTGCTCGCCCGCCTTGACGTGGACCTCGGTGAGCCGCCAGCAGGCCACGAAGCGCGGGTTCTCGATCTTCGGCATGTCCTCCGGGTCGAGCTTGAACTCCCATACACCCTTGAGCCGCGCGGCCGCGTCCTGGAACTTCCCGAGGCCGGAGTGGATCTGCCCCTGGAGGATCGCCCCCCAGAGGCCCGGGATCTTGTCCTCGAACTCCCAGCCGAACTCCCCGCTCACCTCGAGGGCCTGGCGGAGGTCCTTGTCGCGCGCCTGGGGGTCGGAGATCATCCCGCGCTTGTAGAGCGCCTCGGCCTGCGAGAGCCAGGCCTGGATGAGGTCGTTCTCCATGTCCTCCGGGCACTTGGTCCGGTCCATTCTCCCCGTCTCCAGGTCCTTCGCGCTCTGGAACTTGGGGAGCGCGTCCTTGACGAACTCCCCGAAGAGGTCGGCCACCTGGCCGAAGACCTTCCGGGCCTCGGCCTTGAGCGAGTCCTGCTGCTCGGTCGTGTCGGCGCGCTCCATGGCGTCCACGAGCGAGTCGCCCTTGTCCGTCAGGAGGGCCGCGTACTGGAACTTCGCCTGGACGGTCGGCGTGGCCCCCGGCTTCTGGAGGATCTCGTCGAACTTCTTCAGCGCCTCGTCGAAGAGGGCCTTCTGCTTGTCGGGGTCCCGCTCGGCCCGGGCCTTCGCCGTGAAGATCGCCACGAGGCCCAGCTCCGCGTTCGCCTTCTGCCCGGGGGTGGACTTCGGGTCGGCGAGCACCCGCTTGAAGACGTGTCCCGCGAGCGCGTAGAACTTGCGGCGCGCGAGGGCGTCGCCGAACTTGATGTCGTCCACGTCGGCGAGGGCGCGCGGCGCGAGGGCCCCGACGCCCGCGAGGGCCGCAAGCGCCGCCGCCCCGTAGAGGAAGGGGATCGCGAGGGATCTCGTCTTCATCTACTTCATGCCTCCACGCTGGGTCTGGTCGGCCTCCTCTTCCTCGAGGAGGGTCACCTCGGCCCGGACGAGGATGAGGAGGGTCTTGCGGTTGTGGCCGCGGCCCTTGCGGCCGAAGATGAACGAGAGGATCGGGATGTTCTCGAAGAAGGGGACGCCCGACTTGACGTCCTCCTCGCGGGTGACCTTCATGCCGCCGATGAGCACCGTGCCCCGGTCGGGGACGGTCACCGTCGTCTGCGCCCGCTTGATCCGGAGCTCCGGCGTGTGGATGAAGACCGGGGTGGAGTTGGCGACCCCGAGCAGGGTCGAGAAGGTCGGGATCGGCCGCACCAGCTCGGCCACCGTCGGCCGGAGCTCGAGCGTCACGTAGCGCCGGTCCGAGGAGACGATCGGCTTCACGTCGAGGACGACCCCCTCCTCGATGCGCCCCACGATCGGGTCGCCGATCGTGGCCGCCTGCGCGACCTCGACGTCGAAGTCGCGGATGTAGGCGAGTTGGTTCAGCATGTGGACGTTGGCGCGCTGCGTGTTGTAGCAGGTGAGCTTCGGGGCGGTGACGAGGTTCACGCGCTCGGTCTTCCGCACGGCCCGGAGGATCGCCTCGACCTGGGTGTCGTCCAGGTAGACCCCCTGGATCGAGAGGCCGCCCGAGTTCGTCATGACGGCCGGGTCGCCGAGCGCCACGTCGAAGAGGTTCTCGACCCGCGCCCGCATGTCGCCGTCCGAGTTGTCGTTGTAGAAGATGCCCGAGGTCTGGCTCGTGCCGGCCCCCGTGGGCGCGGCGGGCGAGCCGAAGGCGACGTCGTCGAGGGGCTCGCCGGGGCTCCCGAGGAAGAGGCCGCCGCGGCCGGGGTTTGACGGCGACCCGATCGGGAGCTGGTTGCCGAGCCCGCGGAGGTCGATGCCCACGTCCTCGAGGAAGTTGTCCTCGACCGTGATGAAGCGGGTCTCGATCGTGACGAGCATCCCGTGGGAGGCGCGGAGGCTGCTCATGAGCTTCTCCACCTCGGCGATCACCTTGGGCTGGTTCTTCACGATCAGCTTCCCGCCCTTCGGCTCGATCGAGTTCGGGGGCGTGTCCCAGGTCTCCTGCGCGATCGTCCCCTTGATCAGGTTCACGAGGTCGTCGGCGGTGATCGCCGGCTTCTCGTCGCCCCCGCCGCCGAGCCCCGGGATCGCGCCCGCGGCACCCGAGTCGGTCGCTTCGAGCCGGATCGTCGTCCCCGGGAAGTCCTTCGGCACCGCGAGCAGGTCTCGGATGTCGAACACCCGGAGCATCGGGCTCTCCTGGGCCTCGGCCTGGGTCGTGATCACGAGGACGCCGTCCTTCACCCGGTGGGCGAGCTTGTTCATGCCGAGGATCAGGTTGAGCGCGTCGCGCATCGAGACGTCCTGGACGGTGAGGTTCACCCGGAGCTGCTCCTCGGGCGTCTCGGCGAAGACCTTCGGCGAGATGATGATGTTCACGCCCGAGACGTCGCGGAAGAACTGGACGACCGCCTTGAGCGGGGCGTCGGTGAAGTCGGGGGAGACCGCCACGCCGTCGAGCTGGGCCTCGATCCTCTGCTCCTCGATGGACTTCTGGACGACGGGCCCCGAGCCGCCCGCCACCCTCTCGGCGCGCCGCCGCACCTCGCTCCAGGCCTCGGGGGAGAGGAACCGCACCACGTCCACCTGCGGGACCGTCGCCAGGTCAATCTCCTCGAACGTCTTCCGCCACTGCTCGCGGTAGTTCCCGAGCGTCGCCACGTCCTGGGCCTGGTGGCGGAGGTCCTGGGCCACGTTCTGGAGCCGCCAGGCCGCGAGGTTGTCGGGGTCGAGCGCGAGGATCTGGCCGGCGAGCGCCTCGACCTCGGCGTAGTTCTCCTTCTCGAACTCGAGGTTGGACTTCACGAAGAGGTTCCGGATCCGCTCCGTGAGCTGGTCCTGGCGGCGGCGCTCCTCGATCTCGGCGAGTTTCCGGGCGATGCGCTCGCGCTGCTTCGCCGTGCGCTCCTCCTGGCGGCGCAGCTTGTCCTTCGAGCTCTGGATGTAGAGCTTCGCCTGCTGCTGGTAGCCGGTGAGGTCCACCGGGTAGGGCATCCACCGGACGATCTCGAGGACTCCCTCGAAGCGGCGGATGGCCTCGGCGTAGTCGCCCTTCTGGTAGAGGACCTTGCCCTCGTTCATCAGGTGGAAGACCTCGGCGCGCGCCTGGTCCACCTTCACCCGATGGTCCTCGATCACCTTCCCGACCGTGTCGTCCACCTTGTCCCGCGAGAAGCCGAGGATCGCCCCGGCCTCGGCGCGGAGCCGCGCGGCCTCCTCGTTCCCGGGGTCCAGCTCGGCCGCGGCGCGGAAGTTCCTCCAGGCCTGGAGGACCTGGTTCTCCTGCATCTGGCGCCGGCCCTGCTCGACGAGGCTCTTGGCGACCCAGGCGTCCTGCTGCTGCTTGATCGTCCGCTCCCGCTCCATCAGCTCCCAGTTCCTGCCGTCGCCCGCCTGGCCGGGGGCGCCCGGCGCGAACGGCGGCTTCGCCTCGCCCTGGCGCTCGCCGCCGAGACGCAGCTCGGCCGCGCCCTCGGGGACGGGCGCGTGGGCCGGGGCCTGCTCGGGCGGGGGACCGCCCCTCACCTCGGGCTCGGGACCGGCGGCCGTCTCGGCGCCGCCCTCGCAGCCGGCGGCGAGCGCCGCGGCCACGAAGAGCGCGACGGGGACGACGATCCGGGGGGTCCGGCGGGTCGCTGTGATTCGCATGGGTCTCTCCATTCCTCTCACGAATGCTGGGGGCTGTGCGTTCCTACGGGGGTTCCTAGAGGCTTCTACGGGGGCTCCTACTTGCCGGCCTTCTCGCGGAGCTTCTTCAGGATCTCGAGGAAGGACTCCAGCTCCGCCGCGACGTCCTCCCTCTTCTCGGTCTTCGCCTTCGCCACCTCGTCCTGGTACTCCTGGATGTCCTCGTCCAGGTTCCCGACGCGGAACTTCCGGGCGCTCTCGTTCCACCAGCGGTCGTGCTTCTTCCGCAGCTGCTCCCGCTGCCAGTCGAGCCTCTTCCTCTGCGCCGGGTCCTTGGTCGCGGCGATCTCCTCGGCGAACCGACGGATCTCGTCCATCACGGGGTCGAGACCCAGCCTATGGACGGCCGTGTCCTTCGGGGCGGCGACCGCGGCGATCTCCCGCTCCTTGCCGTCGGGATCCCTCACGACGATCCAGGAGCGGCTGAAGGGGACCATCCGCATCCGGGGGTTCCCCTCCTTGTCGAGGACGGGCTGGCCCTTCTCGTCGAGGACGGGGACCCTCCTCATCTCCTCGAGCTTCTCGGCCCTCACGAACGTGTCCCCCGTCGCGAAGTCCGCCTCGGCGTCCCCCCCCCCGGGCTCGGCCACCTTCTTCTTCCCCCCGATCGCCTCGCCGGACTTCACCAGGAACTCCTCGGAGTGCCAGTGGCCCTCATGGAAGAGCCGGATCTTCACGATGGCGACCGTCTCGCTCATCCGCGCGCCGTAGTAGAGGATCTCGCGGTCGGCGGGGAGGGTGACCTCGACCGGGGCCGACGGGTCGCTCTCGGGCTTGCCCGTCTGGTTCTCCTCGTCCGTAAGGGCGGCGACCTCGTAGACGAGGGTCGCCTCGGCCTTCACGACGGAGCGGTCCGAGTCCTTCCACTCGCGCGTGCCCGAGGGGACCTCGGAGGCCGGAGCGGCCGGCCGCGCCGCGCCCTTCCCGCGCCGGTAGACGCGATACGCCTTCACGGCAGCGGTTGAGTCGGGATCGTCGGTCCATTTCAGGGTGACGACGAAGTCCGCGGCCGCAGCCTCGGCCCGGGGCGGGAGGAGGCGCTTGCGGGTGTCGGGCTGCACCTGGATTTCCACCTTCAAGGTGGGCCGGCGGGAGAACGTCCAGCGACCCGCCGTCTCGGGGGCCGCGGGCGGGGCGAACGGCTCGCCGGCGGGCGTGCCGGCCGAGCCGCGGGCGTCGGGCCCCTTCGCCCCGAGCGCCGCGCCGCAGGCCTCGGCGGCGGCGGACGCCTCCGCCGCCTCGGCGAGGACCGCCGACCGCCCGCCGAGCGACGAGGCGAGAGCCAGCGCGGCCACGCCCGCCCCGGCGACCGCCGCGAGCTTCTCGAGGTGCGCGGAGAGGAGCCCGGCGAGCGCCATCATCCCCTCCTCAGGGACGGAGGATCGAGGACCGCGAAGCGGACCGTCGCCCGCACGGGCGGCTCCATCGAGTCCACGGGCACCATGTCGAGCGGGTTCTGTCCCGCCTGGATCTTGACCGGGATGACCTCCCGGATCTCCTTGGCCGGCTCCACCGTCACGCCCCGGATCTCGGTGAGGAGCCCCCTCTCGGGGGCCGCGAGCAGCCGCGCGAGCAGGGCCGGCACCTGGCCCGCCGCCACCTGGCAGGTGACCTCGGCGGGGATCCACAGGAACTTGCTCCAGACGTCGCTCTCGGACGACGGGGCGACCAGCCCGACAAGCGCCCTCTGCGTCTCGGGCGAGACCTCCTCCGGGATCGCCGTGCGGACCGCCTCGAGGGTCCCCGCCACCGCCTTCGTCGCCGCCACGACCTCCCGGAAGACCCAGTACTCCTTCTGTGCCACCACGATGTCCGTGTCGGCGGGCGCCACGGTCCAGACCTTGGCCGGGATCACCTCCCGGGGCTGCCCGTTCTCGTCCCGCGCGGCGATGGGCCGGACCTCCTCGCGGAGCTTGGCGATCGCCTCCGCGTAGAGGTCCCGGAACGCGGCCGGGACGTGGATGCGGCCACGGCCGCCCTCGTAGCCCGGGAAGTACTCCTCGAGCTTCTGGTCGCGCGCCTCGATCGCCCCGAGGAGGCGGTCACGCTCGGCCCGGAGGGCGTCGCGCTCCCTCTTCGCCGCCTCGACCCGCGGGCGAGAGACCCCGCCGTCCGGCGCGGCGAGGTCGGCCCGCACCTTCCGCGCCGACTCGGCGAGGCGGGCCCGGTCCTCGTCCCGCACGCGGTACGGGAGCGCCCCGAGGAGGTAGACGAGCGCCGCGGCGCCCCCCACGAGGAACGCGTGGACCGCGTAGCGGCGCTCGGGGAATGCGGGGTCGGGCGCGGCCACTATCCCTTCTTCCTCGGCACGCTCGCCGTCACGGGGGGGACGGGCACCGCGCTCGACCCGGCGAGCGGCGGGGCCGTCCGTGCCTGGACGAACGCCCGCAGGTCCGTCTCGGAAACCTCTCCCTCGACCTGGAACCGGTAGAAGCGCGCCTTCTCGCCGGCCTTGACCGGCTCGGCCCCCGGGGAGAGCTTCGCGACCCCGACCCCCGGTCCTAGCTTGGCACGCTTGCCGAGCCCCGAGGGATGGGCCACGATCCGGGGGACCACGGTCTGCTCGATGAAGGCGCGGGTCTCCCCCTCGTTCTCGCGCCAGACGACGGCGCCGGCGAGCCGCCAGACGATCCCGCGCGGCCGCGCCGCGCCCCCGTTCGCGGGGACTCGGGCCCCGCGCGCCGCCGGGCTCCCGTCGGGCCAGCCGAGGTCGAGGGAGAGGATCCACGCCTTCCGGCCCTCGTTCTTCTCGTTGGGGTCGGCGTTGGCGGCGGGAGCCATGGCCAGGAGCGCCCCCCAGAGGTCCAGGACCGCCTCGCGCCCGAGCCCCAGGTCCGCGAGGGCGCCGATCTCGCGGCGCAGCGGCGCGAGGTCCGAGGCGCGCTTCAACTCGTCGGCGACCTTCGCGTAGTCGGCCACGCCCGCCTCGAGCCGCCCCTTCGAGCCGTCGAAGGCCTTGGACGAGGACTGGGCCTCGTAGGCGAGGCCGGCCGAGGCCGCGAGCAGGACCGCCGCCGCCGCCGCGTACCAGGGGCGCTTGCGGCGGAGGACCCGCTCCGCCCGCGACTCCTCGGGGAGGAGGTTGACGGGAGTCCCGGCCATCCCGACGCCCTGGAGCGCCAGCCCCAGCGCCACGCCGAGGCCGGGGAGCTGGTTCCGCACGGCTTCCATGTCGAGCGCCGTCCCGTACTGGAGCCGGTTCAGGTTCACGAGCTTCACGGTCTTCGCCTTGAGGGTCTCCTCGACGAAGCTCCGGAGCCCCACGAGCTTCATGGCGTTCCCGAGCAGGATCACCTTCTGGAACTCGGCGTTCGGGACGGAGGACTTGTAGTAGGCGAGCGACCGGTCCACCTCGCTCATCAGGTCCTTCAAGACCGGCTTCATCACGTTGAATATCTTCTGAGCGTCCTGCGACGTGCCCGCCTTGATCTTGAGCGCCTCGGCCTCGGCGAACGAGACCTGGAACTGCTGCATGAGGGCCTTGGTCACCGCGTTCCCGGCGATGGGCATGTTCCGGATCCAGGTGCGGTCCCCGTCGGCCACGATCAGGTCGGTGTTGTCGGAGCCGATGTCGAGCAGGAGGTGGCCCCCCCGCAGGTCGAGGTCGAAGCGGACGTAGTTCCAGAGCGCGAGGGGGGCGATCTGCACGGAGGCGACGTCGAGCCCGGCATCCTCGAGCCACGCGAGGAGGCGCAGCACCTGCTCTTTCTTGGCGGCGTAGAGGTTCACCTCGATCTCGGGGGTCCCGACCGTGAGCGGGTGGTAGTCCCAGACCACCTCGGAGATCGGGAACGGGATGTTGTGCTGGGCCTCGAACCGCATGTTCCGGGCGAGCCGGTCGGGGTCGGCCGCCTGGACCCGGATCACCTTGCTGAAGGTGACGTGGCCGGGGATGGCGACGGCGGTCGGCTCGTGGAGGCCGTGGCGCTGGATCAGGGTCGCGACGGCCCGGCGCTGGAACTCCTGGATGGCCTGGTCCGTGAGGGCGTCCGCCGGGGCGTCCATCTCGACGACGTCCACGGTGGAGAGCTCCACCGTGTCCCGGACCTTCCGGAGCGCGCAGGCCTTGACGGCCCTCCGGCCGATGTCGAGTCCCCAAGCGGCGGTCATTTGGGCGCGTCCGGCGTCGGTGAGGGTCACCCTTTCGGGCCGACCGGGCGCGGAATCAGGGCATGCTAGTGACGGAGGGGGGGAAGTCAAGGTTCGGGAGGAGGTCGGGGAATCGTCGAGCGTCACGGGCATGTCACCGGGCCTCCGGGCCGGTCGCCGAGTGCGCCCCTCCCGCTTCCGCTCCCTCTCCCGCTCCCGGGACGGTGGGGCCCGATTCCCCGGGCGCGGGAGGGGGAGTGGGAGGGGGAGGGTCGTGGAGAGGGTCCGGGCGGGAGGAACGGACGAGGTCCCTCACCTTCTGCACGTCCTCCCACACCTTCCTCTTCTCCCCGGGGTTCCGGAGGAGGTAGGCGGGGTGGAAGGTCGGCATCGCGGGGATCCCGTCCACGTCGGTGAACCGGCCCCGGATGCGCGTGATCGAGACCTCCGGGCCGACCAATGCGCGAGCGGCCACGCTCCCGAGGAGGACGATCGCCCGCGGGCGCACGGCCGCGATCTGGGCGCGGAGGTAGGGCAGGCACGCCGCCACCTCGTCGGGCTCGGGCGTCCGGTTCCCGGGCGGCCGGCACTTGACGATGTTCGCGATGTAGACCTCGTCCCGGCGCAGGCCCATGGCCAAGAGGATCCTCGTCAGGAGCTGCCCGGCCGGACCGACGAAGGGGAGCCCCTGGCGGTCCTCCTCCGCGCCCGGCCCCTCGCCGATGAACATCACCGGCGCCTCCCGCGAGCCGTCCTCGAAGACGACCGTCGTCCGCCCCTCGCAGAGCCGGCACTTCGTGCACGCCTCGGCCTCGCGGCGGACGGCGTCGAGCCCCGCCGCGGGCGCGGCGGGGCTAGGGTCCTCTGTCCAGGGTCCCGGGTTCGCGCACGCCGGCTCGGGACCAGGGACGAGGGACGACGGACCAGGGACGGCCGGCAGGAGCGTGACCCCCGCGCGGCGGAGCCACTCCAGGTGCGGGAGCAGCGCGCGCGAGAGGTCCGCGGCGTCGGACGTGACGGTCATCCGGGACGGCGCTCCAGCCGGGACGGGGGACCCGGGCTGTTAACTATCTAGTGAATCACCGGGGGGCTTGTCAAGGACTTTCCGGCGGCGGCGAGGGATTCCTCCGCCGCCGCGACCACCCGCCTCTCCGCCTCCTCGATCGGCGGGGGAAGCGTGCAACCCGAGGCGCGGACGTGGCCGCCGCCTCCGAAGCGGCGGGCGAGCGCGTCCACGTCCACCCCCCCTTCGCTCCGAAGGGAGACCTTGATGCTCCCGTCGCCCAGCTCCCGGAAGAGGAGCCCCACCTCGGCGCCGCGGACCGACTTCGGCACGTCCACGAACTCCTGCGTGTCCCACGGCGCCGCTCCGCACTCGCGGCACATGGCCTGGGTCAGCCTCGCGGCGGCGATGCGCCCGCCCGCGTGGATCGCGAGCGACGCGATCGTGCGGCCGAGGAGGGTGAGCTGGCCCGGGGTGCGGCTGCGGTAGACCTCGCGCGAGACGAGGTCGGGCTTCACCCCCGCGCGCAGGAGCCTCGCCGCGATCTCGTGGGTCCGCTCGGTCGTGTTCGAGAACGAGAAGCGCCCCGTGTCGGTCACGAGAGAGACGTAGAGGTTCGTCGCCATCGCGGCGTCGGGAACCACCCCGCACGCCTCGACGAGCCCGTAGACCATCTCGCCGACCGCGGCCGCCCGGGGCTCGATCCAGTTCCAGCGGCCATAGCCCGAGTTCCCCACGTGGTGGTCCACGTTGGCGATCGGCACGTCGCGGAGCTTCTCCGCCACGCCGAAGAGCAGCTCCCGCGCGCCGCAGTCCACGGTCACGAGGAGGTCCGCCGGCTCGGCGAGGCCGTCCGGGAACGTCGCTGCGCGCTCGATCCCCGGCAGGAACCGGAGGGAGCTCGGCACCGGCCCGTCGTTCACCACCCGGGCCCGGACGCCGAGCCTCTCGAGGAGCATCGCGAGCGCGAGCTCCGACCCGAGCGCGTCGCCGTCGAGGCGGCCGTTGCTCGAGAGGACCGGCGCCTTCGAGCGGCGGAGGACGTCGAGGATCTCCCGCGCTTCGCGCGGGAGAGGGCCTCGGGTCCCGGGTCCCTTGTTCTTCGTGGTCGTGGCCGTGCTCGTGCTCGTCCTCGTCCTCGA
The DNA here is from genome assembly GCA_022614695.1 of Planctomycetales bacterium. Taxonomy (GTDB): domain Bacteria; phylum Planctomycetota; class JAKEIC01; order JAKEIC01; family JAKEIC01; genus JAKEIC01. The sequence goes on along the minus strand of JAKEIC010000063.1, from coordinate 42,381 downwards.
GCCCGTGCTCGTTCCCGAGCTGGTTCGGGCCCCCTTTCGCCGCTTCCCCGCGTCGCCGCCGTGCCCCGAGCCCGTCGAGGGGCGTCGCTCCGTCGTCTTCACTCCGCCACCCCCCGCAGCCCCGTCTCGTCCCCCGCGACGACGCGCGCGCGCACCATCGCCCCCCGGGCCGCGCCCGCGCCGACGACGGTCGCGCGCAGGTAGCTCCCCGCGTGGCCGGCGCCGTCGTCCGGATCGGCCGCGTCCGGCTCCTCGACGAGGACACCGACCTCGCGCCCGATCGCCTCCCGCGCCGCGGCCCGCGCCCCCTCGGCCTCGACCTCCGCGAGCCTCGCCATCCTCTCGGCGACGGCGGGCGCGGAGACGCGTCCGGGGAGAGACGCCGCCGGGGTCCCGGGCCGGGGGCTCCAGGGGAACCGGTGGATCTTCGACACCCCGATCTCGCGGCAGAGCGACTCGGTGTCGCGGGCGTCGTCTTCGGTCTCTCCCGGGAACCCCACGATCACGTCGGTCGTGAGGCCGAACCCGGGGACCGCGAGGCGGAGCGACTCGACCGTCCGCAGCACCTGCGCCCGCCGGTAGCCGCGCTTCATCGCGCGGAGCACCCGGTCGGAGCCGCTCTGCAGGGGGAGGTGGAGGTGCGGCGCGAACGGCCCCTCCTCGGAGGCCCCCTCCCCGAAGACGCGGACGAAATCGGGCGTCACCTCGTTCGCCTCGATCGAGGAGAGGCGGAGCCGCCGGAGACCCGGGACCGACGCGAGGCGCGGCAGGAGGTCCGCGAGGTGGAGCCGGGGGGCGAAGTCGCGGCCCCAGCCCCCGAGGTGCACCCCCGTGAGCACGATCTCGGCGTGGCCCGAGGCGGCAAGCGCCTCGGCCTCCGCCCGGACCGCGTGGGGCGGCTTGCTGGCGACCTCCCCGCGGACGCGCGGGATGATGCAGTACGTGCAGTCCATGTGGCAGCCGTCCTCGATCTTGAGGAAGGCGCGCGCGTGGCCGGGGAAGGACGAGATCCGGAGCCCGATCGTCGGACGCGTCTCGGGGACCGGCGCCCCGAGGAGGGCCGCCAGCCGGCCCTTCTCCCGGTTCGCGACGAGAGCCGCGACCCCGGGGAGCCGGGCGTAGGCCTCGCGCGAGGAGTCCACCCCGCAGCCGGCCACCACGATCCGGGCCCGCGGCGAGCGGCGGGCGAGGCGCCGGATCGCCTGCCGGCACTTCTGGTCGGCCCGCGCCGTCACGGTGCAGGTGTTCACGACGTAGACGTCGGCCTCGTCCCCCGGCGAGACCTCGACCGCGGGCGCGCCGTCCTCGCCGCGCCCCGAGACGAGGGTCTCCTCCCGCGCGGCGGCGGTCTCGTACTGGTTCACCTTGCAGCCGAACGTGACGAAGGCGACGCGCATGGCCGTTGAGGGAAGGGCGGAGTATAGGGAGCGCCGCCGGCCGGGGCTACCCGGGACGCTCCGGATAAACTCGGGCGCGTGAGTGACAGCCCGCGAGACGCCGCGGCCTCTTCACGCGAGCCGGAAGGAGGGCGGGCAGGGACGCGCTCCTTCCTCGCCGACTTCGGCCTGGCCAAGTCCGTCGCGACCGGCTCGCGCCTCACCCGCACCGGCCAGGCCCTCGGCACGCCCGCCTACATGTCCCCCGAGCAGGCACGGGGGGAAGTGAGGGCTCTCACGCCGGCGACCGACGTCTGGAGCCTCGGGTGCGTCCTCTATGAGATGCTCGCGGGACGGCCCCCGTTCGTGGGGGACACCCCGGCGGCAATGATTGGCGGAGTCCTCGCGCGGGAGCCGGCCCGCCTTCGGGCCTCCCGACCGGACGCGCCCCGCGGACTCGAGCGTGTCGTGCGGGTCGCCCTCGCGAAGCGCGTGTCGCATCGGGTCCCCGACGCGGCCTCCCTCCGGGCGGACCTGGAGAGGGTCCTCCGGGGCGAGAGGCCGGCGGCGAGGCTCCGCGGGGCCGCGCGCGGTTGGATCCTCCTCGTCGTGGCCGCTGCCGTCGCCGCCGCAAGCGCCGGGGCGCTGCTGCGAACCCGGGAGGGGTCCGCCGGGGCGGCGACAGAGACGGCTCCCCGCGACTCGGAGGCGGAGCGGCTGGCCGCGCGGGCGTCGCGCCTCCGCACTGCCGATCCCGGCGAGGCGGCGAGTCTCCTCGCCGAGGCGCTCGCCCGCGAGCCGAACCGCCACGGCTGGAGGCTCGAGCGCGGGGTCCTCCTGTGGGCCGCTGGGGATGGTCCCGGGGCCCGCGACGAGTGGGGGCGCATCCCGGCGACCGTGGCCGAAGGGGCCGCGGCCGGGCTCTATGCGGGTCTCGAGGACTTCTTCGGTGCCGTCGAGGAGTCCCGGCCGCTCGCTCCCGCCATGACCCGGCTCGCGGCGGTCGCGGCGGGCGACGGGCGGGAGGCTCGGCTCGCGCGGGCCACGCTGGCGCTCTGCCGCGCCGACTGGACCACGGCTCGGAACGAGCTCCGGGACGACCGGGGGTGGGAGGGGGCCCTCCTCCGTGGATTCGTCGAGTGCCACGACCCGGCGGGCGACCTGACCGCGGCGGAGAAGGAACTGGAGACGGCCCTGGCGGAGGGCGTCCCGATGGCGTTGACGCACGCGGAGCGGGGGAACGCCCGCCGGGGACTGGAGGACCTGCGGGGAGCGATCGAGGAATACGACAAGTCCCTGCGGATCCGGCCGGGCTACGCGGTCGCGCTCGCGAACCGCGGCGACGCCCGCCTGGAGCTGGGGGCCGTGGAGGCGGCGCTCGCGGACTACGAGGAAGCTCTGCGTCTCCGGCCCGCGTTCCCGGGGGCCTTGAAGGGCCGCGGGAACGTGCGCCGCGGGAAGGGCGACTTCCGCGGCGCCCTCGAGGACTACGACGCCGCGCTCCGGATCAGCCCCGACTATGTGGACGCCCTGAGCGACCGCGCCTCCGCCCGGCGGCACCTCGGAGACCTCGACGGCGCGCTCGCGGATCTTCAGCGGGCGCTTCGCCTCCGCCCGGACTCCCCGGAGGCCCTGAACAACCGAGGCTCGACCTACTTCCAGGCCGGCGACGCGGCGAGTGCGCTCCGGGACTTCGACGCCTCCCTGCGCCTGAAGCCCGGCGTTGCGGCGGTGATCATGAACCGGGGAAACGCGCGCCACGCACTCGGGGACATCCCCGGGGCGCTGGCGGACTACGACGCGGCGATCGGCCTCAAGCCCGGCGTCCCCACCGCCCACTTGAACCGCGGGATGACCCGCCGCGACAGCGGGGACCTCGCCGGAGCGATCGCGGACTACGGCGAGGCGCTTCGCCTTCGCCCGGACTACGCCGAGGCCCTGGTGAGCCGCGGGAACGCGCTGGCCGCGGCGGGCGAGCCCGCGCGCGCCCTCCGGGACTACGAGTCCGCGGTGCGGGTGAGGCCCGACCTACCGGAGGCGCGCGCGAACCTCGGCATGGCCCAGCGGGCGGTCGGGCGGTGGCGGGAGGCGGCGGCGGAGCTGCGGGAGTTCCTGAGGCTCGCCCCGTCCCACCCCCAGGCCGACCCTATCCGCGAGATCCTCGCCGAGTGCGAGGCCCGGCTCCGCAACGACGGGCCGGAGGGCCGGTGAACCACGACCGCGCCGCGGGCTGACTGCCACGTGACGAGCGTGACGCCGTGAAGGGGACTCTGCTCCTCTGGCGGTCCCGGGACGAGGCCGAGGACCTCGGGGCGTCCCTCGTCCAGGAGCTCGCGGACCTAGATCGGTTCGCCGAGGCCGTCTCCGCGGCGCCGGAGGTCTACGGCTACGCGGCGAAGCCGAGCCTGCCCGGAGTGCGATGGTCGAAGGCGACCGTCCGGTCCCTCTTCGGGCTCCTCCGGCGACACGGCTTCGAGGGCCCCGGGGAGGCTCCCGTGGAGTTCCGGGAAGGCGTCGCCTTCGGGGGGCTCGCCGCGCGCCGCCGGAGCCTCGTGGTGGAGCTGGTCGGGGCCTCCTCGGTGGATGAGGAGACCGGCCGCACGTCCTCCGCCGAGCCCTATCTGCAGATCCGTGGCTCGAGCCGGGAGGACCTGGGGCTCTTCCGCGAGGTCGTCGGGCACCTCGCCCGATGGGATCGCGATCGGGCTCGTAGGGCTCGGCGATCTCCGTGACCGGGGGCTGACAATCCGGTAGTGTCCTACCCCCCCATGCGCGTCCGCGTGCTCGTGGCGGGCAGCCTGCTCGCCCTCGCGACCTTCGCGGCCCACGCGCCGGGGCTCTCGGGCCGGTTCACGAACTGGGACGACGACTGGCTCGTCGTCCGGAACCCGTGGATCCGGTCGCTCGACGGGGAGTCTCTCGCCGCGATCGTCGCCCCGTTCGGGCCGGCCGGCACGCGCGAGCAGCTCGGGGCGGAGTACCTGCCGCTGCGGGACCTCTCGTACGCCGCGGACCACGCCCTCTTCGGGCTCGAGCCGGCGGGGTTCCATCTCACGAACACCCTCCTCCACGTCGTGGCCACCCTCGCGCTCGCGGCGGCGACGTGGCGGATCACGCGGCGCCCCGTCCTCGCCGTCGTCGCGGCCGGGGTCTTCGCGCTCCACCCGGTCCAGGTGGAGTCGGTCGCGTGGATCTCGGCGCGCAAGGATGTGCTTGCCGCAGCGTTCGGGGCGGTCGCGGCGCTCTGCTGGGCCGTCGCCCGGGAGGGGCTCCGCTTCGGCCTTCGGCATCCGGGGGTGCGGGGGGCGGAGCCCCCTGCCGCGCAGGCTCCCTCCGCGAGCGTCACGAGGGCGGCCTATGCCGCCTCGCTGGTGCTGTGCGCCGCCAGCCTCTTGTCGAAGTACACGGCCGTCGTCTGGCCGGTCCTGCTGGTCCTCGCCGAGTGGCTCGCACCCGAGCCGCGGCTGGGAGAGCGCGCCCGGGACCGGCTCCGCCGGGCCCTCCCCCTCGCGCCGCACCTCGCCCTCGCCGCCCTCTTCACTTTCGCGATCGCCGTACCCGTGGGGTCCCGGGCGCTGATCCGGGAGTGGTACGGGAGCGGGCTCGGCGCCACGGCGCTCACGGTCGGGGGCGTCGTCCGCGACTACGTCGCCCTCCTCGCCGTCCCGGAGCCGCTGCAGGCCGCGGTGGACTACCCCGTCCTCGGCGCGGTCGCCCCGGGCGCGGCGGCGCTCGCCACGGCCGAGGTCCTGCTGTTGCTCGGGGCGGCCGGGGCGCTCCTCGCCCTGGCCCTCGCCCGAGGCGCCTCGCCCGGCGCGCGCGCCGCCGCGGCGGGCGTCCTGCTCTTCGCGGCCGCCCTCGCGCCCACGGCGAACCTGCCGTTCCCGATCGGGACCCTGTACGCCGAGCGCTACCTCTACCTTCCCGTGCTCGGGCTCGGGGTCGCGCTCGGGGCGCTGGCCGAGAGCTGGGGGGCGGCGGCGGCGGCGGGGCGTCGGGCGGCGCTCCTCCCGCTCGCGGGGCTCCTGCTCGTCGGGGTCGCGTACGGCTCGCGGACCTCCGCCCGCTCTCGAACCTGGCACGACTCCGAAGTCCTCTGGCGCGACGTGATCGCCCAGGACCCGGGCCACCACACGGCGCTCTTCAACCTCGGGCTCCACCGCTTCGAGGAGGCGCTCGCCCTCGACGGCCCGCGGCGCGAGGCGGCGCTCCGCGACTCGGCGGTCCTCTTCCGCGCGGCCCTCCGGAACCGCCACCGGTCGTACCGGACGCAGCCCGAGAGGGCCGAGATCGCACTCGGCCACGCCCTCTCCGCGCTCGGGAGGCTCGACGAGGCGCTCGTCCGGTACGGGCGCGCCCTCAACCTCACGCGGAGGTCCGCCGAGGCCCTCCCCCCCGGCCGTGCGCGGGACGCGGCCGCGTCGTTCGCCGCCGACGTCCTCGTCGGCCGCGGCCAGGCCCTCGACCGGGCCGGGCGCGAGGAGGAGGCGAAGGCCGACTTCGCCGAGGCGATCCGGCTCCGGCCCGACTTCCCGGCCGCGCACCTGAACCTCGGGATCCTCCTCGCGCGGGGGGCGGCGACCGACGAGGCGGCCCGGGCTGCGGAGGAGAGGCTCCTCGCCGCCGCCGAGCTGGACCCCCGCGGGATCGAGCCCTTCCTGAACCTCGCCGCGCTCCGGAACGACCGCGCTCGCCCGGAGGAAGCCCTCGCGGACCTCGACCGCGCCCTCGCCCGCGAGCCTCGTTCCGCCGACGCGAGGCGCGACCGGGCACTGGTCCTCGCGAACCTCGGCCGCGAGGCGGAGGGACGGGCGGCCCTCGAGGCCCTCCTGGCGGAGGCGGCGCCGGCCGCCCGAGCCGCGGGCGCCGTCGGGCTCGCGAAGCTCGAAAGGCAGGCCGGCCGGTTCGAGGTCGCCGAGCGCACGCTGCGGGCCGCCCTCCGCGATCCGGCCGCCGCGGGGACGTCCGATGGCCGCGCCCTCCGCGAGGCGCTCGCCGACCTGTACGTCTTCGTGGCGGACGCCCTCCTCGACCGGACGGAGACCGAGAAGGCGGTCCGATACCTCGAGGCGGCGGTGGGAGTCGGGGCGAGTGGGGAGCGGAGGACACTCGTCCGGGCCGCGCGGGCGGCGGCCGCCGCGCGCGTCGGGACGGGAGGCCCCGAGGACCTACTCGTCGCGGAGCGGCTCCTCCGGAGCGCGGTCCGGGCGGACCCGACCGGAGCGGCGGCAGGCGACTGCTGGCTCGAGCTGGCGGAGGTGGCCCGCCGGAGGAGCGATCCCGCGGGGATGGGCGCGGCCCTCGCGGAGGCCCTCGCCGTCCCCGACCCCTCGCCGGAGCTGCGCGCCCGGATCCGGCGGGAGTCGGCCCGGTTCGAGGTGGCGCGGGCCCTCGTCGCGTGGAGCGGGGGCCAGGGCGACCTCGCCGCGGCGCGTTCGGCCCTCGACCGGGCGCGGGATCTCGACCCGGACCTCCTCGCCCTCGCGCGGACCGGGATGGACGTCGAGTCGGGGAAGGGGGGGGACCCGGCGGCGGCGCTCCGGTGGGCGGAGGCGCTCGAGCGGGCCGAAACGGAACTCACGGGGACGGATCGCCAGGCGCTCCTCCGCCTCCACGGCGAGGCCGCGGCCCGCGCAGGCAAGGACGGGCGATCCGGGGACCGCGAGCGCCACCTGCGGGCGTCGTTCGTCCAGGCCCGGGCCATCGCGCGCGCCGAGCCCGGATCGGTCCAGGCGTGGGAGAACCTCGCCTCGGTCTGCCGCGCGCTGGGCCGTCTCGACCTCGCCGCCGAGAGCTACGCCGAGGCGCTGCGGATCCGGCCGGACGACCCGACGGTCCGAGAGAAGGCGGGCAAGGTCCACCTCGCCCTCGGGCTCCGGCTCGCCGCCCGCGACCCGGAGCGGGCGATCGAGCACCTGGAGCGCTACCTCGCCTTGTCGGACCCGCCCCCCGAAGACACGGGCCGCCGCGTTCTCGCCGCCCTCAAGGCCCAGTCCGTCGCCCGCGCCGAGGAGAAGCCCCTCCTCGGGGAGGCCGAGGCGCTCCTCGCGGCGGGGAATGCCGCCGAGGCGGTCGAGAAGGCGAAGGCCGCCCTCGCGATCCGCCCCAGCCGCGAGGCGCTCGAGCTCGCCGCGCGCGCATGGGAGGCGCTCGGCCAGTGGGAGGACGCGGCGGCGGCGTGGAGGCGCATCCTCGGCCTCGCGTTCTCCGAGGAGGTCGCGATCCGGCTCGGCGAGGCGCTCGGGAAGGCGGGGAAGCCGGACGCCGCGATCGAGGCCGTGGAGACGGCGCGCGCGGCCGTGCCAGGCGACCTCCCGTGCCCCGAGGTGGACGCGTGGCTCGAGAGAAGGCGGGCCGAGGTCCACGCCGAGGCGTCTCGGTCCGGGGCGGCCGCCCTCGCCGCCGCCCGCGCGGCGCCCGAGGAGGGCCGCGCCGACCTCCTCGCCGAGGCCGCTCGCGAGTGGCGACGCGCGACGCGCCACCGCCCCGAGGACGCCGCGGCCCACCTGGCCCTCGGGGAGTCCCTCGAGGCGGCCGGCGATCTCGAGGGCGCGCGCGCCGAGTACGCCCTCGCCCGGGACCTGGCGGCGGGGGAGGCCGACGCGGCCCGGCGGATCCGGGAGGCGGCGGCGGCTGCGCTGGCGCGTCTGGGAGGTTGAGGGTGGGCGACCTCCTCTTCGGCACCTCCAGCTGGTCCGAGAAGTCCTGGGTCGGCTCGTTCTACCCGGCGGGGACGAAGCCGGCGGGGATGCTCCGCCGATACGCGGAGACGTTCCGGACCGTGGAAGCCGACTCGACCTACTACCGGTCCCCGCCGCGGTCCATGGTGGCGCGATGGGCGAGTGAGACCCCCGACGGCTTCGTCCTCTCGGCGAAGTTCCCCCGCGCCATCGTGCACGGGGGGGAGGCGGCCACCCCGGACCCGGCCTCCCTCCTCGTCTGGGAGAAGGTCGGCGACGAGACCGGGAAGTTCCTCGACGCGATGACGCAGCTCGGCCCGAAGTGCGGGCCCCTCGTCCTCCAGTTCCCGTACTTCAACGGGTCGGCCTTCGCGGGGCCGGAGCCTTTCCTCGAGAGGCTGGACGCGTACCTCGGGAAGCTCCCGCCCGGGTTCCCCTACGGGGTCGAGGTCCGGAACAAGGGCTGGATCGGCGAGCCCCTCCTCGGGATCCTGCGCGCCCGACGGGCGGCGCTCGTCCTCGTGGACCTCGCCTACATGCCCCACCCCGCCGACGTGGCCGACGCCCTCGACCCGGTGACCGCCGACTTCGCCTACGCGCGCCTGATCGGGGACCGGAAGGCCACCGAGGCTCTCACCGAGACCTGGGACCGCGTGGTCCTCGACCAGAAGCCCCGTCTCGAGCGTTGGGCCGGCCTCCTGCAGGCGCTCCGGAAGCGCGTGCCTAAGACCTACGTCTACGCGAACAACCACTACGCGGGCCACGCGCCGGCCACGGTGCGGGAGCTTGTCGAGATGGTGCGCGGGTAGCTCGCTTCACACCCGGGGAGGTCCCGGGTATCATCCCGCGCCCACGCGGGGAGCCGGGGCGTTCGAGGGGCCTTCCCGCGCACCGACGATGAGCGACACCGCCTTCGCCGCCGTCTTCTACCTCTTCGCCGCGCTGTCGGTGGTGCCGGCGATCATGATCTTCGTCGGGCGGGACGTGGTCCACGGCGCCTTCTGGCTCCTCGGGACCCTCGCGGGGTTCGCGGGGCTCTACCTGATGCTCGGGGCGGACTTCCTCGGGTTCACGCAGATCCTCGTCTACATCGGCGGGATCCTCGTCCTTCTCCTCTTCGGCGTGATGCTCACGCAGAGGACCCCGGTGCTCCTCGGCCGGACCCGGGCCGCACGGGCAATCCCGGCGGGCATTGCCACGGTCGCCCTCGGGCTCTTCCTGGCGAAGAAGCTCATCGGCGCCCCCGGGATGTCGAGGCTGTCCGAGTCGCTCAAGGTCAAGGGCGCGACGGAGCCGGGCGCCACCCGCGAGCTCGGGAGCCTCCTCCTCACCGACTACATCCTCCCCTTCGAGATCGCGTCGGTCGTCCTGCTCGCGGCGCTCGTCGGCGCGGCCTACGTGGCCCGCCGCGGGTCGGGGGAGAACCCGTGATCCCCGTCGGCCCCACGCACTTCCTGGTCGTCTCCGCGATCGTCTTCGCGCTCGGGCTCGGCGTGATCGTCACCAAGCGGAACGCCATCGCGGTGCTCTTCGGGGTGGAGCTGATCCTCAACGCCGCGGCGCTGAACTTCATCGTCTTCTCGCAGTACCCGGCGCGACTCCGTCCGGACGAGACGGGCGGTCCTCCCCTCGCCGGGCAGGTGGTCGCGATCTTCGTGATCATCCTCGCGGCGGCCGAGGCGGCCGTCGCCCTCGCGATCGTCCTCAACCTCTTCCACATCCTCGACACCATCCACGTGGACGAGGCGGACGCGCTCAAGGAGTAGCCCCTGCCGACCGCCGTCCAGCTCGCGCTGATCGTGACGCTGCTGCCGGCGGCGGCGTTCGTCGCGCAGGTCTTCCTCGGGCGGCTCCTGCCGCGCAAGGGCGACTGGGTACCGACCGCCGCGGTGGGCGTCGGCCTCGGCCTCTCGCTCTGGCTCTTCTTCACGCGCACGGTCGCCCACCCGCACCAGGCGCCGGACTGGCACACGGTCTACGGGCTCCTCTCCGTCGGCCGGCCCGGGACCGGCGGGCTCACGGGGGTCCCCCTAGGATTCACCCTCCTCGTGGACAACCTCACGATCGTGATGCTCGTCGTCGTGACGCTCGTCTCGTTCCTCGTGCACGTCTTCTCGATCGGCTACATGCACGGGGACGCGAAATACGTGCGCTTCTTCGCCTTCCTCGGCCTCTTCACCTTCTCGATGCTCGGGCTGGTGATCGCCGGGAACCTGCTGCTGCTCTTCATCTTCTGGGAGCTGGTCGGGGTCTGCAGCTACTTCCTGATCGGCCACTACTACGAGAAGAAGTCGGCCCAGGCGGCGTGCCTCAAGGCCTTCCTCACGACGCGGGTCGGCGACCTCGGCTTCTTCCTCGGGATCATGATGATCTTCGCGCACGTCGGGAGCCTCGACTTCCCCGACATATTCCGGAGCGCGCTCGGGGACGGGAAGAACCCGGCGGACGGCTGGACCCGGGGCGGGCTCGCCGTGGCGGCGATCGGCGTCTGGCTCGGGGCCGTGGGCAAGTCGGCGCAGTTCCCCCTCCACGTCTGGCTCCCCGACGCGATGGAGGGCCCGACCCCTGTCTCGGCCCTGATCCACGCCGCCACGATGGTCGCGGCGGGCGTCTACCTCGTCGCGCGGATGTTCCCCTTCTTCGCGGGCCCCGAGTTCCTCGCGGGGAACCCCTTCGACAGCACCGCGCTCCTCGTGGTCGCGGTCGTCGGCGGCTTCACGGCCCTCTTCGCGGCGACGATCGCCGTCGTCCAGACCGACATCAAGAAGGTGCTCGCCTACTCCACGGTCTCACAGCTCGGCTACATGATGGTCGGGCTCGGGTGCGGGTCGGTGGCCTGGGGCATGTTCCACCTCTGGAGCCACGCCTTCTTCAAGGCCCTCCTCTTCCTCGGGTCGGGGTCCGTGATCCACTCGGTCGGAAGCCAGGAGATGTCGGACATGGGGGGGCTCCGGAAGAAGATGCCGATCACGTTCGCGACGATGGGGATCGGGACTCTCGCGATCTCGGGGGTCCCGCTCCTCTCGGGTTTCGTCACGAAGGACGGGATCCTCGCTCAGGCTCTCGCTTACGGGATGCACCGGGGCGGCGTCGTCGCCATCCTCCCGTTCGCCTTCGCGATCGTGGCCGCGGCGCTCACGGCCTTCTACATGTTCCGGATGCTCATCCTCACGTTCTTCGGGGAGTACCGGGGCCCGGCGGCCGCGCCGGCGCTGGCCCACGCGGCGCCGGCCGCGCCCCCACCGGCGGGCTCGGGAGGCGGCCAGAGCCCCCTTCACCACCGGCCGGCGAGCGACGAGGGCGGCCACGCGGCCGCGGGCGGGCCCATCCCGCCGACGCACCACGGGGGCCCGCTCGATGCCGGGCACGGGGCGGGCGGGCACGGCCCCTCGGCGGGCTCGGGGCACGGCGGCGGGCACGGGGAGCCGCACGAGTCGCCGCTCGTGATGACCCTGCCCCTGATGATCCTGGCCTTCCTGGCCGTCATCTCCGCGGGCGTCGGCGCGGTCCTCTTCTCGCTCAAGACCGACTGGTTCGAGCACCGGGTGAACGACACGCTCGTCGGCGCGGCCGTGGCGCAGATCCACGCGCCGTACCCTGCGGCGCTCACGATCCGCGTGAGCGAGCATGCGGAGCACTTCAAGCACGCGGAGCACACCGCCCACACCGTCGCGATGGTCTCCTCCCTCGCCGTCGCCGGCCTCGGGATCTTCCTCGCTTGGCTGATCTTCGCCGGGCCCCTCAAGGGCCGCGACCTCGTCCGCGCGATCCCCGGGCTCGCCGCCTACAAGAAGGTCCTGGTGAACCTCTACTACATGGACTGGTTCTACGCCCGCTTCGTCGTGGGAACGGTGATGGTGCTCCGGCTGATCCTGCGCTTCTTCGACAAGTGGGTGATTGACGGGCTCGTGAACCTCGCCGGGTTCCTCGCCGAGAGGATCTCCTGGGTCTCGGGCCGCTGGGACTACCACGGCGTGGACGGGGCGGTCCGGGGGACCGCCGCCACGATCGTCGCGGTGGGCGGCGAGGTAAGGCGGGTCCAGAGCGGGAAGATCGGCGACTACGTCTGGGGGACGGTGCTCGGGCTGGCGGTGTTGGTGTTCGCAGTGGTCCTGATCGGGACCGGCCTCTAGGGCCGGCGGAGAGCCGATGCTCACGATCGCAGTCTTCCTTCCGCTGCTCGCGATGGTGATCGTGCTCGCGATCCCCTCGCGGCTGGCGAACCTCTACAAGTCGGTGGCGGTCCTCGGGGCCGCCGCGTCGCTTGTCGTGACGAGCTGGTTCACGTGGGGCTACATGACGCAGCGGACGCCGGAGAACGGCGCCGTGGCCCGGTTCGAGCGCGAGCAGAAGGCCATCCTCGGCGGGATCGCGGACAAGAGTTATGAGGCCCGCATCACGCAGTCGGTGAAGGCCACGACCCCGGACCGGGCCCTCCTCGACGAGCTGAAGTCCAAGGAGGGCGGCGCGCTCCTCATCCGCACCCACGACGAGGCGCGCGAGCTGGAGGTGGTGCTCTCGAGCGTGAGGCGCGCGACCGAGCGCGGCAAGGACCACCCCGCGAAGTACATCGGCTACGTCGAGTTCGCCCGCTGGATCCCGATCTTCCACATCAACTACATCATGGGCGTGGACGGGCTCTCGCTCCCGCTCGTCTTCCTGACGGCGCTCCTCGGGGTCCTCTGCCTCGTCTACTCCTGGAACATCGAGGAGCAGTCGCACAAGGGCGGCGCCAAGGGCTACTTCGCCCTCTTCCTGCTGCTCGAGACCGGCCTCATGGGCGTCTTCTGCGCCCTCGATTTCTTCCTGTTCTACGTCTTCTGGGAGATCGTCCTCCTCCCCATGTACTTCCTGATCGGCGTCTGGGGCGGCCCGCGGCGGATCTACGCGGCCATCAAGTTCTTCATCTACACCCTGGTCGGCTCCGTGCTCATGCTCATCGCGATGCTCGCGCTCTTCTTCAAGACCGATCCCCACACCTTCAACATGCTCTCGCTGGCCGCCCTCGCCCCGGGATTCGACCGCGCGTTCCAGTGGTGGATATTCCTCGCGCTCTTCTTCGGCTTCGCCATCAAGGTGCCGGTCTTCCCGTTCCACACGTGGCTCCCCGACGCGCACGTCGAGGCGCCGACGGCCGTGTCGGTCGTACTCGCCGGCGTGCTTCTGAAGATGGGCGGCTACGGCTTCTTCCGCCTCTCCTACCCGCTTGCACCGGCCGAGGCGGTGAACTCGTTCCTGCTCCTCATAGCGGTGCTCGGGCTGATCAACCTCGTCTACGGGGCCCTCGTCGCGATGGCGCAGACCGACTTCAAGAGCCTCGTCGCCTACTCCTCGATCAGCCACATGGGCTACGTGCTGCTCGGGCTCGCGGCGCTCACTCATGCGGGCGCCCAGGGGGCCGCGTTCCAGATGTTCAACCACGGCGTCTCCAGCGCCATGATGTTCTTCCTGGTCGGCGTCATCTACGAGCGGGCGCACCACCGCGACCTCGCCCGGTTCGGCGGCTTCGCGATGAAGATGCCCGTCTACACCGGGATCGCGCTCGTGGGCTTCTTCTCCTCGCTCGGGCTCCCGGGCCTGAACGGGTTCTGGAGCGAGGCGCTCGTCTTCCTCGGCTGCTACCAGGGGGACTCGTTCCTGCGGACCGGCGCAGGGGGCACCGAGCCGCTCACCTGGATCGTCTACGTGGCGCTCGCGGGCATCGTGCTGACGGCCGCCTACATCCTCTGGACGGTCCAGAGGGTCTTCCTCGGGACCGTCCGCGAGGAGCACACGGGGTTCAAGGACCTGAAGTTCCGCGAGGCGTTCGCCCTCGTCCCGCTCGCGGCCTTGTGCTTGATCGTCGGCATCTACCCGATGTCGGTGCTGGCGGGGATGGACCCCTCGCTCACGTCGCTCGTCGAGTGGCTGCGCGAGGCCCACCGGGGAGGAGGCTTCTAGCCCGTGCTGGCGGCCCTCCTGCAGGCGGCGGCGGACCCGAAGGTCGTCGCGGACTTCGAGCGCCAGGTCCCCGAGATCACGAAGAGTCTCTCCGGCTACGCGCCCGAGGTCGCGCTCTCGGGGCTCGCGTGCCTGATCCTCCTCGTGGACCTGGTCCTGCCCCTCCGCCTCTCCCGGGCGGTGACCGGCGTCCTCACCCTCCTCGGCCTCGTCGCTGTCGGGGTCCTTGTCTGGAAGTTCGTCGGCGCCGAGCGCGGCCTCTTCCTCGGGATGGTCGCGACGGACAACTTCGCGCGGTTCCTGAAGCTCGTGATCCTCGGCGGGACGGCCGCCACGGTGCTCCTGACCGCCCTCCACGACGACTTCCGCGGCTGGAGGATGGGCGAGTACTGGTCCCTGGTGGTGGCCTCGGTCCTCGGGATGTTCCTCATGGTGTCGGCCACCGACTTCCTCATGATGTACATCGCGATCGAGGCCGTCTCGATCGCGAGCTTCGTGCTCGTCGGGTACACGCGCTCGGACCGCCGCGCCTCGGAGGCCTCGCTCAAGTACGTGGTCTACGGGGCCATGGCCTCGGGGCTCATGCTCTACGGGCTCTCCTTCTTCTACGCCATGACGGGGACGACGGCGTTCGCGGACCTCCCGCTCATGATGGAGAGGCTCGGGGACCGGACGGCCGTCGCGGCGGCGGCGCTGCTCGCCTTCGCGGGGATCGGCTACAAGATCGCCGCGGTCCCCATGCACTTCTGGTGCCCTGACGTGTACGAGGGGGCGCCCACGCCGATCACGGCCTGGCTCTCGGTCACGTCCAAGGTCGCGGGCCTCGGACTCCTCGTGCGGGTCGTCCAGGCCGCGGTGCCGGCCGCGCCGGCCGCGCCGGGTGGATCGGGCGGGGTGCTCTCGTGGACGGCGCTCGTCGCGGCCCTCTCGGCCGCCACCATGACGCTCGGGAACCTCTCGGCGCTCGCCCAGACGAACGTGAAGCGGATGCTCGCCTACTCGAGCATCGCGCATGCGGGCTACGTGATGATGGGCGTCGCGCTCGCGGGGACGACGCAGGTCCACCCGGGGATGCAGGCGGTCGCCTTCTACCTCCTCGTCTACGCGATCATGAACCTCGGCGCCTTCGCCGTGGTGATCCTGGTCCGGAACGCCTCCGGCTCGGAGGAGATCGCCGACTACAAGGGGCTCGGCTGGCGGCACCCGGTGATCGGGGCCGCCTTCGCGGTGTTCCTCTTCGGCCTGATCGGCGTGCCGCCGACCGCCGGGTTCGTGGGGAAGGTCTACCTCTTCCTCCCGACCATCGAGGGGGGCTACGTCTGGCTCGCCGTGCTGGCGGCCGTGAACACGGCGATCTCCGTCGGCTACTACGCGGGGGTGCTCAAGGTCATGTACCTGGACCAGGCGCCCGAGGGCGCCCCGGCGCTCCGGTTCGGGAAGCCCGCCATGGCCACGGCCGTGGCCCTCGCCGTGCCCGTGATCGTTCTCGGCCTCTTCTTCACCCCGATCTCCGAGGCGGTGGCGAAGGTGCGGACTCTGCAGACGGCCACGCTGCCGGAGGGGCGGTAGTCATGGCCGTCGAGGCGCCGAAGCCGGCCGAGCGGCGCGAGATCGCGCGGATCCTGAAGCAGGCCCTCCGGGTCGAGGCCCGCTCGCTCTACGCCTACCTCGTCGCGAACTCCGAGCCCCTCGAGGACCGCGCCCTCGAGCCGGTCAAGGCGGCCCTCCGGAAGGTCCGGGGCGACCTCGCCGAGCACGTGAACACGCTCGCCACGCTCGTGGACGACTATGGGGCGACGCCGGACCCGGGCTCGTACCCGTTCTTCCCGACGTTCTTCAACTTCCTCGAGCCGGAGTACGTCTTCGGGAAGATGGAGGCGGCGATCCCGGACGACGTGGCGAAGCTCGGGGAGCTGGCGAAGCAGTGCGGGGCGAGGCCCGACCTCCAGACGATGCTCCGCCGCTTCGCCCACGAGAAGAACGAGCACAAGTCCGTGCTGGCGGGGGCGCGGAAGCCGGCGGTGCCGGCCAAGCCGGCCGCGGGGGCGGCCGCCCCCAAGCCGGCGCCCGCCCCCGCGGCCGTGAAACCCCCGGCCCCCGCCCCTCCGGCAACGAAGCCGCCCGGGCCGTCATAGCGTGGAGATGGGACCCGCGCCGGCGGTGGCCCTGGGACTCCTGGCGATTGCCCCTGGCTGCGTCGCGGCAGTCGTTGCCGGTGTGCAGGTCGGAGCCCAGGCGGTCGGCCTGGGGATCGAGGCCCTCATCAGAGGAGCGGCTCCCGACATAGGAGGCGGAGCCTCTTGGGAGGAGGTGATCGGCCCACTCCTCGAACTCCATGTCGTCACGAGTCGTCGCCTCTCGGCCGCGCGTCTTCAGCGGGACGACGAGCGGGTGGAGGAACTCGAGGAGGAACTCGCGCGGGTGGAAACGGGGTTGAGCGCGCATGGACGGGAGGACTCGATCCGGTGGCTCCGGGAGGCCCACGCGGACGGCTGTCGGTGGCTCGAGGCCGCTCGGCAGGCCGGAGACTCGGAGTCCGCTGCGGAGTTGGCACGGAGCTGCGCTGACATCGGGGCCAGCCTGGAGCGTCTGGAGACGCGGCCAGTTTCGCCGCGTTGACCCTCCTAGAGCCGCCCCTCTCCCGTTCGCCCTCTTCCTCGGGCTCGCCCTCGCCGCGAGGCTCTCGGGTCGCCCGTGGCGCGAGGCGGCGACGCTCGGGGTCCTGATGAACACACGGGGGCTCATGGAGTTGGTGGTCCTGAACGTGGGAGTGGACCTGGGCCTCGTCTCTCCCCGGCTCTTCACGATGCTGGTCCTGATGGCCCTCGCGACGACCCTCGCGACGGGGCCGCTCCTGCGCGCGCTGGGGCCACCGACGCCGCGCGCAGGGCGCCAGGGAGGACCCGGGGAGGCCGCGAGGGATCCTTGAAAACCAGGAATTCAATGGAGGAATTTCAAGGAAGTGGCTGCACCGCCGCGACCGCGGGCCCGCCCCGTAACGTCCACGGGTTCACCACTCCGCGCCGACCGCGTAATCCTCTTCACCGGGGAATGGGCGGATACCAAGCCCAACTCGGAACAACGCGTCCACGAAGACCCCGACTTGCTGAGGGGTGGCTCCGCGCAGCTCGATCCTCCCTTCCCTGACAGGGATCTTCGGACGTAGCGCGTCGAGCCCCGCGGCTCGCAGGACTGCCGGCAGATCGAATGAGTGCGCCCCGACGTCCAGGGTCTCGTGGAGTACCCGGACGTCCACGATGTGGATCGCATCGGCGCGGGCCCCGGCCCCCTGCCCGGAGAACGTGATCCAGCGATCCCAGCACGGGAGGGCCGCCAAGCGCTCCATCGCCGAGACGATCGCGTCAAGCGCGGTGGAGTGTTCCCCCGTCGGATGCTCCAGGAACGGCGGGTCGGCCCCGGGCACGGTCCCGTTACCGCCCCAAGGAGAGGAACCCGACCAGGCTCCGGATGTCGTCGTCGCGGTACTCGAAGGCGACGCCGACGGTGGCGCCGACTCGGTTGAAGAGGTTGTCCGCACCGACGTAGAGGCGCACGTGGTCGAGGACCATCACGCTCCACTCGAAGCGCAGGACGAACGGATCCACCTGCTCGTTCACCTCCTCGTCCCGCAGGTCCTCGTCCTCGTAGGAGTAGCGGGCCTCGAAGCCCATGCGCATGGGGAAGTCGGCGAACCCCGGGAGCGAGAAGTCGAGGTCCAGGCCCCCCCCGAGCTTCCCCTCGAGGAACCCGAGCCGGAACGCCAGGTGGCGCTCGAAGAAGCGGAAGCCGATCTGCGCCTCGGGCACGAGCTTCGAGTCGTCGTCGTGGTCGGGGGTCGTCTGCCCCTCGTAGAGGATCTCCCCGCGCTTGTCGAAACCGAGGATGGCCACCGCCGCGTAGAAGAACTTGTCGGCGGAGGGCTCGATCCGGAGGTAGATCCGCGTCACGGAAAGGTCCTGGACGTCGTGGTACTTGTACGAGAGCCCGGCGTAGGTCTTGAACTTGGTGAACGAGCCGAGGATCGTGTTCCCCGTGTCCACCAGCTCCTCGGCCTTGCGGTAGAGCTTGTCCTCGGTGACGAGGAGGCCGAGCGTGCTCTTGCCTCCCGAGGCGCTCTCGGAGATCTTCCGGAGGTTCTCCGACATGTCCCGGAGGTTCCGGGAGACGTCCTCGTCGGTGAGGAGGCGCCCCAGGGCCCCCTTCCCCTCCTTGAGCCCCTGCGTGATCTCGCCCAGGTTCTCGACGGTCTTCGTCGCCCCCTCGTAGAGCCGGTCGTCCAGGAGGAGCTTCCCGAGGGTGCCCTTCCCCTCCATGAGGGAGTCACCGACCTCGCCCAGGCGGTGGACCGTCTTCACCAGCTCGTCGTGGAGCTCCGAGGAGTGGAGGAGCTTCCCCACCGTCCCCGAGGGCTCCCCGAGCGCCTCGACAGCCCGCGAGAGCGACTCGCCCATCTTCTCGTCCTTCACGAGCCGGCCGAGCGGGCTCTTCCCGGCGTCTATCGCCTCGGTCACGCGCGCGATCCCCTCGGTCGCGCGGGCGATCCCCTCGTAGACGCGGTCGTCCTGCACGAGCTTCCCGATCGTCCCCTTCCCCTCGCGGACGGTGCGGAGGATCTCGGAGAGGTCGTCGGCCGCCGCCTCGATGCGGGTCGCGGCCCGGCCGATCGGCCCCTCGGGCGCGAGGATCTCGGAGAGCCTCTCGCCGATCACCGAGAAGGACCGGGAGATCGGCGCCCGGGCGCGGCCCGCCACCTCCCGCGCGAGGTCCATGGGCACGTGCTTCATGCCCGGCGCGCGCGGCCGCGCGACGATCACGATGCGCTTGCCCCCGAGCATCGTCGTGTCCTCGACGTAGACCTCCACCTCGGCCGGGATCACGAGGACCCCCTCCGAGAAGATCTTCCCCCGCTCGAGGGCGAGGGTCGCCAGGCACCCGTCCACGGTGAGCGAGAGGTCGTCCACCTTGCCAACCGGGATCCCGCCGAAGATCACGTCGTCGCCCTTCTTGAGCCCCTCGGTCGTGTCGAAGCGGCAGACGAGGACGGTCTTCGCGGTGAGCGGGCAGCCCTTCATCGTGACCGTGAGCCAGAGCAGGATCGTGCAGAAGACCAGGAAGATCCCGCCGACCTTGGATTCGTTGGAGAGCTTCATCCTAGTAGAACATCCATGTGAGGAAATAGTCGAACACGAGGATCAGCACGAACGAGATCACCACCGCCCGCATCGTGGCGCGGCCGACGCCCTCGGCGCCCTGGCGGGCCGAGAGACCCTGCGTGCAGGCCACCGAGGCGATCGTCAGGCCGAAGGCCGTGGCCTTGAGAAGCCCCGTCCAGAGGTCCCGCTCGTCGAGTCCCGCCTCGGCCCGCTCCATGTAGCGGGTGAAGTCCACGCGCAGCGGCCCCATCGCGACGATCGCGCCCCCGAGGATCCCGATCATGTCGGAGAGGAGCGAGAGGATCGGGCACATGACCGTGAGCGCGAGGACCCGGGGCATCACGAGGTACTTGATGGGATCTATGGACATCACCCGGAGCGCGTCTATCTCCTCCGAGACGCTCATCGTCCCCAGCTCCGCCGCGTAGGCCGACCCGACGAGGGCCGCGAGGATGATCCCCGTCATGACCGGCCCCATCTCGCGGAACATGCTGGCCGAGACGAGGAGCCCCACCTGGGCCTCCTGGTTGTAGCGGGCGAGCTCGATCCCGGCTTGGAGCGCGAGCACCATCCCCGTGAAGAGCCCGACGAGAAGCGTCACCCCGAGGCTCCCGTACCCGCAGAAGACCATCCGGGCGGCGATGTCCTTGCGTTTCTTCCAGGCGGCCGTCAGCCAACGCGCGGACTGGCCGGTGAGGATCAGCGCCTCGCCCGAGCCCTCGGCGGCGCGGAGGAGCCGCGCGCCGAAGCGCTCGAACGTCGCGCGCAACGGGTTCTTCCACGCCACGTTCCCCATGGGGGCGGGGGGATTCTCGCCGCCGGGGGACGGGGGATCAAGGCGGGCGGCTATAATCCTCCGCTCGCGGTGGGAGGGCACTTCCTGGTCCTGGACGGCGTGGACGGGTCGGGGAAGTCCACGCTGGCCGGGGGGCTCGTGCGCCACCTGCGCGAGGCTCGCGGGCTCGACCCCGAGCACGTCCGGGACCCGGGAGGGACGGCGCTCGGCGAGGAGGTGCGGAAGATCCTGCTCACTCCCGCGCGATCACCCATGGGCGGCATGGCGCCCCGCGCCGAGGTCCTCCTCTACATGGCGAGCCGCGCGCAGCTCGTCGAGGAACGGATCCGGCCGGCGCTGCGGGCCGGACGGCCGGTGGTCTGCGAGAGGTTCGTGTCGGCGACGCTCGCCTACCAGGGCCACGGGCTCGGGTTCCCCCTCGAGGAGATCCGCCGCCTCGGTGTCCTCGCGACCGCGGGGATCGAGCCCGACCTGACGGTGATCCTGGATCTCCCGGCCGAGGCGGGCCTCGCGCGCCGGGGCGGGGCGGGGGACCGGATCGAGTCCCGGGGACCCGACTACCTCCGGAAGGTGAGGGCCGGGTTCCTCGCCGAGGCCCGCTCGCTCGGGGAACGCGCCGCCGTCGTGGACGCCTCCCGCCCCCTCGAGTCCGTCGCCGCGGACGTGCGGTCCGCGACCGAGGCCGCGCTCCGGCGGCCCCCGCGCAACCGGTGAGCGGGGCTCTGCCAGTCTCGGGCGGGGCCGGGCCAGCCTCGGTCGCGACCGGTCGCCTGGCCGGCGTCCTCGGCCAGCCGCGCGCGGTGGCGCTGCTCTCCGGGGCGCTCGCGAGCGGGCGGGTGGCGCCGGCGTATCTCTTCCTGGGCCCCGAGGGGACGGGCAAGAGGACGGCCGCGCGGGCGTTCGCGGCGGGGCTGCTCTGCAAGTTCACGGTTCACGGTTCACGGTCGACGGGCGACGCGTGCGGGGAGTGCCGGGACTGCCGCGACGCGGCGCGGGGGACGCACGAGGACCTCTCGTGGACCGCGCCCCCCGAGGGGAAGCGGGCCCTCCCGCTCGAGGCGGCGCTCTCGGCGGCGGGGTCCCTGGCCCTCCGCCCCTCCCGGGGCGTCCGGCGCGTGGCCGTGATCGAGGGCGCCGACCGGGCGACCGAGGAGGCGGCGAACGCGCTCCTCAAGACGCTCGAGGAACCGCCCGGGGCGTCGGTCCTGGTGCTCGTGGCGGAGACCCTCCTCCCCCTCCCCCCGACGGTCCGCTCGCGCTGCCAGGTCGTCCGGTTCGGGCCGCTCCCGGAGGCGGTCGTGCGGGAGGCGCTGGCCGCGCGCGGGGCGCCGGCCGCTGAGGCCGCCTCTCTCGCCGGGCGGGCGGAAGGGAGCCTGGGCCGGGCGCTGGCCGCTCTGGGGGGCGCGCGTCCCCCCGATCCGGCCGCGCTGCTCGGGTCGCGCGACGACGGCCGTCCCGTGCCCGCGGTCGCGGCGGAGGTCCTGGCCGCCTCCACGCCGGAGGCCGGCACGCTCGAGGAGCGCCGCCAGGCCCTCCTCGCTCTCCTCGCCGAGGCCGCCCGGGAGACCCGCGGCCGCCTCGCGGGGGGCGGCGCGCGGGAGGAGTCGCGCCTCCGGGCCCTCGTCGAGTCGGCCGAGGCGCTCCGCCGGAACGCGGCCCCGGACCTCGTCGTGGAGAATCTGGTGCTGAGGTTGCGCTGATGCCCCACCCCGAGGAGATGCTCGCGATCCTCGCCGAGATCTGCCGGAAGGACCCGCGCTTCCGCCGCGAGGCCTACCCGTTCGTATTCGAGGCGCTCTCGGTCGCGCAGAAGCTCTTCAAGAAGGACGAGGCCCCCCCCGAGGACCGCCACGTGACCGGGCCGCAGCTCCTCGAGGGCGTGAAGGAACTGGCCGGCCGCAAGTTCGGCTTCCTCGCGAAGACCGTGCTGAACGAGTGGGGAATCCGGCGGACCGAGGACGTGGGCGAGATCGTCTTCAACCTGATCGAGGCGGGGCTCATGGGGCGCCAGGAGTCCGACTCGCGGGGCGACTTCGCGGCCGGCTACGACTTCGAGGAGGCCTTCGAGAGGGAGTTCCGCCTCCCGCGTTCGAGCCCTCCGGAGAAGAGCCAGGAGGAGGAATGAGCCCGGCCGGGCGCCAGTGGCTGCGCGGCGCGGCGCTCGTCGCCGTCGGCGTCGGGCTGCTGCTCCTCGCCTACCGCCTCTCGGACGTCCTGAACCCGCTCCTCGTCGCGCTCGCGATCGCCTACGTCCTGAACCCGCTGGTGCAGGCGCTCGAGAGGCGCGAGGTCCCTTGGCCCGGCGGCCGGCGGCCGATCGGTCGCGGGGGCGCGACGGTCGTCGTGTTCGCGGGGTTCCTCCTCGCGTTCCTCGGGACGCTCGGGGTCGTCGTGCCGCTCGCCGTGGCGCAAGTGGCCGCGTTCGTCCGGGCGCTCCCGGGGGAGGAGATCCTCGGGAGGGAGGAGGCCTACGCCGCGGGCGGCAAGGAGGGCCTCCCGGGCCTCTCGCGGCAGAGGGGGGCGCCCGTCCTCGAGTCCTCCGAGCCCTTCGAGGACTTGAACGGCAACAAGGCCTGGGACCGGGGCGAGCCCTACGACGATTGGACCGCGAACGGCGACCGCGACGCCACGGTGTACGTGCTCGACGCCGACCGGAACGGGAAGGCCGACCTCGGCTATGTCACCCGCGCGCGCCTCTGGGCGATCCGGAAGGCGCGCAGCCTCGAGGGACGCTTCCCGGGGATCACCGAGAAGGTGCTCGCGATGGCGGGGAGGGCGCGGGCGGCGGCCGAGGCCTCCGCCGACGAGCTGGTCTCCTCCGGCTTCTCCGTGGCGGCGTGGGCGGCGACCGCCTTCGCGGCCGGGGCCCGGGCGGCCTTCGTCTTCCTCTCCGTCGTGCTGCTCATCCCGTTCTACACGTTCTTCTTCCTGCGCGGCCTCGACACGGCGGCCCGCGACGCCCAGGTCTACATCCCCGCCCGGATCCGGACCCGGACCGTGGAGATCCTCGGGCGGATCCACAGGATCCTGGCGGCCTTCGTGCGCGGTCGCGTGGTGATCGCCCTCATCTGCGCGGGGCTCACCTGGGCCGGGCTCCTCCTGTGCGGCGTCCCGTACGCGTTCCTGCTCGGACTCGCGACCGGGGTGACGATCGTCGTGCCCTTCCTCCCGGTCCTCGTGGGGCTCGCGCCGGCTCTCCTGCTCCTGGTTGCCGACGGGGCCGGGTGGCCCTACCTCGTCGCCGTGCTCGTGGTCTTCGCGGTCGTGAACGGGATCGAGGGGTTCTACCTGACGCCGAAGATCGTCGGGAAGGAGGCCGACCTCCACCCGGTGACGGCGTTCGTCGCCCTCTTCGCGGGGGCCGAGCTTCTCGGCCTCCTCGGCGCGATCCTCGCGATCCCGCTCGCCGCGACCGTGAAGATCCTCGTCCGGGAGTTCCTGCTGCCGGAGCTGAAGGACGTGGCGGGGATGGGACCGGGGACGGGGAAGCCCCCCAAGTAGCGCCCGCCCTCTCGTTCACGTCCCCGTGCTCGTGCTCGTGCTCGTGCCCGAATCTGCCGAAGTCCCGCGTCTCCCGCGCCACAACGCGACCGCCGCCGCCGCGAGCGCCGCCCCGACCGTGTCCGCGATCCAGTCGCCGACCGTCGCGACCCGGCCCGGGACGAACGACTGGTGCCACTCGTCGCTCGCGCCGTAGAGGGAGGCGAGCAGGGCGGCGGCCGAGGCGATCCCCCGGGCGCTCGCCCCCGGGGAGGATGAAGCGAGGGCTACGGAGAGCAGCACAGAGAG
Source organism: Planctomycetales bacterium (assembly GCA_022614695.1). Lineage (GTDB taxonomy): Bacteria > Planctomycetota > JAKEIC01 > JAKEIC01 > JAKEIC01 > JAKEIC01. The sequence continues at coordinate 18,647 of JAKEIC010000063.1, read as the reverse complement.
CACCCCGTACTCCCCGACGTGGACGAGCTTGTCCGCGTGCGGGAAGAGGACCTCGGGTGGGACCGCGATCGTCCGGCTCGAGAGCGCGAAGATGAGCGCCATGTAGCCCGCCGCGGCGCCCCAGGCGACGGCCGCCGCCCCGGCCCGGGTCATCGGCGCGGCCCGGGGGCGCCCGGCGCCCGCGGGGGACGGGGCGGCCCCTCCTCGCGCGGCGGCGCCTCGCGGAAGAGCTTCTCCCAGCCCGCGACGTCCGGCTCCTCCTCGGGCTTCTCGGCCCGGGGCGGGCGCCGGCCGCGGAGGGCGTCGGCCACCATCTCGGCGAAGTCCCGGGACGAAAGGACCCCGGCGCCCTCCGAGCGCACGGACCGGGCGAGCGCCGCGTCCGACGTGACGACGCGCACCTCGCCCGGGCGCTTCTCCGCCCGCACCATCCGGACGATCTCCTCGTCGGCGGTGCGCCCGCCGGCCGAGAAGACGATCTCGACGCCCTCGTACCGGTCGCGGCTCGGCAGCCCCAGCTCCCGCGCGTCCCGCGCCCCGTCGAAGACGGCGACGAGCCGGTCCCGCGACCGCGCCGCGAACGCCGCGAGGAGCCGGAGCCCCCGCTCGCGGTAGGCCTCCAACGACCCCTTCGGGAGGTCCGGGTCCTCGACCGAGGAGAGGAGCCAGTTGTAGGCGTCGAGGAGGATCACGGCCCCGGCCGAGGGCTACCGTTGCAATATCGGCAAGTACCTGTACGGGATCTGCAGCGCGATCAGCGCCATCGCCGTCCCGAGGTGGCCGTGCGTGAAGCCCTCGTCCCAGCGGCCGTCTTCGAGCTGGCGCGACATGAGGTCGTCGCGGATCCTGGGGAAGTAGGTCGCCCAGTCGCTGCCGCCCGCCTGGAAGATCGCCAGGGCCGCGTAGTAGACCGCGTAGTGGTAGAACTGCGGCGAGAGCGCCTGGAGGCCGCCGTTCGCCGTGGGACCGCCGGCCGCCGCGATGGACTTGCGCAGGTAGCCGAGCCCGAGCTTCAGCTCCGGGGCGTCGTACTCGCCGAGCATGTAGAGCATGCAGGTCCCGGCGGCCGAGCGCGGGAAGGGGTTCCTCGGGTCGGTCGAGGCCTGGCCGTCCACGACCCGATAGACGAAGTGGCCGTCGGGCTTGCAGGCGGCCTTCACGCACCGGACGGCCCGGTCCACGACGTCTCGGGAGACGGCGACCCCGGCCCCCTGCGCGGCGCGCAGCGCCATCACCTGGCAGATCGTCACCGAGATGTCCGCGCCGTGGCTGCCGCTGTTCCGGTTCGGCTCGTAGTACCAGCCGCCATTCGAGTCCTGCGTCCGCTCGATCAGGTGGACCGCCATGTGGAGGCTCCGGCTCACCTCCTCGCGCCGGGCCGCCTCGACCATCCCGACGACCTCGGCGAAGAAGAGCGCGGCGAACCCGTGGCTGTACATCCGGCCGCCGACGTCCCCGAGGTAGCCCATCTTCGGGATCGCGGCCTGCTGCAGGAGGTACTCGAGGCATCTCTTGAGCACCGGCCCCCTCGGTCCGCGGTCGGGGACGTCCCCGGCCGACAGGAAGGCGAGGCCGGCGAGCGCCGTGCAGGCGATCGGGTAGTGCTCGCGTCCGTAGGAGCCGTCGGTCGCCTGCGCGTCCGCGAGCCACTGGAGGCCCTTGCGGATCCTCGCCCGGTGCCGGTCGTCCAGCTCCTGCCCGTCCAGGGCGGAGTGCGGCCTGCCCGCCGGCCCGTCGGTGGGGCCGGTCGGGGTGGCCTCCTGGGAGGGCGGAGCGACCGGCGGCGGGGCGTCCTGCCCGGCGGGCGAGGCGGAGCCGGCGAACCCCCAGAGAGGGGCGGTGAGGGCCGCGATCGTCGCGAGCCGCGCGCTCATCGGCCCCCCGGCGCCGGCGGATCGAGCCGCGTGAGCACGTGCAGACCGCCCTTGCCCATGGGGCTCGCCGGGACGGCCTCGCCTCGGAAGGCCTCGCCCTCGAGCGCGCGTGCCGAGGCGAACGAGCGGGGGTACCGGTGCGCCAGCGCCGACTGGACCTGCAGGAGGAGCATCTCGCGGTCGGCCGCCCGCGCCTTCGCGAAGGCAGGGGAGACCCGGAGGGTCCCCCGGACGACGCCGACGGTCTCCCGAAACCCCTCGGCGGGCGCCCCGGCGCGATACGCCGCCACGGCCGGCGCCGGCGCCTCGACCTCGACCTTGAGCGCGAGGACCGTCTCCCGGAGGGAGAGGTCCTTCAGGCCCCGGATCTCCGCCGAGGCCTCGGCGGCGTCGAGGCAGTTGCCCGCCTCGGCGTCGAAGGTCGCCCGCTTCTTCGCCTCGGCCTCCGAGGCGGCCTTCGCCTCGCCGCGGTCCCCGAGCTTCCGTCCCGCGGCCGCCTCGACGAGCCCCATCTGGGCCTCCTGGCGGAGCCGCGCGTCGTCCGGCGCGAGGGCGATGGCGCGCCGGTACCCGGCCGCCGCCGCGCGCAGGTCGCCGGCGCGGTGCCGCAGCCGGGCCCGGAGCAACGCGACGCCCGGGTGGCCGGGATCGAGGATCGAGGCGAAGCGGGACTCGCGATCGGCCGCCTCGAGGTCTCCGCGCGCCTCGGCGACGCACGCGAGCCCGTACCGGGCCGCCGCGTTCGCCGGGCCGGCGCGCGCGAGCGGGCGGAACGCGGCCTCAGCGGCCTCGAGGGCCCCGGCCCGGAGCAGCTCGAAGCCGCGGGCGAGCGGGTCGGCGGGGTCGTCGGTCAGGGCGGCGCCGTCGGCCCCGTTGGCCTCAGGCGCCGGCGCCGGGGCCGCGGATTCCACCCGGACCACCTCCGCCGCGTCGAGCGCCGCCCGGATGGTCCCCGCCCCGACGCGGACCTCGACCAGGACCGTCCCTCCCTTTCGCTCGATGACCGTGGCGTCCCGGATCACGCCGCCGTTGGCGAGGTGGACCGTGTCGGCCGCGGCGAGCGAGGTCCCTGCGACCACGGCGAGCAGCGCGAGTATCGCCGAACGGTCCGCCAAGGTTCCTCCCGTCGGGTAACGGCGGAGGAGGGACTCGCGGAGTATAGGCGACCCGGCGCGCGCACGCTACACGGGCCTCTCGGCCGGATCGAAGGGATCCAGCCGCCCGCGGATCTCCTCGTGGAGGGGCGACCCGTTGCTCGCGACGATCGTGCCTCCGCGGAGCCACTCGTCGCCCCCGGGGACGTCGGTCACGCGCCCGCCCGCCTCGCGGACGAGCAGCGCCCCCGCCGCGACGTCCCAGGGCCTGAGCCAGAGCTCCCAGAAGCCGTCGTAGATCCCCGCGGCCACGTAGGCGAGGTCGAGGCTTGCCGCCCCGTTCCGGCGCACGCCTCGCGCCGCGAGCGCGAGCCGACCGAAGTTTGCGAGGTTGTTCTGGCGGAGCCGCGAGCGCGCGTAGGGGAACCCCGTCGCGAGCAACGCGTCGAGGAGCCGCTCCGTCGCGGTCACGCGGAGAGGGGCGCCATTCAGGGTCGCCCCCGCGCCCGCCGCCCCGGCGAACGTCTCGCGGAGAGACGGCGCGTGGACGACCCCGGCCACCGGGCGGCCGCCCTCGAGGACGCCGATCGAGACCGCGTACATCGGGTGGCCGTGGAGGAAGTTCACGGTGCCGTCGAGGGGGTCCACGATCCAGCAGCAGGACGACTCGGGGTCGCGGGGAGCCGCATCGCAGGGGGCTCCGCCCCCCGCACCCCCCGCGGAGACCGCGCTCGACTCCTCCGACTCGATCTCGTGGTCCGGGAATCGCTCGCGGATACGCCGCCGGATCAGCGCGTCGGCGTCCCGGTCGGCGTCCGTCACCGGGTCGCGCTCCCCGCGGACCGCCAGCCCGGCACGGGCGGAGCGCCGGAAGCGCGAGAGGAGCAGCTCCCCCGCCTCGCGGGCGATCTCGACCGCGGCGTCGCAGAGCGCACCCGGTCCGGGGCCGGGGACGCTCACGGCGACGCCGGCGGGCCGCCCGGGTCCGGAACCCTCTTGCGCGCCCGGATCTCCGCCCACTTCTCGAGCCTCTCCCGGATCCGCGCCTCCTCCCCGTGGGGCGACGGTTCGTAGTAGCGCCGCCCGCGGAGGTTCTCGGGGAGGAACTCCTGGCCCGAGAGGTGGTCCGCCTCGTCGTGCTCGTAGACGTAGCCCGCCCCGTAGCCCAGCTTCCGCATGAGCGGGGTCTCGGCGTTCCGGATGTGGAGCGGGACGGGCAGCGCCTCCTCCTCGCGGGCGTCGCGGCGGGCGGCCCCGAGCGCCGAGCAGACGCGGTTGCTCTTCGGCGCCGTCGCCAGGTAAACGACCGCCTCGGCGAGAGCCGCGTCCCCCTCGGGCATCCCGAGGAAGTGGACCGCCTGGTAGGCGGCCACGGCCACGACGAGCCCGCGCGGATCGGCGAGGCCGACGTCCTCGGACGCCATCCGGACGACCCGCCGGGCGACGTAGAGGGGGTCCTCGCCCCCTTCGAGCATCCGCGCGAGCCAGTAGAGGGCGGCGTCGGGGTCCGAGCCGCGCACGCTCTTGTGGAGGGCGGAGATGACGTTGTAGTGCTCCTCGCCCGACTTGTCGTAGAGCCCGGCCGGCCGCTGGAGCACGGCCTCGACGCCCGCGCGCGCGACGGCCCGCGCCCCGTCGGGCCCCGGAGCCGCCGCCGACGCCGCCGACTCGAGCACGGCGAGGGCCACCCGCGCGTCCCCGTTCGCCGCGCGGACGAGGGCCGACTCCGCCTCGGGCTCGAGCCGCACGGCGAGCGCCCCGAGCCCGCGCTCCCGGTCGGCGAGGGCGCGCCGGACGATCGCCCTGAGGTCGTCCTCGGGAATCCTCCCGAGCACCACCACGAGGCAGCGCGAGAGGAGCGCCGAGTTCACCTCGAAGGAGGGGTTCTCGGTCGTGGCGCCGAGCAGCACGATCGTCCCGTCCTCGACGTGCGGGAGGAAGGCGTCCTGCTGCGCGCGGTTGAACCGGTGGATCTCGTCCACGAACAGCACCATGCGGTTCCCCGTCATCCCGAGATCCTCCCGCGCCGCGGCGATCACCGCCTTGATCTCGGCGATGCCCGACGTCACCGCGGAGAAGGCGACGAAACGGGCCCCGGTCCGGGAGGCGCACAGGCGGGCGAGGGTCGTCTTCCCCGACCCGGGTGGGCCCCACAGGATCAGCGACGCGAGCCGGTCCTCCTCGAGCATCCGCCGGAGCGGCGTCCCGTGCCCGAGGGCCCCCTCCTGCCCCACGACCTCCGCGAGCGTCCGCGGCCGCATCCTCTCGGCGAGCGGGGCCCGCGCCCGCCGCCTCTCCTCCCCGGCCGCCGCGAACAGGTCCGCCACGGGCCCGAACTTAGCCTCGCGCCCGCGGGGAGGGAAGTGTAGAATCGGCGCACCCGTCCACCGGAGCGCCGTGAGGAACCACCCGCTCGCGTTCGGCACCCTCCTCCTCGCCCTGACCGCCTCGGCCCCGCTCTCCGCGGCCCAGGACGGGAGCGAGGGCAGCCTCCAGTGGCTGGAGGAGGGCGACACCTTCATCCGGACCAAGTCCTACGGCGAGGCGATCAAGGTCTTCGAGAAGGCGCTCGAGGCGGACAAGAAGAACTTCGAGATCCTCGGGCGGATGGCCCTCTGCCACGAGCTGCTCGGGAAGACCGACGAGGCCGTCGGCTTCCTCGTGCGCGCCCTCGAGGTCCGGCCCGACGAGGCCGACGTCAACTTCCGGCTCGGGAAGGCCTACCTCGCGCTCGGCAAGGCGAAGGAGGCCGTTCCGCCTCTCGAGAAGGCCTACGCCGCGAAGCCCGAGCTCGAGGGGCTCAAGGGCGCCCTCGGGAAGCTCTACTTCGCGGCGGGGGAGTACGCGAAGGCCCGCGACTTCCTGCGGAAGGCCTCGAAGGAGACCCCGAAGGACCCCGAGGTCTGGTACGACCTCGGGGAGTCCCTCTTCCGTATGGAGAGGTACGACGACGCGAAGGTCCCCCTGCGGAAGGCCGCCGAGGTCTCGCGGGGCGATCCGAAGTTCCAGGACCTCTACCAGCTGGCCGACAAGCGCTACCGCGTCGCCGAGGCCCGGATCCCCACGTTCGGCACGATCGAGGAGGGCGGGCTCCTGTTCCGGAACAAGGCCTTCGAGATCACCATCAAGAAGCCCAAGGGACCCCGCTGGGGGTTCTTCTTCCCGAGCCCGCTCCCCGAGAGACTCGTCTTCTGGCTCCACACGGACGACGACAAGGTCGAGATGGAGATGCAGTCCTATCTCAACGCGAAGGGCATGACCTACACGATCGGCGGGATGCAGGTCGCGCCGGGACAGATCAAGGTCCTCTCGTCGGCACTCGAAACCGAGTTCAAGCAGGAGCACCGCGACGTGAAGCCCATCCCGCCGCTCCGCATCCCGTTCCCCCCGCAGTTCAAGAACCCGCAGACGTTCGCCTACACGGGGATCCGGAAGGCGGACCTGAAGAAGGTGGACTACCAGATGACGTGCCTGCAGGAGGGGATCAAGGTGTTCCGGCTGCGGATCACGACGGAGGCCGGCGAGATGGCGAAGGGCAAGGCCGAACTGGAGAAGATCCTGGCGTCGGCGACGTTCCCGAAGTAGCTCAGCCGGCCTGGAGCGCGGTCGCGAGCGCCGCGAGCGCGGTCTCCTCCTCCGCGAGGAGCCGCCGCGCCTCGTCGAGGGAGACCGGCCGGAGCCGCACCGTCCCTCCCGGAGGGGTCTGGGCCAGCGCGCCGAGGTCCGCCGAGACGACCACGGCCGGCACGAGGTAGCCCCCGATCGTGGGGCCGTCCGCGAGGAGGACGATCGGCTCGCCGCCCGGCGGCGCCTGGATCGCCCCCGGGACCATGGGGACCGAGCGCCGCTCCGGATCGCCCGGGGACTCGAGCCGCGCCCCCTCGAGCCGGTATCCGGTCCGGTCCGACGTGCGACCGACGCGGAAGTCCGTCTGGTACAGGGCCGCGCGCGCGCGCTCCGGGAACCGGTCCTCGTCGGGGCCCGCAACGATGCGGATCACTCCGGGCGGAGAGCCGGGCGGGAGGGCGCCGGCGGGGAGCGCCCTCCCGGGGCGCGAGCCGCGAGGCGGTGGACCGAGCGGCACCGGATCCCCGGCGCGGAGGGCCGCGCCGATCCCCGCCCGCGGGGAGGCCGAGCGGCTCCCGAGGAGCTCGGCGCTCGCGATCCCTCCCGCCACCGCCAGATAGGCGAAGACCCCGGACCGCGGGGCGCCGAACCGGAGCACGGCCCCGGCTCGCCAGAGGAACGACCGGCCCTCTGGCCCCATCGGGCCGATCGCGAGGGGCGAGCCGTCGAGGAGCGGCGAGTGGTCGGCGCCGGCGATCGCCGCGACGCGGGTCTCCTCGAGCCGGAGGGACGGCCCCCCGAGCGCGCACTCGAGGGCCGCCGCGCCGGGCGGGTTCCCCGCGAGGGCATTCGCCACGCGGAGCGATCGCCGGTCCGCCGCGCCGCCCGCCGGGACCCCGTACCTGCGCCAGCCCGGCCGGCCGAGGTCCTGGACCGTGCAGAGGGGATGGCCGGCGAGGACGGTGAGTTCACTGTTCACGGTTCACGGTTCAGAAGCGCCGGATCTCCACGCCGGCCGCCTCGAGCGCCGCACGCACGGCGCGGGCGGTCTCGACGGCGCGCGGGGAGTCCCCGTGGATGCAGAGGGTCTCCGCCCGGACCCGGACGACCTCGCCCGTCGCCGCCCGGATCTCCTCGCGGGTCGCGATGGAGACGGCCCGGGCGGCGGCGTCGGCGGGATCCTCGACGAGCGCGCCGGGCTCCCCGCGGGGGACGAGAGTCCCGTCGGCGCGATAGCCGCGGTCGGGGAAGGCCTCCCCGATCACGCGGGCGCCGGTCGAACGGGCGTACTCCGCCAACAGGCTCCCGGCGAACGCCACGGCCGCGACATCCGCCCCCTGGACAGGCTCCCCACCCTCGGCCACCGCCGGGAGGCGCAGGGCGGCGATGGCACCCGCGACGCCGGCCGCGACCCGCCGGTCCCGCGCGGCCCGGTTGTAGAGGACTCCGTGGGGCTTCACGTGGCTCATCACGAGTCCCCGCTTCCTGAGGAACGTCATGAGCACGCTCGCCTGCGACAAGACGACATTGAAGGCCTCGACGTCCAGGATCTCCCGGTCGCTGCGCCCTCCCACGCCGCCCCCCGGCTCCCGGTCCGCCAACCCCGGATGCGCCCCGATGGCGACACCCGCGCGTGCGGCCGCCTCGACGGCGGCGCGCATGGTCCCCTCGTCCCCCGCGTGGACCCCGCAGCAGACGTTCGCGGACGTGACGAGCGGGAGGAGGAGCTCCTCGACCGGCCGTCCCTCGCAGAGCACGCCCTCGCCGACGTCGGCGTTGAGGTCTATGCGCACGGGACGAACCTCACCCGGTCCCCCGGGGCGAGGGTCGCCGGCGGCCGCCGCGCGGGGTCGAAGAGCCGGAGGTCCGTGCGGCCGATCAGCCGCCAGCCCCCCGGCGTGGCCGCCGGGTAGATCCCCGCCTGCGCCCCCGCGATCCCGACCGAGCCCGCGGGGACCGCCGGGCGCGGGCTGTCGAGGCGCGGGACGCGGATCGCCTCGGGCACGACGCCCAAGTACGGGAACCCCGGCATGAACCCCATCGCGTAGACGAGGTACTCGACGCCCGAGTGCGCCGCCACCACCTCGGCTTCGGAGAGCCCTCGGAGCCGCGCGACGTCGGGCAGGTCCGGCCCGTCGGCGCCTCCGTAGCGCACGGGGACTTCCACGAGCCTCCCCGGCGGTCCGGCCTCCCCCGTCGCTCGCCCGAGCCTCCGCGCGATCTCGAGGGCGAGGTCTTCCGCCCGCGCAAGGGCCGGATCGAAGTGGACCGCCACCGAGGCGTACGACGGGACCGCCTCCACGAACCCGGCCGGCGGCTCCGCCTCGAGGACCACGGCCACCCGCCGCGCGGAGGCGGAGAGGACCGGCGAGATCTCCTCCCCGAACCTCAGCAAGAGCGCCGAATCGCCGAAGGGGACGATCTCCAAGGCGGCTACTTGAAGGTCTTCTTGGCCCACGCGGCGAAGGCCTTCTCGGCGTCGTCGAGCGAGAGTTCGCCGAAGGCCTCGTCCCGCGCCGTCTTCTCGTCGCCCGCGACCCGGTAGGCGTCGAGGTAGCGCTTGACGAACGCGGCGCCGGGCCCCGGCTCGGGGGTCGCGCGGAGCCACCCGGCGAACGCGAAGGCGTGGGACGGCAGGTCCGGCTCGTCGGGGCCGAACTTCCTCGCGGGAGCCTTGAGGAGCACCTCGAGAGGCTTCCACTTCCCGGTCCGGGCCAGGTTCTTCACGGCGGAGAGCGCTGCGTAGGCCTTCACCTCGTGGGCGACCTTTCCCTTGGTCTTCTTGAGCGCGCGCCCCCACTCCCCGAGGCCGGGGACGAGCCAGCCCGGCAGGTCGTGGCCGCCGCCGTAGGCGTCCACGTGCTGCGCGAAGACCGCCCGCCCGCGGTCGGCCAGGTGGACGGCGGGCGGGGTCGCCGGCGCGGCGTGCGCGAGGAGCAGGGGGCCGGACCGCGCATAGACCGCCGCCGGCGACTCGCCCGGCGCGAAGGGCTTGAGGAGGTTGGGGTCCGCGAGGACGTGGACGACGTACTTGGCGCGGGGGAGGGGGATCCCCGTGAGCGCCACCGCCTCGGCGAGGGCCGCCTCGCAGTCCGCGCCCAGCTCGTTCACGGCGGGGAGCGGGACCCCGATCGCGGAGCGGAGGATGAAGTGGTCCGTCGTCGTCTCCGTCGCACCGGCGGGCGCCTGGAGCCGCGAATCGCCGGGGAACGTGATCCGGAACGCCGCGATCACCGCGTCGCGCACCGGCTTCCACGCCTGCACCGGCGGGCCGGTGCCGCAGGTGAACCCGAGGAGGCAGAGCTTCCCGCGCTTCCAGTAGTAGACCTGCTCATCCGCGGTCGGGTGCTTCTTGTTCACGAAGCGCGTGGCCCCGACGCGGCCGGTCTCGGGGTCAGGATCGGGCTCGTCCCCCGCGACGGTCCAGGCGTCCTTCGAGAGCTGGTCCCGCAGGGCCCGGCGCCACGTCCCGAGGTTCCCGTCTGGAGGGCCGGGGAGGATCCGGATCTCGCCCTGGGGCATCCCGGGCGGGGAGTACTTCCAGATCTTCACGTCCACCTGGTCCGCAGGGATCGCGCCCACGGGGACCTGGTAGCGGACGCCGCGGTCCGAGTCTATGACGGGCGGCTGGAGCTGGACGTCGGGCGCCGGCGCGGCCGGCGGCTCGGGCGGCGCGGGGGCCTTGCCACCCTCCTGCGCCGGCGCGGACGTAGCGAGCGCGGCGAAGGCCAGTCCAAGCGCGAGTGCCGGGCCGCGGCTCGTCACGTCCCGATCCTATCACCGCCCCCCGGCGGCGAGGTACGGGTTGGGCTTGGTCTCCCCGGGCTTCTTGCCTGGCCGGAGCATCCTCGGATCCTGCAGCAGGATCATCAGCCCAAACGCCGCCGTCGAGGCGACCTTGCCCTTGAGCAGCCCGATCTCGCCTCCGGCGTCCCCGTCGTCCCCGATGTAGACGGCGCCGTCCGGCTCCTGCGCGCCGATGTAGTGGTCGAGCCAAGTCCCCGTGAGCTCCCGGGCGCACTCGGGGCCGAGCACGCGGCAGCCGAGAGTGACTCCGAGGGCGTGGAGCCCACCGACGTGGTGCCCTTTCTGGAGGTTCGGGATGAGCTTCGGCAGGAGCTTCCGGTACGTCTTGAAGATCTCGTGCTCGCGCTGGCCCGCGTAGTCGAGCCCGACGAGCACGAACGACCCGCGCGCGCCGGTCGGCTCCCCTCCCTGCTGGGGGGTCCCGTAGCTGATCCCGCGGGCCGTGCAGAGCTTCGCGAGGCAGTCGGTCGCCTTCCGGAGGGTCGCCTCCGGGACCTCGACCCCGAACACCTTCACGGTCCAGAACATCCCGAAGATGATCGAGGTGAGCATCCCCAGGTCCTTCGCCGGGTAGTCGAGACGGTCCTTGTAGGCCCCCTCGGGCCACTTGAACCAGCCGCCCGTGATCTCCTGGGTCCGGACGAACTCGGCGACGATCTCCTCGAGGCACCTCTTCGTCTCGGCCGAGGGGTAGTACTTGTAGTGCTCGGCGAGGAACGCGCCCGCGAGGGCGGGATACCAGTTCTGGGCGTGCTGCTGGGTGCCCCGCGCCTCGCGCCACCGGCGGGCCTGCTTCACGCAGGTGTCGAGGTCCTTCTCGTGCCGACCGTCCGCGAGCAGGGTCCAGGCGGCGATCATCTGCGCGGCGAAGGGCGACTGGCGGAGCCGGTCCCGGACGTGGCCGAGCGCCTTCTCGTACGCCGGGAGGCAGGCCTTGCACTTCCAGGGGTTCGGCGAGGTGTGGAGGACCCGGGGCTTTGGCGGAGGCTCCTGGGCGGGCGCCCCGCCGAGCGGGAGCAGCGAGAGGACGAGCGCTGCCGCGAGTGCGCGCGTCACGGGGGGAGTCTATCACCTTGACGTCCCCCGCCGGGAAGAACGACGATGGCGGCCCCATGGCCCACGGCGCGAAGAAGAGCGAGGCGGAGGCCGCGTCGGCGGCGACGGCCCCGGACACCCGGCCCGCGCGGCCGGGCGAAGAGACCTTCCCCGCGTTCCTCGCGCGCGGCGGGGTGGCGCTCTTGGATGGCGCGATGGGGACGATGCTCTACGGCAAGGGCGTCTTCATCAACCGGAGCTTCGAGGAGCTGAACCTCTCGCAGCCGGCGCTCGTCCGGGAGGTCCACGAGGAGTACCTCGCCGCGGGCGCCGACATCCTCGAGACCAACACCTTCGCCGGGAACCGCTTCCGGCTCGCCCCGCACGGGCTCGGGGAGAGGGTCGCCGACGTGAACCGCGCGGGGGCCCGGATCGCCCGGGAGGTCGCGCGCGGTCGCGCGTGGGTGGCCGGAGCGATCGGGCCCCTCGGGGTCCGGATCGAGCCGTTCGGCGCGCTCTCCCGGGCCGAGGCTCGAGAGGTCTTCCGGGAGCAGGCCTCGGCCCTCCTCTACGAGGGCGTGGACCTCGTGATCCTCGAGACATTCGTGCACCTCCCGGAGCTCGAGGAGGCGATCCGAGGGGTGCGCGAGGCGGGCCCCGACGGGGGGAAGGCCCCGATCGTCGCCCAGGTCTCGGTCGAGACCGACGGGTCCACGCGCGAGGGCGTCTCGCCCGAGACGGTGGCCGAGAGGCTCGCGGCGGCCGGGGTCGAGGCTCTCGGCGTGAACTGCTCGGCGGGGCCGCTCGCGGCGCTCGAGGCGGCCGAGAGGATGCGCCGGGTCACGCGGCTCCCGGTCTCGATCCTCCCGAACGCCGGCCAGCCGCGGAACGTGGACGGGCGGAACATCTACCTCGCGAGCCCCGAGTACCTGGCCTCGTGCCTCCGGCGCGCGATCCGGGCGGGGGTGAGGCTCGTGGGCGGGTGCTGCGGGACGACCCCCGCGCACATCCGGGCGATCCGGCAGGTGATCGGCGAGATCCCGCCGGCCGAGCGGCCGCCCGAGGGTCGCCGCACGCGGACCCGCCGTATCACGGTCGTCCCCGTGGCGAGCGAGGACAAGACCGGGCTCTCCCGGGCGCTCGCCGGGAAGCGGTTCGTGACCGGCGTCGAAGTCGTCCCCCCGAACGGGTGGGACGTCCACGAGGTCGTCCGGACCGCGCGGAAGCTCCGCGAGGCCGGCGTGACGTTCCTTGGGCTCCCGGAGGGCCCGCGCGGGGGCGCCCGGATGCCGCCGCTCTTCGCGAGCGCGGTCTGCCGGCGCGAGGTGGACCTGGAGACGGTCGTCCACTACTCCTGCCGCGACCGGGGCCTCGTGCGGATGCAGGCGGACCTCCTCGGCGCCTTCGCGACCGGCGTGACGAACCTCCTCATCGTGACGGGCGATCCGACCGCTCTCACCGACCGGCCGGGCGCCGCGCCGCCGCCGGAGGTGGACTCGATCGGCCTCGTGAACGTCGTGGCGCGCCTGAACCAGGGCGAGGACATCGGCGGGAACCCGATCGGCCGGCCGACCGCGCTCCACGTCGGGGTGAGGCTCGACCCGGGCGCCCCCGACCTCGAGAAGGAGGTCTCCCGCCACCGCTGGAAGGTGGACGCGGGCGCCGAGTTCGTCGTCACCTCGCCGATCTTCGACGTGGCGGCGTTTGCCGACCTGCTGAAGCGCCTCCCGGGCCCGGCCCTCCCCGTGATCGCGACGGTCTGGCCCCTCCGGAGCGCGCGCGAGGCCGAGTTCTTCGAGCAGGACATGGCGCAGGTGCGCGTCCCCGCCCCGATCGTCGAGAGGATGCGGGCGGCGGAAGCGAAGGGGACCGAGGCGGACGAGGGCATCGCGATCGCGCGCGAGCTGGCCGCGGCGCTCCGGCCCCTCGTGCGGGGCCTCCAGGTGGCAGCGCCCGGCGGCCGCGTTGACGCGGCGCTGGCGGTGCTGGGGGGATGAGGTAGGGCCGGAGGACCCCGTGCGCCGCGCCGCTCTCTGGGTCGTCGCCGTGGGGCTCCTGGTCGGCTGCGGGGGTCGCCGGCCAGGGCCTGCACCCGCCGGGATCGCTCCCGCTCCATCTCCGGCGACGCAGGTCACGTCAGGAGTGGCGCAGGACGAGGCGGCCCCCTCGGCAGCGGAGGAGCCCGGAGACACCCCACCCGCCTCCAGGCTGGCCCGACCAGACCGGGATCCCGTCCACGTGGTCCCGCTCCTCCTCGCGGATCGGCCCGCCCCGCACCCTGCCGACAGCAGGCCCGTGCGGGTGCAGCTCACCTGGACCGAGGGCCACCCGCCGAAGACCCTCTTCGTGAACGAGGACGACGTGGGTGGCATCCAGCACGGAGTCCTCCCGCAGGGCGCGCATCGCGCGCTCCAGGCTCTCCGGGAGTCGGGCTTCCGGGACGCCGTGATCGAGGCCGACGCGGATCAGCCCTTCGCACAGGTCGTGGCCGTGATCACCCTGCTCCGTCGGTGCGGGATCGAGGGGATCCGGTTCGCCTCGCCGCGGGCCGGATTCGACCCTCCTCGGACGGAGGCCGGGAGCCCCGTCTGGAAGATCCGTGGGTTGCCGAGGGCTTCGACCGCGGAGCTCTCGACGGCTCGCGAAGGAGGTTGGATCGAGGTCGCTCTCGACGAGGACGGCCGGGGCCGCGTCACGGTCCCCGGCAAGGCCCCCGTGGCGACCGACCCCGACAAGCTCGTCCGTGGAGTCTCGTACCACGCGCGCCGCGTGCAGACGGAGGCCGGGGGAGGGCGGTCGGGTCTCATCGTCCGGATCCGGGCCGATCGCCAGACACCCTACGGGCCGGTGCGATGGGTCGTTGCGCGCTGCGCCGATGCGGGAGTCGCGCGGGTGGAGTTCGTCGTCGAATCGGCGGAGCCCGCGCGCGCCGCCGAAGCCCCGCCGGACGTGGATCCCGCCTCCGTTAGGACCTGGGTGCTCCGCGCGCACCTCCCCACGGCGGACGAGGAGGCCCCAGATCCCGAGGGGGGAGCGGAGGCGCTCGCGAGCCTCCCGATCCGCTTGACGCTGATGCGGAGCCGCACCACGCTCCAGACGAAGGTCTACGTCGGCCAGCACTACGCGGGTGTGGTGGAGCAGGGCGGGCTCGAGCGGGCGCAGGAGCGCGTCCGCGACATCGTGGCGTCCGCCACGGTTCTCGCCGAGGTGGACTCCGAGGGGACGGTCCCCTACAGGCAGGTCGTCGAGACGGTGGAGATGCTCCGGCGGGGCGGGATCCGCCGGACAACCTACGCCGCCGCCCCTCCCGACCCGCCCACGGAAGCGCCCCCTCCGCCGGATTCGAGGGAGTGCGAGATCCCCGAGGCGGAGGCGCCCGTTCCTTTCCAGGCGCCGCATGCGGCGAGCGCCGAGGTCTTTGTCCTCCGGAACGGGTCCTACCTGTGGAGCGGCCCCGCGGCGGACGGCGTCCGTTCGCCGCCTCGACCCGCAGCCCCGCGAAAGCTCCGCGAGGCCCTCAGTGACGCCGCTCGACGCCTCCCTGCCGACAACCGGGCGAGCTACAGGCTCTCCGCCGGGACCATCCTCGTCCACGCCGATCGGGAGGTGCCCTGGCGATTCGTCCAGCACGTGTTCCAGGAGTGCGCCGCGATGGGCTTCTGGCGCATCGAGCTGGCAGTTAGGCGCCGGATCCCCCGCGGCAAGTAGTCGGCACCGGCCAGGCTCCGCGGCGCGGAACGAGCCCCGGATTCAACCCGGCCTCATCCCCTTCGGAGGGCCTCGACGGCCTGGGCAAGGGATTCGCCCTCGGCGTCGAGCCCCTGCGAACGGCAGAACGCGAGCACCCGCTCGGCGCGCCGGATCGGCTCCACCCCCGTCGCCCACCAGACCTTCGCCACGCACTCGGGGCAGAATTCGAGGGGTCGGCGGTCGGACTCCTCGAGGTGGTTGCTGCCGCACATCACGCACTCGTGGGCCGTGCAGTGCTGGATCGAGAGCATATGGCCGGTCTCGTGGACGGCCGTCTTGGCCGCGCGCACGAGGGCGAGGCGGAACGCCTCGTCGCTCTCGTCGGGGTCCCCGACCCGGTGCACGGACCAGACGCCGACCCGGTCGGCGAGGGAGGCCTGGCCGAAGACGAAGTTCCAGCCAGAGCCCGGCCAGAGGTCCGAGGCTGTGAGCCCGAGGACCGCGACCGCGTCCGCCGGGAGCCGCGGGCGGAGGACCTCCCGGAGGATGTACCCGGTCAGGAGCTGGTCCGTCCCCCAGGCCCTCCGGCGCGCCCGCTCGGGGACGAGCGAGACCGGGAGATCCGGATCCACCGCGACGGGCAGCCCGTACGCGAGCCCCAGGTACTCGGCGACGAGCGTCACGATCCGCCGCTGGGTCGGCGTGAAGTCCCCGAGCGGCTGCACGTGGAGGACCCGTCGCTCGCCCCGCGCGGTCACGGGCTCCGAGGCGACGTACTGCGCGAACGTCTGCCCGCGCTCGCGGTGGTTCGCGAGCCAGTCGCTCGGACCGGGTTCCGCGAGGGCCTTCGCCAGCGGCCGCAGCCGATCCGCGAGCGCGGCGAGCGGCCCCGCCTCGGGGGCGAGCGGGATGTCCGCCGGCGGGTCGGGCCTCCCCGCCGGCCGGGCCGGCCGCGCCGCGAAGAGGCCCACCCCGACGCAGAGGAGGAGCGCGTGAGGGACGAGCCAATAGAGCCACCGCCGCCCCCCCCGCCGCGCGCGCCGGTGAGGCGTCCCGGCGTTCGTACCGGGATCAGCGTCCATCCCTATCCTGAAACGTCCGGGAAGGAGTCCGGGTTCGGGGAAACGCCTGGGGGAGCTACGGCGCCGCCGCCGCGCGGACGATCGCCTCGAGCCTCTGATCCGCCCCGTCCACGGGCAGGTTGCTCACGTAGGCGTGGCGGGCGCCGATTCTCCGCAGCGCGGCGATCGTGCGGGCGCAGACCTGGTCGGCGTCGAGGCCGCGCTCGCCGAAGTCCCTCGTCAGCTCGGCCGCCGGGACGGGCAGGAACTTCGAGAGGGTCGCCAGGGTCTTCGGGTTGGCGCTCCGGTAGTAGAAAACGCCGAAGATCCCCGGGATCCCCACCTTCCGCCGGGCCAACTCGTCCACGAACGATTTCACGGGCGCGAGCCCATGATGGGACACGATCTGCGTGAGGAAGAACTCGGCGGTGAAGTCCGGGGCCAGCAGGTGGTCCACCTGCTCGCGCGCGTCGCGGTTCGGGTTGGCCCACCCGCCGAGGACGAGGTCGGGATGGCGGGCGCGGATCTTCTGGCGGAGGACATAAGCATGCGGCACGCACCGGGGCGGCCCCACGTGCTGGTCGCCCCCGAGGACCGTGAGCGCCCCGTACCCCTCCTCGGCCGCGCGGTCGGCGTACCAGAGGCAGTACTCGAGCGTGTGCTTGCACGAGAGGAACGGGCAGAGCCGGCCGCGCGAGACGCCGGGCGCGAGGTTCGCGACCAGGTGGCGGAGGTTCTCCTCCTCCGCCGTCCCGACGGCGTTGTCGGTGAGGAAGACCGCCGTGTCCCGCGCGGCGAGGCGCCGCACGGTCCCCTGCATCCCGATCCAGGTGTCCATCACGTCCCCCCCCGCGAGGTCGGCGCGGGGGGGTCGCAGCTCGACCCCGACCAGAGGCTCGGGGGACCGGAGGCGCTCGAGGAACGTCACGGGGCGGGGAGAGTAGCGGCCGGGGGGGGGTTCGTGAAGGGCGGAGCGACCGCTTGCCGATGGAGGTGTACTTGACAGGGTCTTGGTTTCTATGTAGTATTACGAACACCGTCGTATATTAGTCTCTCGGAAGCTCCGACCACCCTCCCCGAGAGGAGATCCCCATGATCCCGCGACGCGCGCGCTGGAACGGCGAGTGGCTCCCGATCCCCGAGAAGCCGAGGCGCCGGCCGCGCGTGGACGAGGACGACGAGGCGGGGCAGCAGGCGCTCGTGGATCGCGCCTTCGAGGGGAACGGTCTCCGCTCGTGGGGCTCCGCGCTCTCCTCCCCGCAGGAGCGGCTCGTGGGCCTCGTCCGCTCGCAGCTCCGGCAGGCCGCGGCGATCCGGATCGTCGGGGAGGCTCTCGCGATCGCCGCGCCGCGCGATGAGGAGGGGAAGCCCGCGTGGGGAGACGGCGCGCACCTCGCCCACGGCTCCTCTCCCCACGAGGCGGGCTTCGCGCGCGTCCACCTCCAGATGAGTCCCGCCGAATCAGCGGCGGCGCGACGCGCCGCCGCTGCGGAGAAGAAGTTCCCCCGCATCGGCGAGTACGAGAGGATGGGGTACATCCGCCGCGCGGACGGCCGTCGCCTCCGCGAGATCGCCTCGAGCGAGGAGCAGGTCTCCGCCTGGCTCTCGCTCGCCGAGACGGGCGACCCGGGCGCGCTCCGGAGACGTCTGCGGCGGGCTCGGAAGGGCGAGACCCCGAACGAGGTCCAGGACCCCGGGCTGGGACCCAAGGACGAGGCCGCCGGCCCCGAGACGGACGCGGACCACGTCATGGACCTCTCGCTGCGTCTCACGCACCGGGATGGGGAGACGTGGGATCGGGCGGTCCGGGTGGCGGGAGGGAGGCTCCGCGCGGTCCTCTCCGTCCCCGACGCCCTCCGGGAGTTCCTCTCGGTCACGTCGGCGGAGCTGGTCGCCGGCCGGGCGCCCGCGACCCTCGACGAGACCGTCCCGTTCCGTGACTGGCATGTGGACCCGATCTCGCAGACCGCCTGGCTCGAGACGGGGAAGGGCCCCTGGGCCGTCTCGGCGAAGGGCGTCCCGTCAGGACCGGACGTCCGTGTCCGGGTCCTCGGCCCCGACCGGCGGCGCGTGGAGCCTTCCGTCCGCACCCTCCTCGAGGCCTACCCGGAACTGGAAGACGACGCCCCGGGCGAGGAGCCCTGGAGCGAGCCTTGGCGCAGCCGCGGCCTCGTGACCTGGGGCATCCGCCCGCCGATCGGCGAGGAGCTCGCTCCCGCTCCCTATCCCCTCGCCGCGTCCCCGCGGTGCCCTGAGCCTGTCGAAGGGTGTCCCCGCCTCGCCCTGAGCCTGCCGAAGGGCGTCGCCGCATCGAGCCTCCCGGACCTGCCCTCCCTCTCCCCCGCCGACGCCGCCGGGATCGCCGCCGCGGCCGCCCGCGCGTACCACTCCTTCTTCTCCGACGAGGTCGAGGCCCTTGCCACGTGGGAGACCCTCGCCAGGCACCGCGAAGGCTCCGAGGACCAGGACATCCTCCTCGACTGCCAGGCCCTCCTCGGCCTCTCCACCCGGTGCTGGCT